>NZ_JASATW010000058.1:0-7663 GCF_030405905.1 Sphaerothrix gracilis Ecp01
TGCGGATCACCAGGCGGCCGTTCAAAGGCACGGCGCTGAGGCTGAGGTTGAAGCCTTCGCCGTCCTCGTGCGCCCAGGCGGCGCCGATCTTGGTCCAGTAGGTGCTCTCGCCTTCGCCCTCAACCAGGTAGACCGCGTGGCTCGGCTGGCGGGATGGTTTGGGTTGCGTCATGGGGATTCTCCCGTTGGTTTTCCCGGCCACGCCCTTCGCGGCCGGTCGGACCGCACGGGGCGGCGCCCACCTGAGCCTCCGGGAGGCGGTCACGCGGTCACACCGCCCACACGGGAGCGCAGCGAAGGGAGCGGGCAGGCGGTTGACCGCGGGCAGGGGCGACGCACGGTCCGACGTTTCCAGGCCGCGGGGTGTGAGACGGGAACGGGAGATTCTCCGCCGCAACCCACCCGCCGGCGGGGCACGGTCGTTCAGGAGGGCAGGGGAGGGCCCACGGGACCGGGCGCTCTGGGCAGCGGGGCGAAGGGCTCAACCCGTCGCTTGCGCTCCGACGCGCCTGCCAGGCTCCGTACGGCCACGCCAGATCCACCGGGGCGGGGGCTCATTGCCGCCCCCGCACCCCCGCTAGGATTTTCGTGAACGGTGAGGGATTGTAGGAATCTACAGGTCGGATTCGTCAGCCAGACTCGGATCGGATACGAGTTTCGGAATGCTCTTGCCGGCTTTAAGAAGCGGCCCGCTGAATGCGGTCTCAAGCCGGCGCACGTGAACGGACAACCACTCGATCATGTCGGGCCAATTCGAGCGATCATATCCATCAAACGGCTTGGCAAAGATGATTCGGGAGGCTTTGCGATCATCCATGCGCCGCCAATCCAACGGATTGCCAAATGCAGCCTCTAGCTTGGTCTTATCAGCGAGCAACTGATCAAAAATCCATTTGTTTTCGGACATATCCGCTCGCTGTAGGCTGAGTTCAACACGCGCCTCATCACGTGAGAAAATCATCTGGTAGGGACAAGAGCGAACACCTGACCCGGCACTTAACCAGTGATCGTGCGTTGGATTGATGTTGCGGTAAAGCTCGACACCATCAGAACGTAGTTTATCCAGGGCTTCTTCCCAAAAAGCCCGCCGCAAACTATAGCGTTTCTTCTGGGCACTCTGGACACTCTTCTCCTCATTATCCTTTGTCGACATCCCAATCATATAGTCTGCTGCTTCTGGAATCGGGATGATCTGCCGCACGTCAACAAAGAGTTCTTCGCCGTGAGAGTAGGGTGTTACCTTGAAGCATTGAGCGCGAATGCCCCGGCCGAGAAGCCACAACACCGTGGCCGTCACCTCGCGTCTAAAGTTCGCGGCGATATAGATCAATCGCTGATCATTGCCCGAGTTGAGCACGGTCTCTTCAAGTTCCTCAACGTCCAAAAATTCGCATAGCTGTTGTACGGCATTCCCGCCGCCACAATACCGATCAAGATACTGCTGGTATATATCGACAATCTGCGTCTTGGTGAACCCGGACACATAGGCGGCATACTTAAGATTCTGCCAGACAACATCTCGTCCTGAGTCGTCGAGCTTGTTCTCGATCACGACCAGATTACCGTCCTTGTCCAGTGCGAGTAGATCAAGGCGCTCACGAGTGGCGTCGAATCCGTCGAATTCCTTTTGAATCACAAGAAGCTCTTCTCCGAGCGCCTCGGGCAGATTCGCGAGCCACTCTTGAAGGTGCTCGCGTTCGCGAAGATTGAGGTCGGCGAAGTGTCGCTGTCTCAGCCTCGAAAGCCGATTTGTGATGAGGTCAACCCGGTACATGAGCCCCTTCCCGTCTTCTATGTCTCCGCGCAGGTGCCGCGGTTCAGCTTGTACCCCTTGCGAAGCTTCACGCCAGCTAGGCGGGCGAGAGCACCCTCGGCATGATCGAGACGCCCGAACGTCGACGCTTTCACCTGGCCGCCGCTGCCGATGCGGCCCCACTCCCGCACTAAGCTCCATTCCCCGAACAGGGTAGGGACCACATGCATGCGGTAGAATCGCGCCACATTCCGGGCGGGGTCGCGCCGGCGGAGATACACCTCGGTCATGACGCTCCTCCCTGGCGCCGGCGCGCAGCCGGGAAGTAGGCGTAGAAGGTCGCCCGGCTCACACCGAGCCGCTCGGCGATCTTCGCCACGGGGATGGTGGGGTCGGCGAGCATGGCGCGCGCCACCGCGAGATCCTCGTCGCCGAGCTTGCGCGGCCGGCCGCCTTTTCGGCCGCGCGCGAGAGCGGCTTTGAGCCCTTCCATGGTCCGCTCGCGGTTGAGGTCGAGGAAGTACTCCGCGATCGTGCCCAGGAAGTTGAACATCAGGCGCCCAGTCGGGGTCTCGGTATCGACCTGCTCGGTGAGAGAGCGGAGCTTCACGCCGCGCTCCTGAAGCCCGTGGGCGGTGTCCAGCATCTCGCGAAGGGACCGGCCCAGCCGGTCGATCTTCCACACCACGAGCTGATCCTCCGGCCGGAGGTAGGCGAGGGCGGCCTCGAGCGCAGGGCGCTTCGTGCCAGCGCGGCCGGAGATCTTCTCCTCGAAAATCTTCTCGCACCCGGCGCGCCGAAGGGCGTCCCGTTGCAGGTCGAGGTTCTGGTCTTCGGTCGAGACGCGGGCGTAGCCGATCAACATGTCAGGAATGTACCCCAAGGGGGTATTTCTGACAATAGATTACGAGACATATTTTCCGGACAATAGTGGCCGCGCTCGATGCCTCCGAGGGAGGGGAGGGCGGCCGTGTCCGGAAAAGGGTCGTTTAATAGACTATGGGCGTGAGCTCAGACCTGGGCTTACGCCCATAGTAGCCAGCCGCACCGGCCGTTTGGCTGGGTCAAGGCCGAAGAGCGGAGCGTGCCTTGACGCGGCCGGGCGGACGGGGCTCCTCAGTGTACCCACGGGGACAGCGGTACGTGAGAGCCCTCTTCCGCATGCGGGTCGCGCAAGGAAAAAGCGCTGCCGCGTCAAAGGCCGGCGTGCCTTGCGAAAATCTTAAATTACGCAAGGAACCTATAGAGCGTCCAGATTGATAATCCGCGGATGGACGCCCCTCATCCAGTCAGGCAACTCCATGGCAGAATGCACGAGTATCTTCCCCTTTCCGCCCGCATTAAGCTTTCTCTCAAGTTCGATATCGTGCGCCTGCGCCAAAGCTTGAACGACAAAAGCGTATGGCGATAGATCTCTTGGGAGAAGTCCCACGCGCCTAATCTCTGCCTCTACAAGTCCAGTTAGCCTATCAGCATCTTTGATGTTCGCAATAGCAAGAGCTTGACGGACGTTTTCGGCTAGTCGTCGCCGATCCTCTGGAAGTGCGTCACTAGGCCATATCCTCTCTATCTGATCAATTATCTTTAATACAGAGGATGTCTTCCTATCCTTCTTAGCAATAGCACTCGATCGTGAGAGGTTGTTAGCGTCTGCAATTGCAAGCTCTGCATGCTCTAACATAGCCTTGACTTGGAACGCAATTCTCTCCTTAGGCCAACTGACCGAATCGGTCTTATATATAAGATCGTGTGTCGCTCTTCCCCAAGCATACTGCAAGATTGTCTTAATTTGTATCTCAAATAACAGCCCCTCAAGGTCTGCGTTCTCTCGTCCGGCAGACTCCCCACGGGTCACATATAGACGAAGATCGTCGAAGACGAAGCTTGAAGCCTCTTTATGCGTATCGTCGTCCCGTTCAGGTTTCCGAAACTGAGGTGTGTAAAACGATTCGATTAGTCTTTCTGCAGTTTCTATCTCTGATTGAGTTGATACGACTATCGTGCAAGCATAGAAGTCGTCCGGCTCTAGAGGATTGTCGATACGACCTGTCTCCAGTTTTAGAGCAAAGCTCTCAAGTGTCTTTACTCGATGTATAAAGAACCAATCTTGTGACTCGACGGCGGGCTTGATCTTAGCGGAAACCTCCGCTGCTAGGCGGGAATATCGCTCCTCTGCCGAGGCGAATATCTCACGGGCCTTCTTACTGATCTTCATTATTAGCCGGCTCCTGCCCGTGCAGAACGGCAACTAGATCGTGGTGTCGAGCCAATCTCGGAGCTAAATCGGTACTCGCCCCCCGTATGTTGATCGCATAGCTCAGCACGGCACGCTGATAAACCTCCGGTTCATCTTGAATCTGCGGCACATCATCGCCCTGAAATCGATCTACCACCTGGGATACGTCACCCAGAAATGTCTTGTATCGAGGAAGCATCTCATCCACAGAGAGCAAGCGATTTTTTTCCAAGGTAAGATACGCCCACAGCGTATAAAAATGCCCCTGCACCTTGAAATAATCAGATACGCCTTTGTCTAGTTCAAACAAAGATCGGACGTAAGATTTCGTTTGATCAAATTGTGCTCGGAAGTCATCTTCAACGAAAAGCGGCTGCTCGGATGGTTCCTCGTAGGCGGCGTAGACGTCATCGATCGCATCTTGATCGAAGCCAATGATTCTTGATTGAAGCGTGACAATCATGAGTTCAGAAATAAACTGGACATCCGCCATACGCTTCATGCGCGCCGGGGTGTTCAGACCTAAATCGCGCCAAACCTGCTTATCGGCTTCGGCTTCGGCAGTTCTGATAAACCACCCATCATATTTAGCATGTCTCAATTCTTGGTTAGTAAGCTTTCGCGCATTTCTATTGATTCTCTCAAATATATTTTTGATTGCAGCATCGGAAACATCAGCAATCTGCTCAACAACAAGCTCATAATTCCAAAATAGCTCTCGCTGAGCCCTGGGAAGATCGTTCCACTTCTTCTTTGCAAGATTTACATCTGCAAAATCTTCAGGAAGACGAACTTTATTATTTCTAAACTCAATTATCGTTTGAATCCGCTGCTTACCATCGACAACGTGGAAAGTTTGTTTTCCCGCATCATCAAGTGTTTTGTGCAAAAAGACAGGTGGCGCAGGCAGATTATTCATAATTGTATCTATAAAAAATTCCTTATCCTTACGAGACCACACACTTCGTCGCTGATAAGGAGGGTCAAGATTTAGTTGGCCCTTGTCATGGAGATCAAGAAACCAACTGATATCCTGTGGTCTAGGGCTCCGAGCCATCGTCTGGTGCCTTATCTTATGAGTTTTTCGTTGTGAGAGAGGCGCAGCTGTACAAGGCCGGTCGGCTCCGACACAAACCAAGCGTAGCTTCCCCAGGCCAAGGTATCTACTGTTTTCTTAAACGGGGAGCCGCTCCGGTCGAGGTAGGCGGTGACGTAGGCCACGTGCTCCACCGGGAACCCGGCCGCCCGCGCGAGATCCGCCAGGGCGCTCTTGCGGCGCTCGTTGATCGGGCCATCGGACGCGACGGCCTCGACGAATACGAGGAGGGGGTGCTCGGGCTCCAGGTCCACCAGGATCGTGTCGGGAAGGTTCTTATCGGCCTGGATGTTGAGACCGATCCGCTGCGCGAGATCCTCGTCACGGGCCACCACCTTGTTGCCGCTCTCGCTGACGAACAGGACGGCCGGTGCGCCGAGGAACCGCGGCGCAAACACCTCGATCACGGCCTTGGTGATCTCGGAACTCGGCCCCGGCTGCAGGTGCCGTGCCTCCCCGTTGGGGAAGGTCACGAGCACCCGGGTGGTGCTCGCTCCTGCGCCGCGGCGCACGAGCGCGATCCGGGCGAGGGCGCCCTTGTTGAGGTTGGCCTTCTGCCAGGCCTCGATCGCGGCCGTGAGGTTGGCCCCTGTGAGGCTGGGATCGAACAGGGCCGCGAAGGCGCCCTGCAGGGCATAGCGCGGCTTGCTCGACGTGGTGGGGAGATCTCCGCGCTCGACGGCCGCGCCGAGCGCGAGGAGCCCCTCTCGCAAGGTCTCGTCGCGGATCGGCTCGCGGGTGTTGTCGGCATACCACTGCTCACCCGGTGGCCGGAACCCGGCCCCTATCACGGCCGTGGCGAACGCCTGGCGCGTAGCCGCCGTGGTGTCGGCCGCCTGGTCGTCGCTCATGCGATAGACGTGCTTGGGAGTGAAAAACACCCCCGTGCCGTCGATCGCGCCGACATAGAGGGCCGCATACACCGTGCTCGCCGCAAGCAAGCGAGTGACATAGTTCCGGTTGGCGGTGCCCTCCGGAAAGATTGCCTGCAGCCGTTCGTGGATCTCGGCGCGGGTCAGGAGAGGCTGCAGGCTCATTGGTGCACCTTCGGGCTGGAGGATGCGGAGCCGCGAAGCGGCGTAGTATTCTCCAGCCCGAGCACTTGCCGCGACGGCCATGTGTGCTCGCCCGTGAAGGGCCCGCATGAGACCCGCCGCGCGGCAAGTGCCGGGAGGACCGGACGGACCACGGGGTGTAGCGCCTGCGCCTGCCAGCCGGAGCGCCTTCCAATGAGCGATCCGCACGACCTCCCGGCTCGGGTGAAGGTACACCGAACCGGGAGACGTCGCCTATGCCTTTCACCGTTGGGTTCGACTGGGGTAACGCCGGCCACGCGGCCTGCATCCTCGACGAGACGGGCGCGGTCCGCGCACGCCTCGACGTCCCGCACACCGCCGTGGGGCTCGCCAAGCTCGTGGCCGCGCTCGCGCGCATCGCGCCCGCCGGGGAGATGCCGGTGGCCATCGAGCGCCCATCCGGCCTCGTCGTCGACACGCTCGTCGCCGCCGGCCACCCGGTCGTGCCGATCCATCCGAACGTCGTGAAGGCCTGCCGTCCGCGCTATCGCGCCGCCGGCGGAAAGTCCGACCCGGGCGACGCCTACATGCTCGCCGACATCCTGCGCACCGACGGCCATCGCTTCGCCCCGCTGCGCCAGGCCTCCGACGCGGTCAAGGCGTTGCGCGCCCTCGTGCGCGGGCGCGACGACCTCGTCGCCACCCGCGTCGGCCTCGCAAACCAGCTGCGCAGCCTGCTCGAAAGCTTCTGGCCGGGCGCCGCCGCGATCTTCGCCGACGTCGACAGCCCCGTCGCGCTCGCCTTCCTCGCCCGCTACCCCACGCCCGAGAGCGCCGCACGCCTCGGCGAGAAGCGCATGGCCGCCTTCATGGCCCAGGCCCGCTACAGCGGTCGCCGCAGCGCCGCCCAGCTCCTCGGTCGCCTGCGCGCCGCACCCACCGGCCTCGCAGGCCGGGACGAGAGCGAGGCCAAAGGCGAGATCGTGCGCGCACTCGTCGTCGCCCTCGAGCGCATCGTCGCCGCGATCCGCGACCTCACCGCCCGCATCGAGCACGACGTCGCCGAGCTGCCCGACGGCCGCATCGTCATGTCCTTCCCGCGCGCCGGCCGCATCAACGCCGCCCAGATCCTCGCCGAGATCGGCGACGACCGTGAGCGCTTCCAGACCGCAGACCAGCTCGCCGCGGAGGCCGGCGTCTGCCCCGTCACCCACGCCTCCGGAAAGAGCAGGGGAGTCGTCTTCCGATGGGCCTGCAATCACCGTCTGCGCGCCGCCGTCACCTGCTTCGCCGACAACTCCCGCCATGCCTCCCCCTGGGCCGCAGACGTCTACACGCGCGCCAGGCAGCGCGGATGCAATCACCCTCATGCCGTCCGGATCCTGGCTCGCGCCTGGATCCGCATCCTCTGGCACGCCTGGCGAGATCGAGCCGACTACGACCCCGCACGCCATCTCGCCGCGCAAAAATGCGCGGCATAGGAAAACAAAGGTGGACACGGGGTGTCTCATGGACGAACCTTCTTGAGATGGTAGGATTTCGGGCGGGTGAGCGCGTGGTAG
>NZ_JASATW010000058.1:7673-9402 GCF_030405905.1 Sphaerothrix gracilis Ecp01
TACTCTGTGGGGCACAGGTGGAAACAAAAGGATACGGCGCGTAAAAACGCGCCGCTCTACCGCACGCCCCAGCATCAGCCGAGCTAGAGCGGTCCGCACGGTCTCCTACGCCTAGGTCCGCGCTCGGTCCTAGGCCTGCCGTACTCCCACTAACGTAGGCGCGACGGACCGCGCGCACATCTGCAGACGCCGGGTCCCCCTCCGTACCGCCCTCAACAGCCGCTTCGTCCACTGCCGCCGCGCGTCTGCCACTAACGTCCGGGTAGCCTTCTGCTGAGGGGACGAGAAAGGCCTCCGCACCCACTGCCCCGTCTGCGGCCGGAGGCGCCGCTCGACCAGACGCCAGACCTTCGCGAGTGCCAGCAGCGGCTAGAGCCGCTCCTAGACCCGCCGCAACTACGCCGGCCGCGCGCCCTTCCTGTACTGCTACGCCGGCAGCCCGTCGAGCCGCTGCAGCACGAGCTACGCCCGCCACTCCAGCGCCTAGCGCCGCTGCTACGCGAGCTCCCGCTGCTGCTCACGCGCGTGCTAGAGCGGAAACCGGAGCGAGAGCAGGGCCGGACGCTCCGGCCACCCACGCCGCGCGTCCGCTGGCTCCTCGACCCGCCGCGACGCCGCTGGCGACATCGCCCGGACCCGGTACTTCCGCCGGTACGCGAAGAGCGGCTCCGCACGCCGCGAGAGCCCGCACCCCGCACGCCATCTCGCCGCGCAAAAATGCGCGGCATAGGAAAACAAAGGTGGACACGGGGTGTCTCATGCGTTCCGGCCGAGATAGATCGTCCTGAGGGCAGCCTCGACGGTCTCGGCCGTGGCGCTCTTGGCGACCAGGCCCTCGATCCGCTTCATGGCGGCCACGGTGGGGAGGGGGAGGGCCTCAAGCTCGAAGGCCGAGACGGCGACGCTGCCGCTGATGCAACGGAACGCCTGATCCACGATGCCACTGTTGAGCACGGCGGCGAGCGCGGCCGGTGAGACCTTCGGCGCGGCCGAGATCGGGCGCACCATGTTGAGGTGATTTTCGACCACCACCGCCTTGTGCGCGGCGATGAAGTCGGCCGGAAGCTCGGCGGCGATCAGCCGGCGGGCCTGCTCCTTGGCGGTGGTGCGCTGCAAGAGCACGCACGGCCGCGTGACCTTCAGCCACTCGTCGCCGAACCGGGTTCGGAAATATGGGGCATGGTTCCGCTTGATGGCCCGAAACACAAAGCGCCCGTCGGCGGTCACGGCCTCGGCCCAGATCAGCGGGAAGGCGTCGCGCTCCTTGCGCTCGCGGAGCTGGTCCTTGTGGCGGTTCCATACGAGCGGCCCGGTCGATACCGCATAGCCCCAATCCGCGAGCCTGGTGCGCATGCCGGCGAGGCGTTCGGCGAGGGCACGCTGAGCCGGCTCCCGTGGCGCCAGCCACGGCCCGGATCGCTCGCCCGGCAAGGTGAACCGGCCGGCTTCCTCGACCTCGGCGCGGCCGGCGCGGAGGCCGAGATAATGCACGGCCACGGGACCGGCTTCGCTCCCGCGGCGGTAGGTAGCGAGCAAGGCTTCCTGCAGCACGTCCTCGAACACGCCGCGCCGGGCGTGCAGGAAATCGATCGCCAGCGGCGGGGCCTCGCGGGCGAGAAGGCCGCGAAGCGCCTTGAAGTACTCTCCGGCGAGGAAGCTGGTCGGGGTGACATAGGCGATCACGCCGCCGGGCTTGGTCCACCGGATCGCGAGATCCGTGAACACCCCA
>NZ_JASATW010000059.1:0-2773 GCF_030405905.1 Sphaerothrix gracilis Ecp01
TAGGCGTCGTTGGTGCGGATCGTCCGCCCCGGAGGGCATTGGTTCAGGACGAAGGCATACTCGCGGTTCAGCTTCATCAGGCTCCGGACGGTCGGCCGCGTCGCCTCGATATCGGCGATGCTCGGCCGCGCGGGAATGAGGCACAGGTCGGCCGCCTGCATGGCGGCCGACGTGCCGGGGGCGTCCGCGCCGGGGGTGTCGATGACGACTATGTCGCAGCTCTGCCGGCGGAGCGCGTCGAGCGCGGCGGGAACCTGCCCAGCATTGAGCGCCGTCACTTCCGGCCCCTTGGCTTCGCGCCGTTCAAACCAGCTGGTGGCTGTTCTCTGTGGGTCGAGGTCAAGGACGTAAGGCTTCAAGCCCTGTTCCTGGGCGGCGACGGCAAGGGAGACGGCGAGGCTGCTCTTGCCGGTGCCGCCCTTCTGGGTCACGAGCGCGATCACTTTCATGGCGGGATTCTCCTCGACCGTGAGTCTTACCGCAAGCGGTTAACTGTTTCCTGCATGCGATAGACGGCAAACGGTGTGCTGTCAACAGCACACGTTATACCGTTTACGGTAACTGTGATATGAGCGGGCGGGTGTCTGCACCCCCCCCCGGGTGGACAGCGGCCGTACCCCTGCGCCAAAGTGCAATGTGGCAGAAACATTGCGGGAGCGACGCATATGTTGTTCTGGTCGTATGGTCCATTCGAGGTCGATCTGGAAAATCGTCGGGATTTCTGGAAAACTCTCAATGAATGGGAAGATTACGATGAACTTCCGGTCAATTCGCTCAAGTGTGCTTTTGGGTGTTATTCCCTAGTGATGCGACGCGGTGAAAAATACAAGCCCTGGTATGTCGGTAAGGCTCACGGCAAGGATGGATTCAAGCAGGAGATATTTGCAGATCACAAGCTGAAGCATTATAGGAATATCATCGCCCAGAACCCCGGATGGCGACCATACATGCTTCTATTTCCTCTTGTCACGCCAAGAGGATGTATAAGTAAATCTGTTTCCACAAGGAAGCCAGATATTCTCTGGATGGAAAGAACTCTGATTGCGATGGCACTCGCACGGAATCCAAACTTGTTTAATGTGCGTGATACGAAGAACTACAGAAATTTCGTTCTCGATGGGGTACTCGGGCCATATCAGAAGAGGCAGAAGTACGATGCGGCTGATGTCGCTCGTAGGACGTTTACACATTTCGAGGACTAGAGTTAGTAGTTTGACGGTATGCGGTAAACTGCAGGCCGTGGGGCGAAAGCCCACACCGGGGCTTTTGCCCCACGGTCGCCGAGCGCCACGGACGGCGGTCGTGTCCCCGGTGATGGTGTAGCTCGACGGGAGCGGAGCCGTCCGGCCGCGCGCCCTCCATAGCGCCGTAGCGGACGGACGGCTTTGCGGGGTGGTCATCGACGGTCTGCGGTAGGGTCGGGTTGCGAAGACCAACCTGAACCGAGGACCACCGATGACCGACGAGATGATGGCCCTGCGCGGGCTCGTGGAGAAGACCCCCGACGCGGATATCCTGCGCGAGATGATCGGGTTCGCGGCCGAGCGGCTGATGGAGCTCGAGGTCGGCGCGCTGACGGGCGCCGGCTACGGGGAGAAGAGCGCCGAGCGGGTCGTGCAGCGCAACGGCTATCGCGACCGGGACTGGGAGACACGCGCCGGCACGGTCGAGCTGCGTATCCCCAAGCTGCGCAAGGGCAGCTACTTTCCGGGCTTCCTGGAGCCGCGGCGGATGGCGGAGAAGGCGCTCACCGCCGTGATCCAGGAGGCGTACATCCAGGGCGTCTCGACGCGCTCGGTGGACGATCTCGTCAAGGCCATGGGTATGAGCGGCGTCTCGAAGAGCCAGGTGAGCCGGCTCTGCGGGGAGATCGACGAGCGGGTGAAGGCCTTCCTCGACCGGCCGATCGAGGGCGACTGGCCCTATCTCTGGATCGACGCGACCTACGTGAAGGTGCGCCAGAACGGCCGCATCGTCTCGGTGGCGGTGATCGTCGCGGTGGGCGTCAACACCGACGGCCGGCGCGAGGTGCTGGGCATGGACGTCGGCCCCTCCGAGGCCGAGACGTTCTGGACGGCTTTCCTGAGGAAGCTCGCCCGGCGCGGCCTGCGGGGCGTGAAGCTCGTGATCTCGGACGCCCACGAGGGCATCAAGGCCGCCGTCTCGAAGGTGCTCACCGCCACCTGGCAGCGCTGCCGCGTCCACTTCATGCGCAACCTGCTGGCCCATTCCGGGCGCAGCGGCCGGCGCGTCGTCTCCGCCTTCGTGGCCACCGCCTTCGCGCAGGACGACGCCGCGGCGGCTCATCAGCAATGGCGGCGCGTCGCAGATCAGCTCAGGCCCAAGGCGCCAAAGCTCGCCGGCCTGATGGACCAGGCCGAGCACGACGTCCTCGCCTACATGGACTTCCCGCTGCGCCACCGGGCCAAGCTGCACTCGACCAACCCGCTCGAGCGCGTCAACGGCGAGATCAAGCGCAGGACCGAGGTCGTCGGCATCTTCCCCAACGAGGACGCCATCACCCGTCTGGTCGGCGCGATCCTGCTCGAGCAGAACGACGAATGGGCCGTCCAGCGCGCGAGATACATGACCCTGGAAACCATCGCCGGCATGAGCGATGATCCCGCCGTCAGCCTGCCAGTGATGGAGCCCTGACGAACGATCCGGCCACGCCCAGGATCGTCCATGGCACCGCGTCAGCTACACCACGTCTCGGGACATGATCGAGCCCCGGCATGCGTTTCGGAGACGATGCGATGATTCCTGCCACGGA
>NZ_JASATW010000059.1:2822-5322 GCF_030405905.1 Sphaerothrix gracilis Ecp01
GACGCTTCCTGTCTGTTGCGCGCGTCGTGCGGCTTGTGGTTGGTAGGTGAGGAGGATGGTTGGTGTTCGGCGTGCTGCGCGCGTTGTCTGTCCTTCGCAGGCCCGGCGACGACCTACTCTCCCGGGGCTTGAGCCACAGTACCATCGGCGCTGAGGAGTTTAACGGCCGAGTTCGGGATGGGATCGGGTTTTATGCTCCTCGCTCGGGTCACCGGGCCGGCGAAGGACAGATTGCGCGCATAGGGTTTTGGTTCTGGTCCTGGACGTCTTGGTGTTCGTCCGTGCGCGGTGTGCGCGCAGGGATCATGGGAGGCGATCAAGCCGATCGAGCGATTAGTACCGGTAAGCTCAACGCATTGCTGCGCTTGCACGCCCGGCCTATCGACGTGGTGGTCTACCACGGCTCTCGAGGGAGATCTCGTTTCGAGGTGGGTTTCCCGCTTAGATGCCTTCAGCGGTTATCCCGTCCGCACATAGCTACCCTGCACCGCGGCTGGCGCCACGACAGGTCCACCAGAGGTGCGTCCATCCCGGTCCTCTCGTACTAGGGACAGATCCTCTCAAATCTCCGACACCCACGGCAGATAGGGACCGAACTGTCTCACGACGTTCTGAACCCAACTCACGTACCACTTTAATCGGCGAACAGCCGAACCCTTGGGACCTGCTCCAGCCCCAGGATGTGATGAGTCGACATCGAGGTGCCAAACGATCTCGTCGATATGGACTCTTGGAGATCATCAGCCTGTTATCCCCGGCGTACCTTTTATCCGTTGAGCGATGGCCCACCCACGCGGGACCACCGGATCACTATGGCCGACTTTCGTCTCTGCTCGACATGTCCGTCTCGCAGTCAGGCGGGCTTATGCCATTGCACTCGACGACCGATTTCCGACCGGTCTGAGCCCACCATCGCGCGCCTCCGTTACTCTTTGGGAGGCGACCGCCCCAGTCAAACTGCCTGCCATGCGCTGTCCCGGACCCGGATGACGGATCGCGGTTAGACATCCATGTCGCCAAGGGTGGTATTTCAAGGGTGGCTCCACGCGAGCTGGCGCCCGCGCTTCATAGCCTTCCACCTATCCTACACATGCCGACACGAATGCCAGCGCAAAGCTACAGTAAAGGTGCACGGGGTCTTTCCGTCTGACCGCAGGAACCCCGCATCTTCACGGGGAATTCAATTTCACTGAGCCGATGCTGGAGACAGCGGGGAAGTCGTTACGCCATTCGTGCAGGTCGGAACTTACCCGACAAGGAATTTCGCTACCTTAGGACCGTTATAGTTACGGCCGCCGTTTACCGGGGCTTCGATTCAAGGCGTGAACCTCTCCTCTTAACCTTCCGGCACCGGGCAGGCGTCAGACCCTATACGTCGTCTTGCGACTTCGCAGAGCCCTGTGTTTTTGCTAAACAGTCGCCACCCCCTGGTCTGTGCCCCTCCCACGCGGTTGCCCACGCGGAAGGCCTCCTTATCCCGAAGTTACGGAGGTAATTTGCCGAGTTCCTTCAGCATCGTTCTCTCAAGCGCCTCGGCATGCTCTGCCAGTCCACCTGTGTCGGTTTCGGGTACGGTCTCACGCGGGGGCTGTTTCCCGGGACCCTCCGGCCGCGCCTCCAATCCGATAAGGAGACACGACGGCTCGGATCCGTCACCACCCGCTGGCTCAGGACTATTCACCTGATTCCCATCGACTACGCCTTTCGGCCTCGCCTTAGGGGCCGGCTGACCCTGCGCAGATTAACTTTACGCAGGAACCCTTGGACTTTCGGCGACAGCGTCTCTCACGCTGTTTGTCGTTACTCATGTCAGCATTCTCACTTCCGATGCCTCCAGGAGCCCTCGCGGGTCTCCCTTCACCGGCCTACGGAACGCTCCGCTACCGCGCATCCGAAGATGCACCCTAAGCTTCGGCTCGTGGCTTGAGCCCCGTTACATTTTCGGCGCAAGGACCCTTGGCTAGACCAGTGAGCTGTTACGCTTTCTTTAAAGGATGGCTGCTTCTAAGCCAACCTCCTGGTTGTTTTGGGGTCCTCACATCCTTTCCCACTTAGCCACGAATTGGGGGCCTTAGCTGTAGGTCAGGGTTGTTTCCCTCTCCACGACGGACGTTAGCACCCGCCGTGTGTCTCCCGTGCACTGCTTCCAGGTATTCGGAGTTTGGTTAGGTTTGGTACCGTTGTGGACAGCCCTAGCCCATCCAGTGCTCTACCCCCTGGAGCATTCACACGAGGCGCTACCTAAATAGCTTTCGCGGAGAACCAGCTATCTCCGGGTTTGATTGGCCTTTCACCCCTAGCCACAAGTCATCCGAGGCCTTTTCAACGGACACCGGTTCGGTCCTCCAGTGCGTGTTACCGCACCTTCAACCTGCTCATGGCTAGATCACCCGGTTTCGGGTCTGGCGCGCCGAACTGAACGCCCTGTTCAGACTCGCTTTCGCTGCGCCTACGCCTCACGGCTTAAGCTTGCTCGACACGCCAAGTCGCTGACCCATTA
>NZ_JASATW010000006.1:0-48503 GCF_030405905.1 Sphaerothrix gracilis Ecp01
GACACTACCGCCACTATCTTTTAGCTGCTGACGCTCTCGAAATCCATACGACTGTTCTAAGTTAAATGCTTTGTAGTGATAAACAGCTTGCCTGAGCGCTGCTATAGCTGGAGTTGCTGTAACGGAATCTTGCAGGTTTTCTTGTTTGGCTAGCTGAACTGCATTGGTAGCGGCTACTAATGCTTCTAACGATTGATCGTCTAGCAAAAATCCTTTCGAGGCATTTGCTTGGGCCAAAATGGTTTGTTCCTGCGCTGTCAGCCGCAGCGCCTCTGCCTCTCGCCGCCGCACCTCCGCCACCACCCCAAACGGTACCGCCACAAACAGCACCGTCGCCATCACCGCCAGCGCCGCCCTCGCTCGCTGCAGCCGCTTCATCCAGTTCACCGGCAGGTGTTCCTTCACCCACCCCTCATCAAACACCGCCCGGTAAATCGGGTTGCGCACCTGCAAGGTTCCGGTTGCTGCCTCTCGCCGCACCGCCCCCGACAGCTTCAGGTGCGATTTAATGATTGACTGCTCCTCATCCAGCACCGGCTGACGGCCCCGCCACACCTGCCGGTACACGCTCAGCACCTCGTAAGTGTCTGGAGCGCGCTGCGTCAGCATGTCCCGCACAAACTGCAAATTGTTGTCCTGTCGCTGACTGGTCGCGCTCAAAAACGTGCTTTCCACCAGGCCGTCAATGTCAGATTGGGCCACCGCCCCGTCAGGCCGCTGCTCCACAAACGTTTGACAAAGCCGCTGCGTCAGATAGGGATGGCCGTGAGTCCAGTCCAGCACCCAGCCCAACACCTGATCCGCATTTGTCACCGCCAGCCCAGTAGCAAAGGGCAGTGCCTCTTCCAGGCTAAAGTCCGTCAGATCCACCCGCTGCCCCACATTAAAAGGCGTCCGCTGCGGATCGCGGATTAAATCCCCCGGCGTCGCCACCCCAATCAGCACAAAAGAAAGTCTCTTTAGCTCTGGGTTTTGCGCCCGCGCCGTGTAGAAATAGCGAATGGCGACAAAAAAGTCGTCCGTGAAGCTGAGGCTCAGCGTCGTGTCGATCTCATCGACAAAAATGACGATCTGCTGCGTCACCTCTGCCAGCAATACCCCCTGCACAAACCGGGTCAGTCGCTGCGTCACCCCCAAATGCTCGTGCTGCTGCCACCAGCCATAGACATCGGTATCCAGCATTAGCTGGTCTTCGATTTCCGTCAGCAGCCCCAGATACCAAGACTCAGCCGTGACCTCAGTGCCGATTTTGGTCAAGTCAATAATGACGGTTTGAATGCCCTGCTGCTGCAGCCGTTCCGCCGTTTGCACCATCAGGCTCGACTTACCCATCTGCCGGGGCGTCAGCACATAGCCAAACTGGCCCTCCTGGCAGAGCTGTAGCAGTTCCTCATCCGCCCGCCGCGACAAGTAGACGCCGCCGCCCGCCTGAACCGTCCCGCCCGTGGTGAAAAAAGCCAGATCAGCCATTGAGGTGCTCCCCAAAATAATCCGCATAGAGCTGACAGCGGGGGCTTACCGTATGGCCCTCCCGGCAGACTAGCCCCGCCCCGTGTAGCCGAAAGAAAATACGTTCATCCGGGCAAGTCCGTCGCCGCAGCACCTGCAAAAAGCCTTCCACCAGCGCCTGCTTGCCGTAAATGCGAAACAGATGATAACGCAAATGATCGCCAAACGGGCCGCGCTCATCCGTAGCGCTAGCAAACAGTTCGGCTGCCGTTAGACGACCACTGGCGACCAGGTACAAAGCGCGTCTCACTAAGTAGGGATGCCCGTTTACCAGAGCCATAAGCTGCACCTCTTCGCGCAGATTTAAGGGCGTGCCATGTAGCATATTGAGGCCACGCACCTGCTCCGGGGTAAAGTCATCCAGCCGCAGCACCTGCCCCACATTAAACGGCGACTGATTGAGATCGTCAATCAGTTGATAAGGCTCAGTTGAGGTCACCAGGGCTAGATCGAGCTGTTTCCAAATGGGGTTAGTGGCTCGGTTGTTGTGCCAGCTCCGCAACATGCTGAAAAAGTCATTGCGAAACGGCGTATCAAAAATACGCTCTACCTCGTCCATCGCCAGCACCAGCGGCTGGCCCACCCCCTTCAACAGATGCTTGCCGACGTAGCGCGTGCAGCGCTGATTGTTGCTGACAGGACGCTGCCAATACTCGGCCACATGATCATCAAGATCTAGCTCATCGGTGAGACAGGTGCAAAATTGCTGGTAGAAGTCATCGGCATTTTGCAGCGCCACGCGGTCAAAAAGCTGAAAATCTAGAAAAACAACTTGTTTACCCACCTCTCGGGCCGCCGCGATCGCCCGAATCAGCAGCGAACTTTTACCCATCTGCCGGGGGCCTTTAATCGTCACCGTCACCCCCTGCCGCCGGATAGTTTCCAGCGCCACGGCATCGGCAGGACGCTCCACATAAAATCTGGACTCTGGATCCATCGTGCCTTCCGGCAGCTCCAGCGGCTTGGCCGTTGCGGCTTGGGGCTGGGCCGAAGGCGAAGGTCGCGGAATGGGTTCAGTCGGAGTGAGCTGGAGTACCTGCGTTTTGGCCGCTAAGTTATCTAAGGGCAGAGAGCCGCCCGCGATCGCCTGCTGCAGCTCAGCCACCAGCCGGGGCGTATCAGTCGCTTGCTCCCATATCGCCCAGTTAATCGGATCAAGATACACGCTCAGGGGATACTGAAACGGTTCTCGATAGGCTAGGCGCACAGGCAAGAGCTGGGGCTTGCCCTGCCGCTCACGGGCGACCTCATGGGCAAGGCTCACCTCTTGCAAAACCATCTCACTCTGGACGGACTGCTCAGAGAGCAAGACGATTAGGGCATCAGCCTGACGAATTTCTGTTTCAATGCGCTCGGCCCAGCGCGTCCCCACCAGCATTGTCTGATCAATAAACACCGAATGCTGTAGTTCTAGCGCTTCAAAGAGAGCCATTGCTACCGATTCATCCGGCATTACGTTGCGTTTGTAGCTGATGAATAAGCGCTGTGGCGGCGTTGGTGGCGGCGGGTCAGCGATCACGACTGTCTGTGCATTCAAGACGGGTACCGACGTTTCGGGGATGCCTTCTAAATCAATCGCACTCAGACCAAATTCAAAGGCATCTGTGTAGCTGCGCTCATAGCCCAGCGCATCATAAAACCCAATAGCAAACTTGCGGGCCGCCACGTCGCCGATCGCCTGCCGCATTCCCACCACGTAGTCAACATGCTCGGCGATCGCTTCAGCCTGCACCACCGAGTAACAGGCATTTAGCACCACACACTTAACGCTGGGACAGAGCTTAAACAAGCGCGCTAAAGCCTCAGCGCTGACTAGCTTGGCCTCACCATTCCGGTCTTCAAGCGCTAACCCATTCTCACCTACCCCATGCCCAGAAAAGTGCACGATCTGAGGTTCATGTTCCAGCAGCGATCGCCGCAGATCATCCGTTCGCACCGCCCACTGCGCAATTAGCTGAAACTGATCGCGTCCCCTCGAGAGCTTTAAGCCTTCCTGAATGTCCCGCACCTCTTCATCAAGGCGCCGTTGTTCTGTATCAAGCGGGTTAGCCGCCAGGATCAGAATTTTACGGACAGCAGCCTTGTTTGCAGACATGGGTCAATTGGTAGTGAGTTAGCCCATATTCATCATATCCAGTGAATCTGTTCTGATTTCAGGCTCAAGTCGACTCAATCCGCTCCTCCGTCTTGGCATGGAACCAATGAATCCGATCGCTCGGCAGCGCCAGCGTAATGTCCTCATTGTTCCAGTGAGCATCAGACGGCAGCAGCGCCCGCAGCGCCCTATCCGGCTCACCGTCCACGTGAATGCTGAGCAAATAGCTCATGCCCAAATTCTCCACCAAAAAGACCTTGCCGTGTGCCTTCGTCACGTCTTCCTCTGGCTGGGCCAAGCGCACATGCTCCGGGCGAATGCCTAGAATAATTGCCTGGGGCGATCGCGCCGCTTTGGGCAGCGGTATTTTGAACTCTCCCAGAACAGCATGATTGGCCTGACAGGGCAGCGACATCAGGTTCATCTGAGGACTACCAATAAAGCCCGCCACAAACCGATTGGCGGGGTTGGTATAGATCACCTCTGGGGTATCGAGCTGCTGCAACAGCCCCTTATTCAACACCGCCACCTTAGACGACAGCGTCATCGCCTCAGTTTGGTCGTGGGTAACATAGACCACCGGCGACTTCTGCTTTTGAAAAATTTGCTTCAGATCTGCCCGCACCTGCTCTCGCAGCAGCGCGTCTAGGTTACTCAGCGGCTCATCTAGCAAGAATATATCTGGCTCCCGCACCAGCGCCCGCCCCAGCGCTACCCGCTGCCGCTGACCGCCAGAGAGCTTGGCCGGCTTGCGATCGAGCAGCTCATCAAGTCCCAACACTTGGGAGGCTTCCTGAATGCGGGTCTGAATTTCACCAGATGAGAGATTGCGCAGCTTCAGCCCAGACGCCATATTGTCATGCACCGTCATGTGGGGATAGAGGGCATAGCTTTGAAAGACCATTGCAATATTGCGATCGCCCGGCGCTAGGGAAGTCACATTGCGATCGCCAATAAACACCTTGCCGCTGGTAGGCTGCTCCAGCCCGGCAATCAGCCGCAAAATCGTAGACTTACCACAGCCCGATGGCCCCACCAGCGTCAAAAACTCTTCATTTTCCACCTGTAAATCCAGATCTTTTACAGGCACAATCTGACGGCTATAGGCTTTTCTCAGGTTTTTAACTTTGAGCTTTGACATGGCTTACGAATTTTTGAATTGCAAAATTTTGAGTTCGAGGCTGAATTATCCCTTCACCGATCCGGCAGTCAAGCCCTGCACAATCTTGCGCTGGAAAAACAGCACCAGCACAATTAGGGGCAGCGTTCCGATAATGGTAGCCGCCGCCAAAGGGCCATAGGGCACCTCAAAGGAGGTCGTACCGCCTAGCTGAGCCGCCGCCACCGGAATCGTCTTCATGCTCTCGCGGGTGATGAAGGTGAGGGCAAAGATGTATTCGTTCCAGGCAAAGATGAAAGCCAGGATGCCCGTAGTCACCAACGCAGGCAGCGTCATCGGTAGCACAATCTGCCACAGCATTCGCACCGTATTGTAGCCGTCCACTTTGGCCGAATCTTCCAGGTCTTTGGGCAGCTGTTGGAAAAAGCTGCGCATCACCAAAATTGTCAGCGGCAGATTGATCGCCGTATAGGGAATGATCAGCGCCAGATAGTTGTTTGCCAATCCGGCCAGGCGAATCACCTCTAGCAGTCCCAAAAACAGCAGAATATAGGGAAACAGCGTAATCACCAGCACCACGGCTAAAATAATACGCTCCCCCGGAATTCGGAGCCGCGCTAGAGCATAGGCTGCCGGAGAGCCAATCGCCAAGCACAGCACCGTAGAGACAATCGACACCAAAGCGCTGTTGAAAATATAGATATAGAAGCGATTGCGCCGAAAAAGATCAACGTAGTGATCCCAGGTGAGCTGGTCAAAGCTGGGAAAATAAACAACCGAATCCGCCGTGATCGCCGCCGTCGTTTTAATTGAAGTGAGCAGTTCCCAGAGGACTGGCCCCAGGCTGAACAAAACGACAAAGATAATGGCAACCCACTGGAGAATTTTCATCCAGGCAATTCCCTGACTGGGAGCTTTGGCTGACTGAGGGGTTTGCGGTTCTTGAACGGTGGTCATGAGCTTTCAGTTCCTGTGTTGCTGCGTAGCCGCGAGATGTAGAGTCCAGCCAGACCGACAACGGCAATCAAAATCAAAAAGGTGATCACCACCAGCGCCGCGCCGTAGCCAAAGTCCAGGTAGCGCATGACGGTGGCATAGATATAGAGGGAAACCATCTCAGTGGCACCGCCGGGGCCGCCCTCGGTCATCACCTGAATCAGGTCGAAAATGCCGAAGGCTTGGGCAAAGCGAAACAGCATGGCAATTAGAATCTGCGGCATCAGCAGCGGCAGCGTAATCTGCCGGAAGCTCTGCCAGGGGCTAGCGCCATCAATGGCATGGGCTTCGTACAGGTCTTCTGAAATTGACTGCAATCCGGCCAGCAGCAAAATCGCAATAAACGAGGTGGTTTTCCAAACATCTGCCGCAATCACGGACACCATTGCCCAGGTGGGATTCCCTAGCCAGTTGACTGGCTCATCAATGATGTGAAACCAGTTCAGCAGCATGTCGTTCCAGACACCATACTGGTCGTTAAAAATCCAGCGCCAAGCCAGGGCAATCAACGCTGTCGGTAAGGCCCAGGGCAAAATGGCGATCGTCCGCACGGCGCCACGTCCGCGAAAAGCCTGGTTTAGCGCCAGGGCCACACACATACCCAAAATTAGCTCGGTGACGAGGGAAACGCTGGTAAAAATCGCCGTATGCCAGATACTGCCCCAGAAGCGGCCATCGAGGGCCATGCGCACATAGTTGTCAAAGCCAATGAAGACCGTGTCTAGCTCAGTGCTAAGGTTCTGAGCATAGAGGCTGAGCACAAAGGCGCGGAGGATGGGATAGGCATAGACCAGCAGCAGCAGCAATATGGCTGGCAGAGCCAGCAGCCAGCCTGTGCGCACTTCTCTGGCGCGAAGCTTTCCTTGCATGAAGATCTCCTATGACTGCTCAGTTACGTCTCGACCCAGCACCCGGCGCGTCTCGCCGGCGGCGGCGTTCATGGCGTCTTCAGCACTCATCTGGTCGGTGAGGGCGGCGCTGAGGTAGCGCTGCAAAATATCAGAAATTTGAGCGTATTGACCGACCGGCGGGCGCGGCACCGTATTGTTTGCCACCTCCAAAAGCTCCTGGTAGTGATCGTATTTAGCCAGGATTTCAGGCTCGGTAAACAGGTCGCGGCGACTGGGCACGTAGGAGTATTCCAGCGCAAACTCTTTCTGGGACTCGCGGCTGGTCAAAAATTCGACCACTCGCCAGGCTTCATCCGGATGGGCCGCCGTCTTAGAAATGGCAAAGCCCCAGCCGCCTAAACAAGCCGCCGCGTTTTCATCGGGGGCATGAACCATCGGCTTCAGGCCAACCTTACCCTGCACAGTCGCTTCCGCCCGATTGACCTGGGCCCAGGCATAGGGCCAGTTGCGCATAAAGGCGGCATTGCCGTTCTCAAACAGGCGCAGGGCGTCTTCTTCGATGTAGTTGGTGACGCCGGCAGGGGTGATGTCTTGGGCAATGAGTTCTCGCAAAAACTCAACCGCCTGATAGCCCGCTGGGGTATCTAGCCCTACTTCCAAGGTGTCAGGGTTGACCCAAAAGCCGCCATACCCTGCAATCACTTCCACAAAAACGGTTGCGAGTCCCTCATACTGTTTGCCCTGCCAGGAAAAGCCCCAAGGAACAAGACCTTGCTCCTGTAAAGTTTGGGAAGCCTGCTGCAGTTCGGCAAAAGTTTCGGGTGGCTCTAGGCCCGCCTGCTGCAGCAGGTCGGTGCGGTAATAGAGCATCCCCATGTCAGAGCGGAAGGGCATCCGGTAAAAACCGCCGCGATAGCGCCCTGCCCGGACGTCAGCATCTAGAAAGGCAGAGAGGTCTTCCTCACTGACGCGATCGCTCAAATCCATTAGCCATCCCGCCGCCGCAAACTTGGGAATCCAAACCACGTCGGCGTAGACAATGTCATAGGGAGAATCACCTAGCAGAAAGGAGGTGGTGTAGAGGTTTTCCACCGCGTCAGTCGCATTCGGCCCTCGAATCATATCCAGGTCGATATCGGGGTTCTGAGCCTCAAACTCCTGCTCCAAAATTTCTAGCTGATCGACTTCTAGCGATCGCACCAAGAAAGAGACTTGCACCCTTTCCTGGGTGAAGGCATTGAGGCTAGAGAAGAGAATGCCCCCGCAGGCAATCAGCGCGATCGCCAGCCAGCCCAAGCGCGATCGCCGCCAGCGGGGCGAAAACTTTCCGGCTCTAAAGACTCTTAGCAGCGTTTCCCAAATCATGATTTCTGTACTTAAAAGCAGGCCGACAAACGGCTATGACCCGAAGCTAGCGTTCAGGTACGGAATTCACTCTATTGTAAAGAGGGATATCTTTACTAAACGAATAAGGCTATATAGGTTTGCATCTGTTAAGAAACCGAAACCTTACTCAAAGCTAAGCCTGAGACTGAGCCATAAAATCTAGCAAAATCTGCTGATGAGGCTGGCCCAGGGGCCGATCTTCCCTCAGCTTGGGCGCATAGCGATAGCCCCGCCGGATATCGGCAACCGAGCACAGCCCCAGGTCTTGACCTTCATTCAGAGTGAGGCGCTCAACCGGAACGGTGAGCGGGCCGTGATAAATATTGCGAATGACGTGGCTGTAAACGCGGCGATCGAAAAACTTGAGATCTGAGGCCGTATAGCCGATTTCCTCTTGTAGCTCTCGTACTACAGCCGTATCTGCTGACTCTCCTGGATCAATATGTCCGCCAAAAAAGCTCCAGTGCCCTGGATAAACAATGGTAGGCAGATCGTCTCTTAGCTGCATTAGAAACTGATCGTCCCGGTACAAAATAGCGATCGCAACTTCGACCGGCGCGTTAGGCATGGGTAGACCCGGAATTGTTAATTTCTTTCACCCGCTAATATAGCGGTTGCCACAGCAGCATAGGTAGTTTCTAACCGAGGTCATCAGCAGGCGGCAGGCATGGCCCGCCCTACCTGCCGAAGCGGCTCCCGGTTTAGCAGCTTATTTTTTGGTGGTGAGGTTGATAGTGGTGATGTCTTCCCCCGCCGCGATCGCCAGTGCTAGGCCGCGCTCCCCCTTCTGGGCTCCAAAGAAGCCACCCTCGGCAGTTTTCGTAGTGACGCTGATTTCCCAGCCGTCTGCCGCTAGTTCCTGCTCATAGAAGGTCATCACTTCCGCTGGCGTTGCCTTCACTTCTAGCCCCACCAGACTGCCCTGCGGCGCATTGGCAACCGTAGTAATGAGGGCATCGGGATAGAGCGGGATGTCTTCAGGAAAATCTTCTGGCAGTTCCACGCCGGTAGCGTCACTGGAATACTGCACCTCCCCTTCTGCTGACTGAATATTCACTTCGGTCGTGTCTCCCTTCTGGGAGACAGTAGCCTCATTGCCTTCACTATCGCTAAAGGTGCGGGACTGGCCGCAGCCCATCATCAGGGCGATCGCCGGCACTAAGACTAACCCAGCTAGCTGTTTCATCTGCAAACTCTCTGATTCACCACAGGCACAATCTTTCAGTTAAGACTGACGCCCTACTACTCACTCAGGTTGCCACGGCCACTTTCCGCACGTTTGCCAGATTTATTAACGACTGAGCGAGGGCAGATAGTTCACCAAAGCCGGAAAGGCAATAATCAGTATCAGCACCCCAAGCTGCAGCAGGATAAAAGGCAGGGCACCGCGATAGATGTCACCCGTGGTCAGAGTCTTAGGAGCGACACCGCGCAGATAGAACAGGGCAAAGCCAAAGGGCGGTGTCAGAAACGAGGTCTGCATATTAGCCCCAATGATGACGCCGTACCAGACCAGGCCGCTGAGGCCATAGAGCTGCTCGGCAATCGGAGCAAACAGGGGCACCACAATAAAGGCAATTTCAAAGAAGTCAATAAAAAAGCCTAGCCCAAAAATCGTCACCATACTGACGACCAGAAAACCCACCTGTCCCCCCGGCAGATTGGTCAGCAGATCAAAAATGAAGCGATCGCCGTTGAGGCCGCGAAATACCAGGCTAAAGGCGGTCGATCCTAGCAAAATAAAAATCACCATGCTGGTGGTGCGCAGGGTACTGTCGCAGACCTGCCGCAGGCCGTCCCAGCTCAGCTGACGGTTTACTGCCGCTAGGGCCAAAGCGCCCGCCCCGCCCAAAGCACCCGCCTCTGTCGGCGTGGCAATGCCGAAGAAAATACTGCCCAGCACCAGTAAAATCAGCACCAGCGGCGGCACCATCACCTTCAGCACTTTCAAAGCGAGCGATCGCCCCCGCACAGCCAGCAGCTCTTTTGGCAGCGCCGGAGCCAAATCGGGCCGCAGGGTAGCAATTATCAGGACGTGCAGCGCAAAAGCCCCCGCCATCATCAGTCCCGGAATCACAGAGCCTAAGAATAAATCTCCCACCGAAATGCCGAGCTGATCGGCCAGCACCACCAGCACGATACTGGGGGGAATAATCTGTCCCAGCGTGCCGGAAGCGGCAATCACCCCAGCGGCCAGAGACTTGTCATAGCCATAGCGCAGCATCGTCGGCAGAGAAATTAATCCCATCGTCACCACGGTTGCGGCCACAACGCCGGTCGTCGCCGCCAGCAGCGCCCCCACTACCACCACCGCTAGGGCTAGCCCGCCGCGCACCCGGCCAAAGAGCTGCCCCATCGTTTCTAAGAGATTTTCCGCGATGCCCGATTTCTCCAGCATCGCCCCCATAAAAATGAAATAGGGAATTGCCAGCAGCGTGAAGTTCTGCATAATGCCGAAAATTCGCTGGGGCATCGCCGTCAAAAACACAGGCTCAAACACGCCCAGAGAAATGCCGATCAGGGCAAACAGCACCGCCACTCCGCCCAGGGAAAAGGCCACCGGATAGCCCAGGGACAGCAGCACCAGCGCCCCACCAAACATAGCGGGGCCAAGCCACTCATAGGCAAAGGTCATTGCGGCTCCTCCGATTCAGGCTGATGATTCGTCAGCACGGCCAGGTTTTTAATGGCCTCAGAAAATCCCTGCAAAATCAAAAGGACAAAACTGACGATGATGAGACTCTTGATCGGGTAGCGCGGCAGACCGCCTGGATCAGGAGAAGTTTCGCGAATGGCCCAAGAGGCGGCGATCGCCTCCCAAGAGAAAAAGATCACCAGGGCGCAAAACGGCAGCAAGAACAGCAGCGTCCCCACCAGTTCTGCCAGCGCCTTGCGCTTGCCCTGCCAGCGCGACTGAAACACATCCACCCGCACGTGACCGTTGTGCTTCAGCGTGTAGGCCGCCCCCAGCAGAAAGACAATGTCAAACAGATACCACTGGCTTTCAATCAGGGCATTGGAGCTGAGGTTTTGGCCGACAAAGTAGCCCAGATAGCGCCCCACCACGTTCCAAACGCCGATGCCCAGCATGACGAGGATGAGCCAGTAGGCTAGGCGGCCAATGCCCTCGTTGAAACGGTCAATCCAGCCAGCAATTTTGAGCAGCGTTTGCACAGCAATTTGCGATCAGAATAACGATTAGGCGCGATCGCGCCCGCCAGCCGATACAGTAGGAACTTGGCTAACAAATCCCTGTCAGGGACGATGTAGTATTTTACAGCGATGCCGTTCCCTTTCCCTGAACCTAGACAATCTGTAAGACAGCGCTACTCGCAGCTACCGCGCCATCCTTTAATTGTCTGCGCCTCGCTGGTGGAAAATGTAATGAACTTGGGGGCACTGTGCCGCACGGCGGAAGCTTTTCGGCTGCAGGCTTTGGTATTGCCGACACTTGCTGTGACGCAAGACTGGCAGTTTCGTAAGCTGGCCGCCTCCGCCCAGCACTGGCAGCCGTTGCAGGCTTGCGCCAGCGATCGCCTCTTGGAACAAATCTTCCACTGGCAGCAGCAGGACTATCGCGTCTATGCCCTAACCCTCAGCTCTGATGCGGTGCCGCTGACGCAGCATACCTTTCCGGCCAAGTCGGTGCTGGTGCTGGGCCGAGAGCTAACTGGCATTCCGGCAGAAATTGGGCAGGTCTGCGATGGGGCGATCGCCATCCCCCAGTTTGGCCTAGTCGAGTCGCTCAATGTCAGTACGGCAGCGGCGATCGCGGTTTACGAATACATCCGCCAGCAAACGGGCTAAACAGCTTTTTCTATTCGGCGTTTGCCATAATCTCAGCCACTTGCCCTCCTATCTCAGCCGCATAAGCCGCTAGCTGGGCCTCATCCTGCCCGTCAAACGGACGCCCATCCTGACGGTTTAGCACCATCAGCGCCCCCAAAATCTGTTCGTTCTGCCTGATCGGCACCGCCAGAGCTGAGTCGATGCCCAGCGCCGCCACCTGATCTTGCCGTACCCGCAGGTCTCCCTGGGTTTGAGCCACCAGCACTGGACAGCTCTCCTGCAGCACCACGCCGCACAGCCCTGACGTAGCGATTTGGCCGCGTTTGCCAGCGATCGCCCCAGCATGTTTTCCGGCAGCAGCAGCGTAGTAAATGGTTTCCGTATCGGCTTCAGCCAGGGCAACGACAGCGGTTTCAGCCTGCACCAGATTTTGAGCCTGCTGAGCCATTTGTTCTAGAGTCAAAGCACTCATAGGATTTGAAATTAATCGGGGACGCGCTATTGCTTTACATAGACACTAGCGCGATGTTTCGTTTTCTGGCCTAAAAGCGGAGTTTAGTCACCTCAATCGCTTCCTGCAACTCTGTCAGGAGTTTCTCGCGGTTCTTGTACAGACTTAAAAAGCGGGTGGGGGGAATCGAACCCCCATCATTAGCTTGGAAGGCTAAGGTTTTACCACTAAACTACACCCGCAAGTTGGCTGCTTGAGCATATGCTAGGTTAGCACAGTTTCTCGTCAAATGAGGCGCCAGTATGACTCAGTTGGCAGTTACGGCGATGGTCAAATCTGCGTTGGCGGCTGTAATTTGACCGTCGCTTTGGGCTGGATTGAATTCGAAGGTTTGATCCTCTACCAGAAGACACTGCATCAAGCTGTCTACGCCCCCGTCACCGCTGGTATTCATCACAAAAGCATTAGAAACTTGACCGTCAGGTTCTACGGTAATTCTCAGGGTTACAGAAGTTCCGGCCTGGATCGCCCGCAAAGTTGCCGGATTCTCAATTGTGCAAGTCCCTTGCAGAGGATCCAGCTCGATCAGCTGTGGTGCGGAATCCATCAAAGTGGGTTGCTCGCCTGGAATATCACCGGCATCAGGGGTAGGATCTAAGGATAGCTGAGCCACAAAAGCCGCGTTTTGCCCTGTCGCACTACCGCTGACGTTCACCGTCCCTAGGCCATCATCTGATTCTGTCTCCCCCTCGCTATCGTCGCGAGTCTCTTCTGTATTCGCAGCCCCCGTGTCTTCTGAACCAGCAGCGCCACTGTCTTCGCGATTGGTGTTCTCTTCAGGTATGCCTGTGTCACCCGTATTGCGGTCTGGGCGATCGCCCGTGTTTTGGCCCGTATTTTCACCTGCCCGCTGTCCGGTGTCGGCTGCACGCCCTTGCGGCTGACCGACTGCATCCTGAGTTGTTTGGCGATCGCGCGTTTGCGTCCCGCCTGAGGTCGAAGTTTCAACCTCACGAGTCTCCTGGTTCGTGTCTGAGATATCTGAGGAGCCTGTCGCCTCAATAGCCTCTTGGGTGTCTGTAGGCTGAGGTTCTATGGCAGGGTTAGGGGCAGTAGATGATGGGGGGGGAGCTGGCGTATTGGCTTCTGTCGCTGAGGTGGTTGCGGCGGCTGAGGGAGCAGTAACGGCGGCTTCTGTCGCTGTGTCAGTGGGGGTATCAACTAGCTCAATTGGTACGACTGGCGATCCTGACTGTGTCAATGCTGGCTGCGATCGCAGTAGAATCGGCCAGCCCAGCAGCCACACTAGCCCATGCAGCAAAACGGCTAAAGCGGTCAGCTTGGGCCATAGGCGACGCGGATCTCGGTGCCGCAGCCAGATTGGGGCATCAGGAAAGGACACGGCCATAAATTGCTAGCGAGACAGCAGCGTAGAGGATTCTGCCTGAGAATAAACCCTCATTCCAAACGTTAACACTGCTTCGTCAATTCCTCGTAGCTGCAGCGATCCCATTGGCTGCATCTGAGCCTCCGGCAAAAATCGCGCCACCGACTGCGACAGCAAAATACAGTCGGCCTCAGCGGCTTCCTGCAGCCGCGCCGCGATATTGACGCTGGGGCCAATTGCCGTATAGTCAGTTCGTTCAGCACTGCCAAACATGCCGACAACGGCATGGCCTTGATGAATGCCGCAGCGGAACTGCAAAGTTCCTAAGCCTTGAGCCTGCCAGCGCCGATTGAGCTGGTCTAGGCTGTGATACATTTGCTGAGCCGTGGCGATCGCTCGTCGTGCCTGCTGTTCGGGCAGCAGTTCCTCTGGCGCACCGAACAGGGCCAAAATGCCGTCTCCCATAAACTTGTCTACCGTGCCGCCATTGTCAAAAATGACCTGACTCATCGCCACTAGATACTCATTTAGCATGGCGGCTATGCGCTCTGCCTGCAGGCGGGTCGAAAGCTGGGTAAAGCCAATAATATCGCTAAAAAGAACGGTGACTAAGCGCGGTTCCGGCTGTAGGTCGAGCTGTAAATTTCCCTGAGCCGCTTTTTGCACTAAGGCTGGCGGCAGAAATCGCTTCAGCACAGATTCAGTCAGATAGGTATTGAGTTCGGCGACGCGACGCTCATTGGCTTTGAGGGCTAGCAAATTGCGAACCTCAGCTAGCAGTTCCCGATCGTTGAAGGGTTTGGACAGGTAGGCGTCAGCCCCTTCCTCCGCCCCGCTAATTCGGGTGGCGTCGTCAGCTTTAGCCGTTAGCAAAATGATGGGAATGCCCTGAATAGCCTCGTCAGCACGCACCTGACGAATCAGCTCCAAACCAGAGATTCCCGGCATCATCAGGTCTGTCACAATTAGGTTGGGGAGCCACTGCCGAATTGCCGTCAAGCCCATCTCGCCGTCCGCCGCCACCCGCACGCTGTAGCCCGATCGCCGTAAAATATTTGCTACATAGGTTCGCAAATCAGGATGGTCATCCACCACCAAAACGCGAGATTGATGGGGGGAAGCCGGATCGTCTTCAACTTCAGCCAGCGCTTCAGCAATACTTTCTGACGACTGCAGCGCCTCAATGTCGGCTAGCTCAACAGCAGCGCGTTGAATATCAAAGTCAGCCGCATCTTTGAGCAGGCGATGAGGCGGCAAATGCTCTGTGCCAACGGGGAGCTGCACGCTGAAGATAGTCCCCTCGCCATACTTTGAACTGACGGTAATCTGACCGCCATGCAGCTCTACCAGCTCCTTAGCGATCGCTAGGCCCAGCCCCGTCCCCTCAGACTGTCGGCTGGCTGAACCATCTGCCTGACGAAAGCGCTCAAACAAATAGGGGATTTGGTCTGCTAGAATCCCAATGCCCGTATCTTCTATCTGCAATACAACTTGCTGCGGCTCAGCTATCAGCCTCACTATAATCCTGCCGCCAGCAGGCGTAAACTTCATGGCATTTGAGAGCAGGTTGTAAATGACCTTATCAAACTTTTCTAAGTCCAAATACAGGATGGAGCGGGCCGCGGGTAAATCAGTCAGCAGCTCTATCGCTTTGCGATCGCAGTAGGGACGAAAAGCCTCAACCACCCGGCCAATAAACGGTACTAGCTCACAAGGTCTAAAGGTGGGCTGCATCTGCCCTGCATCCAAACGCTGCAGGTCTAAAAGCTGATTTACCAGCCGCAGCAGCCGCCGACCGTTACGCAGGGTTATCTGAGACTGCTCGTAGCTCAGCCCTTGTCCTTGGGCGATCGCCGCCTCTAGCGGACCAATGGTCAGCGTCAGCGGCGTGCGAAACTCATGGGAAATATTTTGAAAGAATTCCGTCTTGAGGCGATCGAGTTCTAGCAGACTCTCAGCCTGCTGGCGCGTTTTTTGATACAGACGGGCCTGCTGCACCGCGATCGCCGCCTGCGCTGCTACAGACTGAGCCAGGTCAATTTCATCTTGCTGCCAAACGCGGGGGCCGGACTGCTCCAAATAGATGCTGCCAATAATGCTACTCTCCGCCAGCAGGGGAACTGCCAGAACGGCGGTTGTAGGGTCAGCTGGGTGAATGCCATTGTCCCCGGCTTCATCATTTTCAGCCTTATGCACATCAATGACGACGGGGCGCTGGGTGGTATTAAGCTGCTGCAAAATGGCGTCATCGGCAATGGCGCTGAGAGCCATCCCAGCGTCAGAGGTTGACTGCGCTGCAGCCTGCATTTCAGGTTCAACCTCAGCAAATGGAGCAGCCGCAACCAAGTCTTCCTCTAAAGCCCGATAGCGGCTAACACAGCGGACATAGCCCGCCTCTGGGAACCAGAGGGAAAGGGCGCATTTATCCACCTTTAAAGCCAGACCCAGCTTTTGAGTAATGGCTGCAAAAATCTGCTGAGGATCTAAGCTGGAGCGAATTGCCTGAGTAATGGTGTTGATTAAGACTTCTCGCTGAGCCAGAGACTGAATCCGCTCGTAAGTCGTCATTTGAGTAACCGCTAGAGCAGCCTGGTCAGCCATCGTCACCAATAGCTGGACTTCATCATTACTCCAGCTGCGGATCTGCCCGCACTCATGCAGCGCTAGAACAGCAACCAGTTCCTGCTTGAAAATCAGCGGTATCAGCAGACTTGATTGAATGCCCAATGACTGATAGACCTGCAGCACATCGGCATCAACCGTCTCTGCCTGCAGAGTAGACCAGTCTGAGCAGCTAACCTGCTGCACTATCTGAGTCTGCCAGATAGTATGCTGCAGCTTGCTGAAGTCTGAAGGCTTGGTTTTAGCAAGCTGATCGGGCTTGCCGTAGACGAAGTAGGGCGAATCGCGGGTAATGTCAAACGTCAGCAGAATACACCAGTCAACCTCAATGGTTTGACCCACTGTATTCACAATAGTCTGCAGCATCTGACGCGAGCTTTCAGCACTATGAATAGTGCTGGTCACCGCGTTGAGCAGGGTTTCCTGGCGCAGCACTCTAGCCAAATCTGCCGTGCGAGCTTCTAAGACACGATGGGTTTCCACCGCCTGCTGCACGATGTTTTTGAGATCGCTTTCTTCCCAAGGCTTCGTCACATATTTGAAGACCTTGCCAGCATTAATGGCCTCTACCAGGTCTTCAACATCCGTGTACCCCGTCAGCATGATGCGAATGATATTGGGATATCGCTCGGCCACCTGACTCAGAAGCTCAGTGCCGCTCATACCCGGCATCCGCTGGTCAGAAATAACCACCGCCATATCCGGCTGCGCTGCCAAAATTTCTAGCGCCGCTGAACCGCTATTAGCCCGAAAAACGCGAAAGCTACGAAAAAATGTGCGATAGAGCAGATCTAGATTGTCTGACTCATCATCGACAACCAGAATTTTAGCTTTAGCAACCGACTTGTCAAAACTTGGCTGAGAGATAACCATGAACTACAGCACAAACCTGGAAAAGCTGTTTATCGATCATTGACTAGCAAAGCTGCCCGCTTTTGAGCTGTTTACGACACCTGCGCTAGACATACGGAAGCGCCCATTAGAACAAAAATTAGGTAGATGCCTTGGGTAATCTATGCTGACTTTGAGTAAGCTAATCAAAGATTCCTCTGAGGGCAATTCGTCACAATACCGTTATTAGACTACTAACCAGCATTCCCATCTGGCCTAAAACTTCCACTATGTCTATTTCTCATCCTCACGTATCCTTCACATATTCCGGCGAGTCTGTTTCGTTTCAGGTTAGACCTGCAGGCGCTGAGGATTTAAGCCAGCTAGCCGACCTGTTAGCAGCTAGCTTCTACTCACGAGCCGGCTGGATGTATTTTGGCTATCCTCTACTACGTTTGGGCATTTATGAAGATCTAAAGCATCGTTTTCGCTCGCAGCTAGCTTTTTATGCCTGTTTTGCTGTGCAATCAGCAGGTTCCGCTCTCTTCAACCAGCATCAGATTGTCGGTACGGTTGAAATCTCATGCCGTCCCGCTCAGACCTGGCCCTTTAGTTTTGCCAAATATCCCTACGTTTCTAATTTAGCGGTTGATCAGAAATTTCGGCGACGGGGAGCTGCCCGTCAGCTCCTGCAAGCTTGTGAACAGGCGGCTCGTAGCTGGGGTTTTCATACTTTGTATTTACATGTAATGGAGGACAATCAGCAAGCTCGTCAGCTGTACAGCAAAATGGGATACAACCTAAAGCAGGCTGAATGGAATCCTTTAGCAGCTCTGCTAGGTAAGCCTCAACGTCTTTTACTCTACAAACAGCTAGCTTCTAAGTAGCCTCACTCATAACGATGCCGACGAAGCAAGCACCAATCAAGACCAGCATATTAATTAGCCAGCGCTGCTGATTGAACACACTTTTTTTTGAATCTTTATAGCTGCTTTACACCCGCTTCAGAGATTTATAACAGACGTTCCATACATCTTCAGAATCATTACCCTACAATGAGTGAGTACAAATTCTGATTCTCAGATTGGAACTTATTACGAACCTAAATGTACGTAGGCAACTATACGCAAAAAGCTACCCGCTCAGCTATAGATCCCAAGCCTAGCCCTGTTGAACCGCTGATACGGTCAAAGTCATGGTCTGAGAGTGCCACCCCCTACTGTAATCATCCAACTGCCGATCGATCTGTGAATCAGAACTTGGAGGCCAAGGAAATTCTGACCCAGTTTGAAGAGGACAAATTTTGGGTTGTGAATAGTCGGCGACGCAATGGCATTATTGTGGTCAAGCAGTTTCATGCCGAATTTGCTGGCCCAGGAGCCGCTGTGGGTGGCTCATTTGATCTCGGCTGCCAGAAAATTATTCCTTTAGGTAATCTGTCTTTAATTCCCCCTGAGTCTCATGAGGATCAGCAGAAGGCGCTGCGAATTCGGCTGCAGTGGATTCGGCTAACCCAGAACTTTACCGACAAGCCCGTGCCAACAGAGCGAGCACGAATGATTTTAGAGCAGTTCAAGAGCTATTTTGACGCCAGTATGGTTGAGCAGGTTCCCGACGAAGCCTTTGCGCTGCTGGTCGGTGTTTTACCCTACACGATTCGGCTGGCCCGTACCCTGGTTTAGCTCAGCGATCGCCTCAAATGCTCTTGAGTCCGCTGGTTCTCAGCCGCCGTGCCGACGGTAATTCTCAGCCCTCCCCCGGTTTGGCGAATCAGGGTACCTTGATCCTGTAGCGAGGTGAAAAGCCGCTGCAAGGTCATGGTGGATTCTGGCTGAGGCCGAAGATAGATAAAATTGGCCTGACTGGGCCAGACTTTGAGCTGTGGCAGGGCTGTGAAAGCAGCTAGCAAGCGATCGCGCTCTGCAATAAGTTCAGGCATGACGCTGAGCAGACTTTGACGATGGGCCAGGGCTGTTAGGGCAGCAGCCTGGGAAAAGCCGGGCAGGTTGTAAGGCAGTCTGACTTTTTCTAACACCTGAATTAGCTCAGGCTGGGCGATCGCGTAGCCAACCCGGTGTGCCGCCAGCCGAAAAGCTTTAGAAAAAGTGCGCAGAATGACCCAGTTGGGCCGCTGCAGTCCGATTTCTAGCGTGGTCTGCTGGCTAAATTCAAAGTAAGCTTCGTCAATGACCACAAGTGTCTGATCGGGCAGGCTTTTGAGCCAGTCTAGCTCAGCGGCTGTCAGCGCATTCGCCGTAGGGGAATTGGGATGCACCATAAAGACTACCCGTACGGGCTGGTCTGCGATCGCGGCCTGGGCCGCCTCCAAGTCTAGGGCAAAATCGGCCTCCCGGCGCTCTACCGCGATCACCGGAATCCCTAGGGTCTGAGCCAAAATGCCGTACATGGAAAAGGTTGGCTGGGCCACCAAAATAGCGCCGTTGCCCTGTAGGCAGGTGGCAATGAGCAGAGAGCGAATCAGTTCGTCAGAGCCATTGCCTACCGAAATATGGCGGGTAGACACGCTATCTAAGCTGGCAGATTCATTCACATAGGCCGCGATCGCCTGTTTGAGGGCTGCGTGGCTGCCATCGGGATAGCGATTAGCCGCGATCGCCTCCTGATATGTCCAGGCCAGCTTTTCTTTCAAATCAGCAGGCAGATCGTAGGGATTTTCGTTGGTATCAAGCTGATCTAGAATTGTCGCTGCTTGAGCGCTACCGCCGGGGTGGGGGGTATAGGCAGTTAACTGGGCCAAATCAGCGCGAACAAAAGGCAGCATAGCAACGGCTAGAAACGAGGCAACAGCAATATTATGACAGCGGAGCGTCAGGCGTGCGTCAGGCAGCTCAACCATTTGTTCGTTAGAAACGCCCAAGAGGCGATCGCAGAACTAAATTCATTTGACTTACTTCGAGCCTGACGCCTCCCACGCCGCCTGAAAAAAGTCGCGCTCACACAGCATGGCATAGCGATAGGTTTCTCGTACCTGAGCGGTGTCTGACGCATACTGCTCCACCAGAGCCTCCAGCTGCTCGGCTAGCGGCTCAAACAGATCGCTGCTGTAGGTGGTGATCCAGTCGCTGTAGAGGTGGGTCGGAATGCCGTTTGCCGCCAGCGACTGCCCCAGAAAGGCGTAAAGCCGCATACAGGGCGACATCGCCACTGCCGTTAGACCAATGTTCTGGCTCCAGGCAGTAGAAAGCAAAAAGTCCGTATATCGCCGCGTTGCCGCTTCCGGCTGCACCATTTGCAAATCGACCTGCCATGCTTGGGCATAGCCGTCATGCAGCTTCAGCTCAGCTAGGACACCTTCCGCTAGCTCGTGAAAAAGCTGAAATGTTTTCCAATCAGGCGCTTTAGCAGCGGCAATGCTATAGGCCCGCGCAAAAGACTCTAAAAAGAAGGCATCCTGCCCAACGTAGTAAGCAAATTTGGCTTTATCCAGCGAGCCATCGCTAATTCCTTGAACAAAGGGATGCCGGAGTGAAGCTTGGGCCAGATCCTGATTGGCCTGCCAGAGAGTTCGACTAAGAGACATGGAAGTTAAACGCCTAAGTACACAGCTATTGCAGCAGCCGCTGGGCTAAATCTAGCGTAAAGTAGCGATCGCCGCCGGTATCACCAGCAATCACCTGAAAAGGCTGATCCGGCTCTCCTAAGTGATCTAGCACTAAGGACGCCTGCGGATACTCATAGCGACAGGTATAGCTGTTGACCGTAATTACCGTTTTTAGACCGGCTCTGGTGGCAGCCGCCAGTCCTTGGGGGCTGTCTTCAATCACCAGGCAGTGGGCTGGGGCGATCGCCATTGACTCCAGCACATACTGATAAATATCGGGTTCTGGCTTTTTATGGCGCACAATGTCGCCTGCGGCAATCACCTCAAACCAGTTGGGGCTATCGGCAGCTAGCTGAGTGCGCAGCAGCGGCATGACGCTGTGAGAGGCGCTGGTTGTGGCGATCGCTAAGCGCAATCCGGCCTGGCGGGCCGCCGTTAGCAGTCGCTGCACGCCCGGTCGGAGCGGAATTTTGCCCTGTCGTAGCCGCTGTTGGTACTGCTGGCTTTTCAGGCCGTGGAGCTGGGCCACAAAGGCAGCAGTGCGCTTTGTGGTAGGCAGGTGAGACTGATACTGGCGGATATAGTGACGAATGCGTTCCTTCCCCCCCGCAACTTCTAACAGTTCGCCGTATTGCTCCACTGACCAGTGCCAGTCTAGGCCAGCCTCCGCGAAAGCCTGATTAAAGGCAACCCGGTGGCCGTTCTGCTCAGTTTCAGCTAAGGTTCCATCTACGTCGAAAATTAGGGCTTTCAGGTCAGGCATAGGTTAGATTGCAGCCGCAATTCTGATCTACCGCAGCGGCAGCTTCTATAACGCTACTGGAACGGTGTTGAGCAGTCTAGTCACAATCGATAAGCCTGCCTGTCCCGCCGTGGGAATCAGCCGATGGGCCAAAACCGGAGCGGCTAAGTATTTAACGTCATCCGGCGTGGCATAGTCTCGCCCCTCAATAAAGGCTAAAGCCTGAATCGCCCGGTACAGGGCGACGCTGCCGCGCGGACTCACCCCCAGCGTAATGTCTTCATCGCTGCGAGTTGCCCGTACTAAGCGTAAAATGTATTCCTGTAGGGAAGCTTCTACCCGTACCTGACGGCACTGATGCCGCAAAGCCTGCATTTCTTCCAGGGTTAGGCAGGGCTTCAGGTCATCAGGATTGATGCCTGTTTGCAAGCGCTGAAGCATCTTAAGTTCTTCATCTGCAGTCGGATAGCCCAAGCTAAAGGCGAGGGCAAAGCGATCCATCTGAGCCTCCGGTAGCGGGAAGGTGCCCTGATACTCCACCGGGTTTTGAGTTGCAATCACAAAAAAGGGATTGGGTACCGATCTGGAAACTCCATCTGTCGTCACCTGATGCTCCTCCATCACCTCCAGCAGGGCTGACTGGGTACGGGGGGTGGCCCGATTAATTTCATCTGCCAGCAAGATATGAGTGAAGACGGGACCTGGCATAAACTGAAACTCCCCTGAACTGGGATTCCAGATGTTTGTGCCGGTGATGTCGGTGGGCAACAAATCAGGCGTACACTGAATTCGCTGAAATTTACTATCTAAGCAGCGAGAAAGCGACTTAGCCAGCAGCGTTTTACCCACGCCGGGGACATCTTCTAGCAGCGCATGTCCACCTGAAATCAGCGCCACCAGCACTAGACGAATTGCGTCCGTTTTGCCGACAATGGTTCGATTCAGGTTTTGAACTAGCTGGTCAACACGCTCTCTCATAGGAATACAAGATGACTTTAAGTTGTCTAAGCTTAACGGCGATCGCGGTTAGATAGCACAGTTAAAGCAGCTTGGCAGTCGGCTTGAATCTGTTCTTTGAGGCTGTCTAAAGCGTCAAATTTCTGCTCAGGCCGCAGAAAAGCTTCCAGGCTAACCGTCAAGTTTTGCTCATAGAGATCGCCCGACCACTCCAAAATATGCACCTCAATCGTCTGCTGCTGCCCGTCCACCGTAGGCCGACAGCCCAAATTCATCACGCCCAGCAGCGGACGGGTTGCTAAGTCATGCCCCCTGAGATACACCCTCACCGCATAGACCCCCTGACGCGGCAAAAACTTATCGGCTGGCAGTTTGAGGTTAGCGGTCGGAAAGCCTATTGTCCTGCCCAATTTTTGGCCGGTCACCACGCGCCCAGTGAGCGTGTAGGGTCTACCCAGCAGCTTCCGAACGCGAAATAGATCGCCTGCTAGTAGGGCCTGACGGATACTAGAGCTGCTAATTCGCTCTCCTGCTAGCTTTTTAAGAGACACAATCTCTACGGGAACCCCCTGGCGGGCCGCGATCGCTCTCAGCTTTTCGGCGGTGCCTGCCCGCTGGCGGCCAAAGCGAAAGTCTACGCCCACGCTAATCTGCTGGGCCTGGAGCTGCTGCAGCAGTACGTCTTCGACAAAAGCTTCAGGCGATAGCTCGGCAAGCTGGTGATTGAAGGGCAGCAAGATGAGCTGTTCAACGCCCATGCGCTTGAGCTGCAGCGCTTTTTCATCCAGCGGCGTCAGCAGCGGGCGCGACTGCCTCGAAAAGAATTCGCGGGGATGGGGAAAAAAGGTCAGAACGGTGGCGTGAGGGGGACGAGACGGCGGCGCTGAGGCAGTGGCTGATACCGAATTCTCGTGGTTAGCAAATTCAGATAGGAGATGGCTATAACCGCGTACCGTAGCCGTCGCTGGGTTTAAGGCCAGATCGCCAACAGCCAAGTCTTGTGGCTGGCGATCGCTCCGCTGCAGAATCGGTTCGATCACCTGCTGATGGCCTAAATGAACGCCATCAAAATTGCCCAGCGCGATCGCCGTCGGTGTTTTAGCCGTGCTTGTCGAAGAAGTAACCCACACGCTTTACATTTTTACACATTATGAATAGCCTACCGCTATTTTGCGGTGAATCAGCCGCTTTTGACCGGGCCGCGATCGCACTTTCCCCTAAAATCCTGAGGACAATCGAGGCTCTCGATGTCCAAGCATGCTGTCAGCTAGGGGCGACGATCCTCGCCTCGAGCAATGAACGGCTCGCCTCAGCAGTCGAAATGCAGCGGTTGACTGTCTAAGCAGCGGCTGTTTTAGCCGTGGCTAGCAGGTCTAGGGTCATCCCTTCACGGGCAATGGTGCTGTTGGGAAAAGCCGCCGCCGTTTGCTCACTGATCTCATCCATAAAGTCATCGCTGTGGAGCGGATCGTGGTGAAAAATAATCAGCCGCTTGGCCTTGGCTGCTTTGGCCACCTTTACAGCTTCTTGCCAAGTCGAATGGCCCCAGCCAACCTTGCTGGTTTTGGGATTGTGATACTCTTCGTCGGTGTAAGTCGCGTCGTAGATAACCAGGTCTGCCTCGCGGGCGAGCCAGAGGACGTTTTCGTCTAGGCGATCGGGGAAATGCTCGGTATCGCTGATGTAGGCGACTGAATGGCCGTTCCAGCTCACGCGGTAGCCAATGGCCTCGCCAGGATGGTTGAGCAGCGCGTTCTCAATTAGGACATCGCCAAGCTGCACTTTCTCACCAATTTCGAGATCGCAAAACTTGAGTTCAGCCCCCATAATCTGCAGCGGCACCGGGAAGTTGGGGTGCAGCATTTGATCGTTGAGGCGCTGCTCGATTGTAGAGCCGTTGGGAGCGATCGCCCCGTAAATATAAAACCTATTGCTGGGGACAAAAGCCGGCACAAAGAAAGGAAAGCCCTGAATGTGATCCCAGTGAGAATGGGTGAAGAACATATGAGCTTCAATCGGCAGTTCTGCCATTAGCTGCTGCCCTAATTCTCTCAGGCCAGTTCCCCCATCAAAAACCAGGCGCTGCCCGGCAATTTGCATCTCAATACAGGAAGTGTTACCGCCATAGCGCACTGTTTGAGGGCCAGGACAAGCGATGCTGCCTCGCACGCCCCAAAACTTGACTAAAAACTGATTCTGCACGTTAGACATGAGTCCTTATCTGCGCCAACTGGTTAACAAGTTCGGTAACGGCACCACCCTTTTCTGTTGTCTTCTCCATATTAATAAAAAATTAATGGAAATCTATTGCAACAGAGGCACATTTGCGGAAGTTAGTGCTTATAGAGAGTGATGGGAAGTCAGGCACTCCGGGGCTTTTCATACGCTAGCTTAAAACAGACAGACAGGCTGCCAGAAATTCGTAATTTTTGCTAAAGCTTACGGGGCACCTGGTAGCTGTTTTACGTTGGGCTTTAACCCTAGACTTTACTCTGGGTTTACCTGATTTTGCGCTAGGCCAGGGAGCGCCGCTAGCCACTGATTCAGCACCGACAGGCCCGTAGCCGAGGTGAGATTATATTGCAGTGGCGTGATTGTGATGTAGTTTGCTTGAATAGCCTGGACGTCTGCAGGTACGGAAACTTTTCCGGTTTTGACAGACGTGGTCTGCAGCTCTGACTCCGGTTTACTTTGCCAGCTATCTGCAGGATTATTCACCTCTTCCATCACTTCCCCAGCTAGCCAATAGTAGGTTTTACCCCGTGGATCAACCCGCTTCTCAAACAGATCGACATATCGGCGTAGCCCTTGGTGGGTAATTTTGACACCCTGGATATCAGCCTCATCTACAGGCGGGATATTGACGTTCAGCAATACCCCAGCGCCGAGCGTATTGTTCCCTAAATGATCGACTAATATCCGAGCAAAATTAGCGCCAGGCTGAAACTCCTGCGACTTGAAGCCAGCCAAACTGAAGGCCACCGATGGAATTCCCTCAATCACGCCTTCCATCGCGGCTGAGACTGTCCCAGAATAGAGAACATCAGTGCCTAAGTTAGCGCCGTGGTTGATGCCAGAAAGGACAAAATCTGGCGGCGTATCTAGCAGGGCTCCCAGGGCCAGCTTAACGCAGTCTGAAGGCGTACCAGAGCAGGCCCAAGCCTGAACTTGAGGATGAAAAACCGATTCAATCACTTCGGCGCGAATGGGTTTGTGCAGCGTCAGACCGTGGCCCGTGGCCGATCGCTCGCGATCGGGGCATACCACTGTTACTTCGTGCCCGGCGGCGGCTAGCGTATTGGCCAGGGTGCGGATTCCTAGGGCAAAAATACCGTCATCATTGCTGACTAGAATTTTCATAGTTGATTCATGATTCAGTAAGCTAATTCGGCTAGGGCAAAAAGTAGAGAGAAGCTATGAGTCTGAACCCTGAACCCAATACACTGGGTAATATAGAGGGACTCTGTCAACATAGCTTAACTGCTTTAGTCAACGACCTGACAGTTGCATGGGCCAACCGCTTGAGATTGAGACGGATATTTGAAACAGTAGATTGAGACTATATTGTTTAGCCGAAGTTCACGAGCATGACCACTGCCCATCCCGATTTAGAAACCCAGCTACAGTCGCTAGAGCAGTCAGCCCAGACGGCGATCGCCCAATCGACTACCCTAGACGAGTTAGAGCAGCTTAGAGTGGGCTATCTCGGCAAAAAGGGGCAGCTTTCTAAGGTGCTAGGCGGCATGGGTAAGCTACCTGCAACAGAGCGGCCCCGCATCGGTGCGGCAGCCAACACGGTTAAAACCACTTTGCAGACGGCCTTAGAGCAAAAGAAAGCAGCCCTGCAGGCAGCCGAAATTGAGGCGCAGCTAGCGGCTGAAGCCCTAGACGTGACGATGCCGGGTGTGTTTGTGCCCCAGGGGCGAGTCCATCCGATTAACAGCATCATCGATCAGATTGTCGATATTTTCGTGGGCTTGGGCTACACCGTGGCGCAGGGGCCAGAAGTGGAGACTGACTACTACAACTTCGAGGCGCTCAACTTCCTGCCCGATCACCCCGCTAGGGACATGCAGGACACGCTCTATCTGCAAGACGGTCAGCTCATGCGGACGCACACGTCTAACGTGCAAATTCGCTACATGAAGGAACACGAGCCGCCCCTGCGGGCAGTGGCGATTGGTCGCTGCTACCGCCGCGATACGGTTGACGCTACTCACGCGGCAGTCTTTCATCAGATTGAGTTTTTCGCGGTTGATAAAAACCTGACTTTTGGTGACCTGAAGGGCACGATCAAGATCTTTTTGGAGGCGCTGTTTGGCGAAATTCCGGTGCGGTTTCGGCCTAGCTTCTTTCCGTTTACCGAACCTTCGGCTGAAGTAGACGTGCAGTGGCAGGGGCAGTGGCTAGAGATTTTGGGCTGCGGCATGATTGACCCCAATGTGCTGAAGGCAGTGGGGTATGACCCAGAGGTCTATTCAGGCTTTGCCGCTGGCTTGGGGGTGGAGCGGCTGGCAATGGTGCAGAACAAAATTGACGATATTCGGCGGCTATACGCCAGCGATCTGCGCTTTCTGCGGCAGTTTTGAGCCGGATTGACTGCTGAGCGATCGCGCTATAAATCTACCAGCGAGAAGGGGGCTGCCATGAGCGGCCCCGACTTTTTCTCGATCGCCCTTTAGCTTTTTAACGGTAGGGGTTAATGCCCCGGTTCTTACACAACGACCGTTAGCAAAGGAGCACAGACATGAGCGCGATCGCAGAAACAATCTCTTCGCAGCTAGGTTATGCCGTGGGTGAGCTGGGCTGGAATAAACAGCGGGCCAAGTTTTTATTAATTCTGTGGAGCGCATTTTTGCCCATTTCGCTCTTTTCGGTGCTGCTGATTGTGGGTCTGCCCGCTTTCTTAGTTAATCTGTGGCTGGTTGGGCGCAGCTTTCGCCGTCTGAGGAGTTCTAAAACGATTATCCATCTCTGCGAAAAAGGACTTTTGGATACCCGTGGAGAACCCACAGTGCTGAGATATGCCCAGATCGCTGAACTCTATACCGGAATTGACCAGGCTAAGGTTGGGCCTGTGTTCTATCGCTATGGGGTGAAAATGCAGAATGGTCGTCAGATGCAGTTTGGCATTGAGGTGGCTAATCCTAAAGCCTTGGGAAATGCGCTGCAGGAAGGCATGGTGATAGCCCAGCTACCACAGCGGCTATCAGAGGTGGAAAAAGGTGCAGAAATTGGCTTCAATCGCCTGAGCCTGAGTCGGCATGGCCTGTCGCTAGGGAAAAAGCAGCTAACATGGTCAGAATTTGACCAAGCCAAAATTGTGACGCTGAAGGGTTACAAGTCAAGCCAGTCTGTCTTCTTAGATATTTATGCCAAAGGACAAACTCACTTCTGGGGCAGATTTCAGCGCGATCGCTTTCCCAACCTGGCCCTGTTTTTTGCCCTAGTAGAACAGCTGTGCTGCAACAATCTGCCAAACTGACACTGCATCTCTCAGTTAGGCTAAGGAGTAGGGCTAAAATGCAGTGCCATCCAAATATTCGATAAGCTTTGATTAAGGCTGTGCTGTTGCCCTGCCTAACTTATTAATTCATCTCTTTTCTCCTTAAATTTTCTCATCGCCCATGTCTCAAGCAGAAGCTAACGTCGTCCCCGCTCAGGTAGACAAAGTGTACTTACCGCGCACTGACGAATCAGATCAGCTCAAGCGCATTCGCCATACCTTTTCCCATGTGATGGCGATGGCAGTGCAGCGGCTATTTCCCAAGGCGCAGGTGACTATTGGCCCTTGGATTGACTACGGCTTCTACTACGACTTCGACAACCCTGAGCCTTTCACCGAGAAAGACCTCAAGGCGATCAAAAAAGAGATGATCAAGATCATCAAGAAGGGGCTGCCGGTTGAGCGGGAGGAGCTGAGCCGCGCAGAGGCGAAGCAGCGCATTGAGCAGCTTGGCGAACCCTACAAGCTAGAGATTCTGGAAGGACTAGAAGATCCAATTACGCTCTATCACCTCGGGGAAGAGTGGTGGGATCTCTGCGCGGGGCCGCACGTCACCAGCACCAAAGACCTCAATCCTAAAGCCTTTGACTTGGAAAGCGTCGCCGGGGCCTACTGGCGCGGCGACGAGAAGCGAGCCCAGCTTCAGCGCATCTATGGCACTGCCTGGGAGACGCCAGAACAGCTTCAGGAATACAAGCGGCGGCGGGAAGAGGCCAAGCGGCGCGACCACCGCAAGCTGGGTAAAGAGCTGGGGCTGTTTGTCTTTGCCGATGAGGTGGGGCCGGGGCTGCCCATGTGGACGCCGAGGGGAACGATTTTGCGATCGACCCTGGAAGAGTTTCTTAAGCAGGAGCAGATCAAGCGAGGCTATCAGCCCGTGGTGACGCCCCATATTGGCCGGGTGGAGCTGTTTAAGCTGTCGGGGCACTGGCAGAAGTACAAAGAAGACCTGTTTCCGATGATGGGGGAGTCGGAAGAGGAAGGGTTTGTGCTGAAGGCGATGAACTGCCCCTTCCATATTCAGATTTATAAATCGACGCTGCGTTCTTACCGGGAGCTACCGCTGCGTTTGGCCGAATTTGGCACCGTCTATCGCTATGAGCAGTCAGGGGAACTGGGGGGGCTAACGCGGGTACGCGGCTTCACCCAGGATGATGCTCACCTGTTTGTGACGCCAGAGCAGCTTGACGATGAATTTTTGAAGGTGGTGGATCTGATTCAGGCCATCCTCAAGGCGCTGCGGTTGGACAAATCCTTCCGGGCACGGCTGAGTTTCCGCGACCCAGATTCAGACAAGTACATTGGCTCAGATGATGCCTGGAACAAGGCGGAAAATGCTATTCGCCGCGCCGTAGAAACGTTGGGGATGAGCCATTTTGAAGGCATTGGCGAGGCGGCTTTCTACGGGCCGAAGCTGGACTTTATCGTCACGGATGCCCTCGATCGCGAGTGGCAGTTAGGCACGGTGCAGGTGGACTACAACCTGCCGGAGCGCTTCAAGCTGGAGTACGTCGCGGAAGACGGCAGCCGCCAGCGTCCGGTAATGATCCACCGCGCTCCTTTTGGCTCCCTGGAGCGGCTAATTGGCATTTTGATTGAGGAATATGCGGGTGATTTTCCCCTGTGGCTGGCTCCGGTGCAGATGCGGCTGCTGCCGGTGACGGAGGAGCAGCTTGGCTTTGCGCAGCAGGTGGCAGAACAGCTCCGGCAGAAGGGGGTACGGGCGGAAGTGGATACCAGCGGCGATCGCCTGGGTAAGCTGATCCGCAATGCCGAAAAAGCCAAGATTCCGGTGATGGCAATTGTGGGGGCTAAGGAAGTAGAAGGCAATAGTCTCAGCATCCGGACGCGGGCCTCTGGAGAATTAGGCGCAATTCCGGTGCCGGAGGTTGTGGAGAAGCTGGAACGGGCGATCGCTAATCACGATGATTTTTAGCGTTTGCTCTAAGGCGGGCAATGCCCGCCCTACTGATTACTAAGCGCAATTCCGGTGCCGGAGGTTGTGGAGAAGCTGGAACGGGCGATCGCTAATCACGATGATTTTTAGTGTTTGATGTAAGGCGGGCATTGCCCGCCCTACCTATCACTTTACGTAGGTAGGCATTGTCTGCCCTGCTGATTACCAGTTGTAAGCGTCAAAGCTATAAATTAAGCAATGACTGCGAATGCCGCTACGCTTGAGGTAATCATTAATACATCTGGCTAGCGGTACTTTTTGCTTGCCGATGTGTCTAGGAATTAGCACGTATTGACCATCCGATTTAACTTTGATGGAACCGATCTTGTTGGTTAAACCGCTGTTCTCAAATAGCGTTTTAATCTCCGATAGCGAGTATTGCTGCAAATAAATTGCATTTCGATTAGGAGCAAGCTGACGAATTAGGTTGTGGATGATATGGCCAATGCAGTCTCGGTTATGGAAGGAATTGCGCAGGCCAATTACTCCGTGAGGCTTTAAGGTTCGGGCAATTTCACTAAACAAAGTTTCCGTATCTTTTTTGGCCAGATGCATGAATACAGAATCTGAAATCACCAAATCTACTGAGTTGTCTGCTAATGGTAATTGCCGGACTGACATACAAACCAATACAAATCGGGCTGAGGGATAAAAGTTATAGGCTTGCTTAAATATTTGCAGCCTTCGTAACTGAGGCTCGGAGATATCTATGCCGTAGTAAACTTCGCAGCTTAAGTTTCGGTTTTTAGATAAGTGAATTGAAGCTCGCCCATCGCCACAGCCAATCTCCAGAATGGTACTAAAGTGCTGATGAGCAGGAAATTTGTTCCATAACCCGCTTGGCCGACGGATGACTTCAGCATAGTCCGGCGGCGTAGCAGTCTCAAATTGGCGGCGGTTGTAATAATTCTGACCAATCTTGTCCCATAGCTGTTTTTGCTTCGGACTACCGTAGTCAGAGTTATTCCGAGGCAACCAAATTCCGTCTTTCTGGTAAAACTGATGAACGATCTGATGAGGCGGCTCAAATGTCATCGGTTAAGTTTCCGAATATCGCGTCAATATCCTACCAGTTTTGACTTTCTAAGATATCTTGCGAGGGCTTAGCACTGCCAAGCCCCCTACTAGAAACATAGAAACGTCTCGTTATATTTTCTGTTAACAAAGCGACCGTGGATATCTGCCTCTTTAAAGGTGTTATGAGTAGTGGCACGACACTAAGGAAGTAGAAGGCAATAGCCTCAGCATCCGGACGCGGGCCTCTGGAGAATTAGGCGCAATCCTGGTGCCGGAGGTTGTGGAGAAGCTGAAACGGGCGATCGCTAATCACGATGATTTTGAGCGTTTGATGTAAGGCGGGCAATGCCCGCCCTACTAGGCACTCTGTATATCGGTATCTTGTATATCCCCAAGTTTCTTACGCAATTGCTCCGTTTGGTTGACTACCCTCTCAGCTCTTGATGGATTCGCACAGTCAGAGCAGATTTATTCATAGATCTGTTCCTTGCTGAATCGCTTCTAAGATATGGGGGGGAGCTGAATCTGGATCTATCAAATTGATTGAAAAAGGCTGCTCTCTTTCAATGGCGGCTCCTGCTCGGAGATAATTTGACGCATCTACTCCCCAAACAGCTAGGTCAATATCCGAATACCAGGTCATGCCCTCATGATCAAGCAGTGAACCGAAAAGAACGACTCGCTGGGCTCCAAACTCTAACTTGAGACACTGGGCCGCTTTTCGAGCGACTTGCCAACCTTGTTGTTGACGCTGCTTCATCTGGGCTAAAAACGTCGAACGATCTTTTCGTGCGGTCAGCACTCTGGCAATGATTTCCTGACGAGTTTGGGCGTCAATGGGCGTCATAAGCTATTTGCAGGTCAGGAAAACGTTTGATGGAGGTCAGTAAAAGACGGAAAGCAGCTTCTTAAATATTCAGGACTGACACGCTTGACCAGGTTTTAGCTGAAGGTTTTAGCTGATCGCGAGATCCCCCCGGCTATCGCCACCTTGATAGGGGGGCAGGGGATCCTACCTCTATCATTTTAGTGTCCCCAACTTCGGACTTGGATTGCTTGCCGATCGCGTTAGCATTTTGGCAGTTTCAGCTTCCTGGGATATTTCGTTAGGGCTTGGCAGGGCAAGCCCTTGCCGGATTTTCTCTACTGGCAACGCAATAATTCTGAGGATCGCCCCTTTTTAGGGGCTAGCTCCGCGATCGGTAGCGCAGCAGATAGCTAAACACCTCGCCCTGCTCCGGCGTTAGCAAAATGCCGGAGGGCGGAATTGTCAGAACCGGACTCCACAGTCCTTGCTCGGCGTAGTTCAGCCTGTGCAGCGCGTTGATAGCCGATCGCACCCCTTCGGCTGAACCCATGATCAGGTGACGCAGGCGCTCTCGCTCAGGCTGGGCGCGGGGAATGTTGAGGCGCAAGGGGAGATTGGCCTCGGTTTCGGGGGAAAACCGGGGAGACGGGTTGATATAGAGCAACATTTTGGGATTTCTCCGTAGATTGGGTAGGAAATCCCAAAAATTTAGCCGCCCCAGACATAGCAGTTCGGGGCGGCCTGAGTATAATTACTCTAGCCTCCGAGACAGCTTACTCTGTCGAAGGGGTCAGGTGTCGGGTGTTGTTGCTGCAACTTCCGGCACCGCGCGACCAAATTTTTGGGGTGATAGACAAGCTGCGTACAGACAGCTATAGCTCCAAACGCTATCCGATTTGACGGATCAAGTCAAGTCGAAATTTTGGGCGCAAAGCTGAGTCAGCAGGTCTATAAGCTGCTGACCGTCTTCTAAATATGCGATGTATTCGTAGTTGCCAACCTGCTGGTTTTGCCCGGTTAGTTCCTTGGCAAAATGCTCGGCAATTACCACAATTGGCATACTTTCTGAAAAGTTTAGCTGCGATCGAATTCGCAGGCCCATCTCAATAAAACCGTTAGCAGATGAGTTCACCTGATTGAGTAGAATCAAATCAGGAACGTCTGTAGCGTCTTTCATCCGAGCGATCGCATCTTTTTCTTCCAGTGTAACAATGACATCAAAACCTTCATTCTCTAAGTTATGGCGCAACAAAGGACGGGTTTCATCATCCATTTCTACGAGTAGAATTTGAGGCGCTTTTGCTCCAAGATTTGCCATTGACTGTGCTAGGAAAGTACGTGTATGAGCTGGTTGACTACAACCATATTTTTATTTGCTTTCAATAAATATTAATAATTTATAAAGGAATTGAACTATAAAGCTGGGAAAATTAAGTTCGTTCGGCATTTAATTAGGGAACCTCGAAAAATACAAATCTCGTTGTCAATCTCAACAGGATTTGAGTGGTTTTAGGCCACAAAATTTCTCAACCAGGCAATTAATCGAGATGCCCAACAGTTTTACCTAATACTATTAATAAAGCCAGGGTGAGTGATGCTGACCTAGCAGGCGATTATATTCTGCTTGGACTGTTGCAAAACACTCACAGCTAGCGGCTTCTAAACCTGGTCGATCCATGATTTTTACAAAGCCGCTGCGATACTGAATTAGTCCTTGACTTTGCAGCTTCTGGGCGGCCTGCGTCACACCCGCTCGGCGGACACCCAGCATATCAGCCATAAATTCCTGGGTTAGATTTAGCTCATCAGACTCTGTTCGTTCACTGGCTTCCAACATCCAGCGAGCCAGACGCTGCTCTAGAAGATGTAATCGATTGCAGGCAGTCGTCTGGGAAATTTGGGCAATGAGTGCTTGAGTATAGCGCAGCAGAATATCACGCAGTTCCTTATTGGTATCAAACTCTTCTAGCAACGGCTTGGCCGGAACCTTGACTGCCTCACCTGCAATTTGCACTACATATTCTGTTTGAGTTGTCTCACTGCCCCCCATAAAGGCATTGACACCTAAAATTTCACGGTTACCAATAACTCCGGTTTCAGCGGTATTACCATTAGCCATTGTGATGGTCACTGAAAGCAAGCAGTCAAGGGGAAAATAAAGAAACTCCAAAATATCTCCCGGTTCATGCAAAATAACTCCTTGTTCCAAATATACTTTTGTTAAGTTAGGTTCTAATTTTTTATAGAGTTGAGGAGACATTACAGCTAGCAGCCGATTTTGACGGATCAATTCATTGGCCTATAGAAGGGCATGTTGCAGTTATTAACCTTAAGCGAAGATCACGCCAACTGTAAACTAAGTTATCAAAAGACTACAAAGTGCGACGACGAGTTAGGGAAACAATGTTTGAAATTAGCTCATCAAAATTAAATGGCTTGGCTATGTGACAGCAAAATCCAGCGGCGATCGCCTGATTGCGATCGCGGGGCCAAGCAGAAGCTGTTAAGGCAATAGCTGGAATACTTAACTTTAACTTTCTCTTAATTTGACGAATCAGCGTACAGCCGTTGGTGTCAATTAAGCGCAGTTCGCTAATTAGAATATCAGGCTGAATTTGTTCAAGGATTTCTAAAGCTTCTTGAGCAGTGGTAACAACAATTATTTCTGTGCAACCATATTGTTCAAAAACAGTCTGTAGTAAAAGCAGAGAATCTGGATCACTATCTATAGCAAGAATACGGATTCCAGCTAAGGCTGAGCAGTCATCACTTGTAGACACTAAGCATTCGCTTCGCATAGGTCTTTTCCTCAGACATAATCCTGTAGATGCTTCATTAAAGCTAGAATGTTGCCATTTACTATTTCGATGTCTAAAGCCTGATCAAATGCACGCTATTTAAGTACGTGAATAGACTATCGTTGCCCTTTGCAAAGATGCCGTACGGAACCGTACGATTCGACGCAAATGTCATCAAAACTCGACTAATCTTAATAATTAAGCAAGGATTAAAGAACGCGAATCCCTTGAAATAGCCCCCAGCAGACCTGAGCCAGGCGGTCGAGATCCAGAGTTTCGAGGCGATCGCTGGGCTGGTGATAGTGAGGATTGCGCAGATTGGCCGTGTCCGTGACCAAAATGGCCGCATAGCCCGCATCCCAGAAAGGGGCGTGATCGCTGCGGCGAGTATCGGGCAGCAGTTGGCCTCGCTGTCCGGCGGGGAGCCACCAGGCAGGCACACCAGCCCCAGAGACTTGCCGAGACAGACGGATCAGATCAAAGAGCGATCGCCAATTACCAATTAGCCCAATAAAGTTGCCGCAGTTGGGGAAAAAATACTTCAGTCCGGGAGGATAGCGTTGTGAGCCGGGCCTATCGTCGTAATAGCCCAACATTTCTAGAGACAGCATCAGCCGCAGAGGCTGGCCTGACTGCTGCAGTTGCTCTACGCAGAATTGACTGCCAGCTAAGCCATATTCTTCTAAATCAAAGGCCACTAGCGTTAGCGGCGATCGCCCCGGCTGCCCAGACCAGAGACGGGCCAGTTCCAGCAAAACAGCGACCCCAGAGGCATTGTCATCCGCACCGGGGGAGTTGGGCACCGTATCGTAATGCGCCCCCACCAAGATCGGCCAAGCTGCGGAATTTCTAAACCCATTCTCCTCAGGGACAGCCGCACTCGGCGGCAAATCCAGCCTCCAGTTGATGTGGCTGCGGCCCTGAAACTCAAACTGCTGAGCCTTGACAGACTGCCACTGACCTAGCTGCTGCTGAATATACTGCCGAGCGAACTGGTAGTGAGCCGTGGCAAAAAACGGATCGCGTGGCTGAGACAGTTGCTGTAAATGCGCCTGTAGCTTATCTTTCAGCTCTATTAGGCAAATCTGACTAACCCAAAACTAAATTCAGCGAACTGGCCGACCCTATCACCTATCTGCAATGTCTATCATCAGGGAGATCTGCTGGTCTGTGTTTTAGGTCACACTAGACAACACTTTGTCCTCACAAGGCGATCGCCTAAAGAGCGGTAAAGTCTACCTTGTCCGGGTAAACTCTATTCGGCAGCACCGATCCCAAGCTGACATAAAGTTGATACACTGCTAATCTCTGATTCTGCATCATAGATTACAAAAGTGAGTTTAGACAGTCCTAAGTGAGATCGAATTCCAAATAATAGCAATGAGTTTTTTAGGATTTGTTTGGTTAGCGTCGCTGTTAGGGAGTTTTTTCACTCCCCAGCATCTGACTCAACCTCCCAACAAAGAAGCGCCCCAGCGGTCTTTAATCCCCACTTCTATCGGTCACATCTTGACCCTAGTGGGGCAACACCTCAAACCCAGCGATTCTGTTTTACGAGTTTCAGCAGCCCACAGCTCTTACACGCCACACGGAAGCTTTTTGGGCAGCTCCACAGCATTTTCTAGCCAGCCCGCCGTCTCTTCCAGTTACCTTTTACATCCAGATTCGGCCTCATCCGGTAATTTTTCAACTTTCTTAACTGTTGGAGAAGACTACTCGCCCCCTGTCCAGGCTTGGTTTCAAGGGTTTGAGCGGCTGATTGTCCGGGCAAAGCTGATTGAGAACGCGGCGTTTGCGAGCGCAGATGTGGTATCCCCACCCGTCGGCCAAGACGCTTTGGCGTTTGATCCTGGGGCTGCTATCTCTCTAGAGCAGCCTGAAGAGGAAGAAAGCGGCGGCGTTCTACTGTCGGGCACAATAGCGCAGGCTTCCACCGTCAAGGCGTCTAGCCTGCAACGCTGGACTTCTATCGCTGATATTCAGGTCATTGAGGCCAATACAAAGTCGGCGACTACCGCAGCCCGTCCATCGTCAGCAAAATCCCGGCAGCTAGCCTTGCTAAAGCAGTGTTCTAAGTGGCGTCCTAGTCATGCTGCTGAGCGCTCCCGGAATCAGGCAGTGCATCAAATCTGGGTGAAAGGGCGTCTAATAGGCGGCCTGCCCGATGAAGCCCAGGCTTATCAGCTCGCCAATAGACTACGGCACCTGCTGCAAGAGCAAGTTTTGCGACCTGAAGCCCTGAAGCTCGGACGCCTGAAGGGCAGTCCGGCAGTCCGGATAGACAACGAGATCCTTTTTGCCACCGATGAGCTAGCGGCAGACTTAGAGCAGCAGCAGTGGCTGGCGATTAAGTGGGTGGATCAGCTACGCATGGCTCTCGGCGGTGAGCCACTGGATTTAGGATCAATTCAGGCGTTTTTAGCAGGTTTGACTGAGAGCCAAGATCAGTTCTATGGCACCGCTTCCTGGTACGGCCCCTACTTCCACGGTCGGCAAACCGCAACTGGCGAAATCTTTGACCAAAATGCCCTCACAGCCGCTCATAAAACCCTGCCTTTTGGCACCCGTCTAAAGATTACCAACCGCCTGAACGAGCGCAGCGTGGTAGTCCGCATTAACGATCGCGGCCCTTACATTGGTCAGCGCTCTATTGATCTATCACGCGCCGCCGCCCGCTGCTTGGGCAGTGAGGGGACTGGCGTTATTCCCTATGAGGCGGTGATTTTACAGCCTGTACCCGAAACAACGGGGGCCGAAGAAACGCTTGACGCCTCCAATCGCCGCCGTGAACTACAGGCTCGGCGGTAGGGCGTTTCTATGAAAAACCCCAGCGGTCAAGCAGCATGAGGGTGTGCTGGCAGAGCTGGGGTAGTCAAGTCATTCTCCTGCTTTGAGGATGCCCACTTGGCTAGGGTAAGCAACAGGCTAGAGCGGGAGATTAAACTACAGCCTGCCACAGCAGAAAAGCCCCCATGCCGACAATAATTGTCAGCAGCAGATTTTTGCGCCAAAGTCCTACAGCGAGTGCGGCGATCGCCCCGATGAGGCGCGGATTGTCTAGTCCTAGCCAAACTGCGTTCTCCTCAACTAGCACCGCAGGCACGACAATTGCAGTCAGCACCGCTGGCGGCACGTAGTTGAGAGCCTGCAGCAGGCGCGGCGACAGGGTGAAGCGTCCGCTCATGGCCAGTAGCGGATAGCGAATTAAAAAAGTGACTAGGGCCATACCGCCAATCAAAGCGATTTCCGGCATCATTGGGCTTGCCCTCCTGGCTTGAGTTGGCTTTCAGTAAGCATGCCGGTGGTCACGCCCGCGATCGCCGCTACGATCAGTCCGAGCTGGTGCGGCAGCGATCGCGCCGCTACAGCCGTCACTCCGGCCACAACGACGGTCGCCACCATAGGGCGATTCGTCAGGTAGGGAATCGTCATACCGATAAAGGTCGCCACCATAGCAAAGTCCAGCCCCCAAGCAGCGGCATTGGGGAGGTTTTGGCCTAGAGTAAGTCCCAGCAGAGTGCTGAGCTGCCAGTTGCCGTACATCGCCAAGGCCGAACCCAGATGGAACCAGTGTTTGTAAGGGGAGCGATCGCCTTGACGATAGCGCTGAATTGCCACCATGAAGGTTTCATCAGTGAGCCAAAAGCCCAGCCCTAGCTTCCAACTTTGAGGCAGCGTCTTTAAATAAGGCACTAGCCCCACTGAATAGAGCAGGTGCCGCAGATTCACCACCCAGGTCGTCAGCACAATGAGGCCAACGGGCGTACCCGCGCCCAGCAGCCCCAAGGCAATGAACTGAGAAGACCCGGCAAAGACAAAGGCTGACATGGCTAAGGTGCCGACAAAAGACAAACCGTTAGTTTGGGCCAGCGTGCCGAAGATGATGCCAAAGGGAATGGCCCCGACAATCAGAGGAATTGTCTGCCTCGCCCCGGCCCGAAACTCCTGCCAGGGAGACAGTTCAGAAGTATTAGACGCGATCGCCATCATTCACCAGTAGGCTCCAAACCTATCGCTACGCCCCAACTTTAAGCTGGCGGTTCTGGCAGCGTCTTGAACGTTTTTGCAGTTTCTAAGCAGAGAAAAGAAGGGCGATTTGCTAGCAGCCTGCCTGATACTGCCCCGGCGTTACCCCGACCCATCGTTTAAAGTGCCGGGTTAAATGACTTTGATCGGCAAAGCCGGTATCAGCTGCCACCACGGCCAGCGGTACACCCGTGGCAATTAATCGCTTAGCCTGCTGCACCCGCACTTGAATCAGGTATTGGTGGGGCGGCAGCCCCCACTCGCGCCGAAACAGTCGCAGCAGTTTGAGCGGCGGCAGGTTGACGGTTTGGGCTAGCTGATCCAGGGTGATGGGGTCTAAATAGTGATCGGTTAAATAGGCTCTGGCCTGCTGGGCCAGTGGGCGATCGCGGTGGGTTTTAGCAATGGGCGATCGCGTGTCGCCGTATTGCTGCACCATGTAGCTGGCTAGCCACAGCCACTGGGATTCCCGCGCCAGCGGGTCAGCCTCTTGTTCTAGCATGTGATGAAATATCCGAAACTGTTGCACCAAGGCGCGATCGCAAATAACAGGCTTTGCAAAGAAGGGCACCTGAGTGGCTGGTAGGTTTAGGGCAGCGGCGGCCTGCTGCATCAGCGCAACGGGGGGATAGATCATGCGGTAGCGCCAGCCGTCCTCCTGACCGGCATAGCCCGTATGCACTTCACCTGGATGAATCACCACCAGTGCCCCGGCGGGAGCCTGATGGGTACTGCCGCGATAGGCAAAGGCTTCGACTCCCGACTCAATCACGCCGATGGCGTACCCTTCGTGGCTGTGGCGGCTAAAGGAATGGGTAATGTAGGTTGCCTTGAGCACCTCCATTCCAGCAAGGAGGCGATCGCGCCAAAAGGTAACTGATTCTTGTCTCATGTCTAGGTGCCTATGCTAGCAAAGGCAGTTGTTGCAGAATCTCTTCAGTTGACAAAATTGTGGCATATTCACCCGATAGGTTTGCTAAGGACATGGCGTGAACCGCTGCGGCTGGATGCCATGTGCCGTCAAAGTCAGCTCTGCCGAAGGTAAATGTGGCATCAGCTACTACCAGGGTCGTGAAGCCCAAGTCGCCTGTCTGACCGGGACGATAGGGGGAATCAGGCTCTGTTGACATGTGTTTGACGTGCAAAACAGGCATTTGACTCTGCCGCCAGGCGGCGAGGAGCTGAACGATATTGGCCTCAGCTTGCGGATTATTGCGATCGCCCCATCTTGGATCATCGATCGCCTTTTGCAGGTCAATTAGTAAAAGCAGTGAGTTGCGGCTGAGGAGAGTCATTGCAGCTTTTGAGACTCCAAACTATATCAGCTTGGCCTATTTCAATTTTTCAATTTGTTCTCTAAACCATAAGGCTGTAGCAGTATTGGAGCGATCGCTCAACTGTTCTAGGGTGGTTTCTAATAGTGATGCTGTTAGCCCAGTCAAAAGAGTTGACTGAGCAACTTCTGTATACGTACCATCCGCTCGCAGGCAAAACATAAAAACCTGACAGCCTAACGCTTACCAATTAGCTTATCGCGCAGGTTTTTAATGCGATCGCGGTATTTAGCCGCTTCTTCAAATTCCAGACTCTTGGCCGCTTCTTTCATCTGCTTTTCGAGCTGGCCGATCAGTTCTGGGATATCTTCTAGGGGCATCTCGTCGCTTTGCTCATAAACTTGCTCTAGCTCCTGAGCGTTGAGCTTACGGGAGACTTCTAAAAAGGCCAGAATCGCGTTTTGCTTGCGGCGAATAATCGGCTTAGGCACGATGCCGTGTTCTTCGTTATAGGCAAGCTGAATAGCGCGGCGGCGATCGGTTTCTTCAATCGTGCGGGCCATACTATCGGTGAGGTTGTCGGCATAGAGAATGGCCTGTCCCTGGACGTGACGGGCGGCGCGGCCAATGGTTTGAATCAGCGATCGCTCGGCCCGCAAGAAGCCTTCTTTGTCAGCATCGAGAATCGCTACTAGGGACACCTCTGGCAAATCCAGTCCTTCCCGCAGCAGGTTCACTCCCACCAGCACGTCAAAGTTGCCGTCTCGCAGATCTTGCAAAATCTCAATCCGCTCAATCGAGTGAATTTCTGAGTGCAGGTAGCGCACCCGCACCCCATGCTCATCAAAATATTCTGTCAGGTCTTCAGCCATGCGCTTGGTCAGCGTCGTCACCAACGTCCGTTCCTGCCGCAGCACCCGCTCTTTGATTTCACCCAGCAGATCGTCCACCTGGCCGTCCGTAGGCCGAACAAAAATTTCTGGATCCACCACCCCCGTGGGTCGAATCACCTGCTCAGCCACCCGGCCAGTGCCGTTGATGTAGCTTTTTTTCTCGTTTTTGCCGTTGAGCTTAGTTTCCAGCTCGCCCCCGGACTGCTCTAGCTCCCAGGTACCCGGTGTCGCTGACACAAAGACACACTGGTTCACCTTTTGCCAAAACTCTTCTGCCTTTAGCGGGCGGTTGTCGGCAGCGCTGGGCAGGCGGAAGCCGTGATCGATCAGCACCATTTTGCGGGAGCGATCGCCGTTATACATGGCGTGGATCTGAGGAATGGTGACGTGGGATTCGTCAATCACCAGCAGCCAGTCTTTAGGAAAGTAGTCCAGCAGACACTCTGGCGGTGAACCGGGCAGTCGAGCCGCTAAGTGACGGGCGTAGTTTTCAACGCCGTTGCAGTAGCCGACTTCTTTGAGCATTTCCAGGTCGTAGCGGGTGCGCTGCTCTAGGCGCTGGGCTTCTAGCAGTTTGCCCTCAGTTTCTAGTTCTTCCAGGCGATCTTTCAGCTCGGCTTCAATATTGAGACATGCCTGCTCTAGCTTTTCATCGGGGGTGACGAAGTGCCGCGCCGGGTAGATATTTACCGCTTCCATGCTCTGAATCGTGGTGCCCGTAATCGGGTCGATGTAGCGGATGGCGTCAATCTCATCGCCAAAGAACTCGACGCGGATTACCCGGTCTTCGTAAGCGGGGCCAATTTCTAGCACGTCGCCCTTGACCCGAAATCGGCCTCGGCCTAAGTCTAAGTCATTGCGGGTGTACTGCACTGAAGCCAGATCTCTTAAGACCTGTCGCTGATTCACCTCCATGCCCACCCGCAGCGGAATCGAGGCTTTCAAATACTCAGAAGGAATGCCCAAACCGTAAATGCAGCTAATAGAGGCCACCACAATCACGTCTTTGCGCTCAAACAGCGATCGCGTGGCCGAGTGCCGCAGCATGTCGATTTCTTCGTTGATGGAAGCGGTTTTGGCGATGTAGGTATCAGTGACCGGGATGTAAGCTTCTGGCTGGTAGTAGTCGTAATAGCTGATGAAGTATTCCACTGCGTTGTCGGGGAAAAACTCCCGCAGCTCGTTGCAGAGCTGGGCTGCCAGGGTTTTGTTGTGGGCTAGCACCAGCGTTGGCTTGCCAATCTGGTCAATCACCCGCGCCATTGTGTGGGTTTTGCCGGTACCCGTGGCCCCCAGCAAGGTCTGGTAGCGATGACCCTGGCTGAGGTACTGAGAAAGCTGGGCGATCGCTTTGGGCTGATCGCCTAGAGGCTCAAACGGCGCTTGAATGTTGAAGTCCATAGCAGCTTGGGAATGAAAGAGTCTGAAACGCAGCGGAGTCGGGTCTAGGACTGACTGTTTGTACTCCTCTCTTATCATGACGAATTCAGCCGCATTTGCCTGTCATCTAGCCATCAAAATCCCGGCAGATAACCGAACTTTATGCCGCCATAATAGGAGTATTGCAGTTTGAGGAAAAAGCCGATGACCTCAATGACTAATCCAATTTGCTGGACAGTCAGTGATTTAGAAGGCTTTCCCGATACGGGCAACCGTTACGAAATTATCGCGGGAGAACTGCTGGTGACTCGTGCGCCTCACCTAGGACATCAGGATGTAATCGGACTAATGTATGCCGCTTTGCTGCAATGGTCGCTTCAGTCGGCAGCTGGCAAACCCTATATCTCTCCGGGAATAATTTTTGCTGAGACGGATGCGGTAATTCCCGACCTGATTTGGATTAGCCACGAACGACTAGCCCAGCTGATGGATCAGGCAGGACATCTGACAGGTGCCCCTGAACTGGTTGTCGAAGTGTTGTCTAAAACCGAGAAGGATAAAAAGCGCGATCGGGAGACCAAGCTCAAGCTCTACTCGACTGAAGGCGTACTTGAGTATTGGATTGTGGATCGAGACCAGGCCGCGATCGAGGTCTACCGCCGTCAAGAGGGCTTTCTCAAAAAGGCAATGACGCTCTACGCAGCCGACACCCTAACGAGTCCGCTTTTGCCAGAGTTTAATTACTCGCTCAAATCCTTATTTGCAGGGTGTTCCTGAACTGAAAACTCTGACAGTCCTTCTACTTTGAGTTGCTTAGCAGCTTTTAAGCTGCGTTCCGCTTTCTGTAGCAAAGCGGTTTGTTCGGGAGTCACAGCAATATTCCCTCTCGTCGAACATTCATGAAGAAAGGTGTCTGCTCGGTTTCTAGGCGTGAGGCAGACACAAATATTAGAGAAACCAAAACCGCTCTTTCAAGACATAGCTCTGTGATAAAGTCGCTAGTGCGCTTAACTTCCTCTATAAAACTAAATGACTTGTCTAGCGCAACCAATACATCAATATCTGAATCGGTTTCGGCATCCTGCCTAGCTTGTGAGCCAAACAAGACTATTTTTGCCAAACTTCCCTGATACTCGCGTTCTAGATACTGCTTCAGTTCAGCCAGAATTTCCTCAAGGCAGGGGTGAGTCATAGTAAGCCGTTATGTGCACTTGCCCGCGAGTTGGAACAGTTAGGTCGCGATCGCGGTTAGCCTTATTCTCTATAGTTTATAAAGCAGACTCCACTTAGACGTTTGGGCTATGAGAATTTTAAGGCGATCGCTTGTTTCGATTCTTTTGCTAACCGTCAGTACAGGGGCGATCGCGCAAACTGAACCGGTCTCTGTAGAAGGTGACCCCCTAGCCCAGCAGGTTGCCAATCATCTTATCGGCGTGATGGACACCGCCGAGCAGGCAGCCTCCAACCCCGATCGGGTCAGCGTGCAGATGACCACCTGCGAAGCTGAGTTATCTACAGATTTAGGGGAGGGGGGCTATCTGCTTTATCAAGAGCAAGCCCTATCGGAAAAGCTCGATCAGCCCTATCGCCAGCGGTTTCTATGGCTGGTGTCTGCTGTTGATAACCAAGTTGAGTCCCGTGCTTATCGTCCCACAGTACCAGAGCAGTGGATTGGACTGTGCGATCGCCCCTTGGCTGAGCGCCAGGTAGCCGAACTGGGAGACTATACCTGCTCGGTGTTTCTCAACCCCTCAGTCTTAGGCTTCGTGGGGATGACGCCGCCAGCGGGCTGCCCAACCGAGGTGCGGGGCGCAACCAGCATCACCAATACCATCGTGCTGCACAGCCAGGGCATGGACACCTGGGATCGGGGCTTCGACCCTGAGGGCAATCAGGTGTGGGGGGCTGAGGATGAACCGTATCGCTTTCGCTGGCGTGATGAACTGCAGGGCGATCGCTAAAAGCCATAGCTCCAGCGAGCCCGATAGCCCCTAGCATCAATGTGGGTAAAGCTGCTGGCGCTGGCTAGTCCCCCCCGGTTATTCCACCAAGCTTCGAGCTGGCGGTTGACCTGGGGCGGGGCAATTCCCTGGACGACGAAATCGACGGCATCACCACTGAGATGCCGGGATTTGGAAGCACCCCCCACCCGGCGGTTGGTAGCCGGATCACGGTACCAGGAATTAACCTGAATTGGCCGATTGCCCAGATATTCCCGTACCTCTTCCATTACCTCGGCAATCTTAAGAATGCCGTCTACCACCGTGGCATCGACTGGGATGCGACTGCCGTTTTTAGTCGCTTCAGCCCAGCTGAAATGGCCGCCTTCAATGATCGGTTTGCCTAGATACACCATCCCTAGCTTGGGCACATTAATCGACGGACCGGGATCGGGGTCTTCAATTTTGGTGACGGGTTCTTCGGGCTGATCTTGCGGCTTGTTATCGGGTTCAGTGCCCTCTACATGAACGTGGCCCGCAAAGATATACCAGTCGCTACGGTTGTTTTGGCCTAGTAAAACACCATCTGGCAGCTTCACCTTCATATGGTTTGCCTCGGCAGGCTCATCTTCTAAAATTTCTAGGCGAGTGCCCTTGTGAACCGAGAGCTTGTCCTCAGCCCCTAGCTTAAAAGACTGCTGGGGCTGCGTTTTAAAGAGCGTATCGGCCAAAACAATTAGCCGCTGGCCCTGATCGGGCTTAGGCATATCAACAATGCCTTGCTCTTGCAGATAAACCAGCAGGGCTGCCGCTCCAACTTTGTCCGAGTCTTTTGCCAGAACGTTGGTACCCGCCCAGATCCACTCTGATTCGTCACCAGCGCCATCTCGAAAGCCATTCCACAGGTCTAAACCCCACAGATAGGCACCTAGGGTACGGTTGCGGGCTTGATGGTACTGCTTTGCCATCAGCACTTCTACCGCCTTTTTTTCAAACAAGGCAGGTTCTCGAAAATTCCAGTCATGAAAATGCAGCAATCCGGCAAACCACCAGGGAATCCCCGTTGCTTGCTCGACGACTTCATAATGCGATCGCAGTTCTACTAAGCGATCGCCAACGGTTTTAACTTCTGATTCAGCTCCCTGCTTGAGGCGGCAGGACAGGAAAACTTTCTCATACTGAGGCTGCAGAGTTTCTAAGCGCAGATCCATAGGGCGAGCCGATTAGACACGTCCTTATCGTAACCAATCGCTATCACCCAGTCGCTTAAATTATGCAAACAGCGGCTGAAGCCTGTCGGCAAGTGAAATTTTTGTAAACTTCATCTAAGCAGATAGAGACAGACAAGTATTTTTAGCGCATTATTGTCCTGAATGTAGAGCGTTCAAGCCGTGTACCAGGCACCGTAACGAGCCTAGGCACAAACTGGTTGGTATCCATTGCGTTTGGGTTCTCGACCCTAAAACGTCTACTTCTGAGCTGCGGCGTGGATGTAAATGCTGTTACAACTCAGGGTGTAACTGAACTCATGGCTAAGAAAAACGACTATCGCCAATATCTGAAGCAGACGCTCGGTGAGATTATCGATCGCCTAGATCTGGCTGATTTACGCAAAGACTTTTTGAAAAGCCGCTGGCTAGACCAGGTACTCTGGCTAGAAAGTCGGGCCAATAAGGAGCGCAATCGCCACTATTTTCTGAGGATGGTGACGATTGTGGGGGGCGTAATTGTTCCGGCTCTAGTGGGATTGAACAATCAGGGGGATGCCAGATTTAAAGCAGCTTTAGGCTGGACCGCATTTGGCCTGAGCCAAACCGTAGCTATTTCGGCGGCGGTTGAAGAATTTTTTGCCCACGGCGAAAAGTATCGCAACTATCGCAATACAGCCGAGGGCATGAAAATTGAAGGCTGGCAGTTTTTCCAACTGACGGGGCCATACCGAGATTTTGCCTCCCACGACAACGCCTATAAAATTTTTGCCAACCGAGTCGAGCAATACATTCAGCAAGATGTTCAGGGATTCTTAGCTCGCCTGGAAGATAAGCAGGAAGAAGATCAGCAGAAAACTCAGGCAGTGGTAGCTCAAAATAGCGAGCTAGCGCTGAAAGAGTTGAATAGCCGCTTAGAAGAACAGGCCCGGTTCTTTGAGCAAGAACGCCGTCGCCTAGAGACGGAGAAACAGCAAGCAGAGCAAAAAGCACAGACCGCTTCTGAAGCACAGGCCGTTCTATCTAATCCCAACGGAGCCGCGCCCAGCAGCACCGGCCCTGACGACCTGCCAGCCGATTTACCGCCTCTAGGGGCGGCTGCTTTGGTATGGCACGAGGAAATTATCATCCCTGAGCTACCCAAACCCGCTACCAGCCAAAGCGGGCAAAACGGAGCGGCAACGGCGACCAAAGATGTACCTCAGCTCGTCAGCGCTGCAGAAGTCGCCCAGGCGCTGGAATGCCCGCTCTCAGACTGTCAAACTTATTTGCCCGGTATCTTAGAGGCGCTGCAGGAATATGACATTTTAGACAAGAATGTCTTAGTGGGCATGTTGGCAACCGTACGGGTAGAGACGGGCGGCTTTCAGCCGGTTCATGAGTGGGGCGGCGAAAAATACTGGCAGCGCTATGAAGGCCGCAAAGACTTGGGTAACATCAGCCCTGGCGATGGTGTGAAATATCACGGTCGGGGCTATATTCAGCTCACTGGACGGGCCAACTATCGCACCTATGGCAAAAAGCTGGGAGTTGATTTAGAAAATAACCCTGATTTGGCAATGGATCCCCAAGTTTCCGCCAGAGTCTTAGCGTCTTACTTCAAGGATCGGGGCGTGGCAACAGCGGCGCGCGCCGGGGACTGGCGGCGGGTACGGAAGCTGGTCAATGGCGGCTATCACGGCTGGGATGTGTTCTCTCGCTATGTCGATCGCGCAAAAGCAAGGATTGTTTAATGGAAATGGATGAAAAACTAGAGCAGTTGATGAACGAAATTTTGTCGCTCAGAGACCAGATACAGGAGATGCGCAGCATTCAGCAGGCTCAGCAGGAGTCAATTAGCTCGCTGATTGCTCTGTCACAGCAGCAGACCGCTGTCATTGAGCAGCAAAACTCAACCCTGCAGCGCGTAGTGACTAACGGAACCCAGATGCCACTCTAGAATATGCTAAGCGACCTGACCTGGCGAGCACCGCTAGCAGTCTCCCTGGGGGCGATCGCCGGAGCGCTTAGCCGCTATTATCTAACGCTATTTGTGACAGCTCGGCTCGGCGCAGATTTTCCTTACGCCACCTTGATGATTAATCTAACTGGCTGTCTAGGAATGGGACTGGCAGTGACGCTGATTGCCGAACGCTACCCTGACCTGCTGCCAGATCTAAAGCTGCTAGTCACGACGGGCTTTTTGGGAGCCTACACCACGTTTTCAACCTACGGCTTGGAAAGTATTTTTTTGTTCAAAAACTCAACGACGGCGATCGCTAGCCTTTACTGGCTAGGCAGTGCGGGGTTAGGACTGCTCTGTATTCAACTCGGCGCAGCGATCGCTCACTGGCTCAACCGCTAAATACTGACTGAATACTAAAAAGGTGCACCCCCTTAGGAACGCACCTTCTTTTTGGCTCAGTTCTAGCAGCTCAAGGAGCTACACAAAACTAAATTAGCCGTGAATGGCCGGAGCAGTCATTGCCACCGGGGTTGCTTCACCGGCAGAAGCAAGGTCAAGCGGGAAGTTGTGAGCATTGCGCTCGTGCATGACCTCAAAGCCGAGGTTCGCCCGGTTCAGTACGTCCGCCCAGGTGCCAATCACACGACCTTGGCTGTCAATCACTGACTGGTTGAAGTTGAAACCGTTCAGGTTGAACGCCATCGTGCTGATGCCGAGGGAGGTAAACCAGATACCGATTACAGGCCATGCACCCAAGAAGAAGTGCAGCGCGCGGCTGTTGTTGAAGCTGGCATATTGGAAGATCAAACGACCGAAGTAGCCATGAGCCGCCACGATGTTGTAGGTCTCTTCCTCTTGGCCAAACTTGTATCCATAGTTCTGAGACTCGGTCTCGGTGGTCTCACGCACCAGAGAGGAGGTCACCAAAGAACCGTGCATCGCACTGAAGAGCGCTCCGCCAAACACACCGGCTACTCCCAGCATGTGGAAGGGGTGCATCAGAATGTTGTGCTCTGCCTGGAAGACGAACATGAAGTTGAACGTACCAGAGATACCCAGAGGCATACCGTCAGAGAATGAACCCTGGCCCAAAGGATAAATCAGGAAAACCGCAGTTGCTGCAGACAGCGGGGCGCTGTAAGCAACGCAGATCCAAGGACGCATACCCAAGCGGTAGCTCAGTTCCCACTGACGTCCCATGTAGGCGAAAACGCCTGTGAGGAAGTGGAAGATAATGAACTGATAAGGGCCGCCGTTGTAGAGCCACTCATCTAGAGAAGCAGCTTCCCAGATGGGGTAGAAGTGCAGACCGATGGCGTTGCTGCTAGGAACAACCGCACCGGAGATGATATTGTTGCCGTAGATTAGAGATCCGGCTACTGGCTCACGGATACCGTCAATGTCAACCGGCGGAGCCGCGATGAAGGCGATGACGAAGCAGGTGGTGGCAGCT
>NZ_JASATW010000006.1:48513-82242 GCF_030405905.1 Sphaerothrix gracilis Ecp01
ACCCATAGAGACCATGCAAGTTGAAGTACAAGCAGAAGGTCCGTCTCGTGTTGTAAGACTACGTGGGGAAGGTGTACGACCCTCATCGGCCACACAAACCGCCTCGCGAGAAGTCACGCTACGTGCCAAGAAACCACTGGAGGAGAGACCACGCACTCTGGTGGCTCTGGCTCAGAGTCTTGATACCTATGTTCAAACCGGTTCTCCTTCTCTGGATGTTGTAGCACCGCCGAGTACCGATGAAGCCAGCAAACTAGAAGGTTATACGGTCGAAGTTGTTGTCGGCGCGCGACGTGAAGAAGAACCCACGTACCGGACATTAGCCATAGACCAAATGGAGGGAGCCGTAGTCGTGCTACCGCAAGTTGGACTTGCCAAAGTTGAAGTTGGTCAGTCACTAACTGTCGGTTCCAGCACACTAACCGTGGACCCGCCTGCATGACTTGGCCCGCTTGCCAAACTTGTATCCGTAGTTCTGAGACTCGGTCTCGGTGGTCTCACGCACCAGAGAGGAGGTCACCAAAGAACCGTGCATCGCACTGAAGAGCGCTCCGCCAAACACACCGGCTACTCCCAGCATGTGGAAGGGGTGCATCAGAATGTTGTGCTCTGCCTGGAAGACGAACATGAAGTTGAACGTACCAGAGATACCCAGTGGCATACCGTCAGAGAATGAACCTTGGCCCAAGGGATAAATCAGGAAAACTGCAGTTGCTGCAGACAGCGGAGCGCTGTAAGCAACGCAGATCCAAGGACGCATACCCAAGCGGTAGCTCAGTTCCCACTGACGTCCCATGTAGGCGAAAACGCCTGTGAGGAAGTGGAAGATAATGAACTGATAAGGGCCGCCGTTGTAGAGCCACTCATCTAGAGATGCAGCTTCCCAAATGGGGTAGAAGTGCAGACCGATGGCGTTGCTGCTAGGAACAACCGCACCGGAGATGATATTGTTGCCGTAGATTAGAGATCCGGCTACTGGCTCACGGATGCCGTCGATGTCAACCGGCGGAGCCGCGATGAAGGCGATGACGAAGCAGGTGGTGGCAGCTAGCAGTGTGGGAATCATCAGAACGCCGAACCAGCCAATGTAAAGGCGGTTGTCGGTGCTGGTGATCCACTGGCAGAACTGCTCCCATGCTCCGACGTTTTCACGTCTTTGCAGTGTAGAAGTCATAGTGATGATTGCCAATTATGGATAACAACGAAAATGTGAGTCAAGGTTAAGCTACAGTGATCTCACATGACAATAGATTAAGGATTCTCATTGAGTTTCTGACCATCTCGGCAAAGAAACTTCTTTTTTTGAAATGTTTCTCAGCATTTTTAGCCGGGGGGCCACTGTAGCGATCGCCCGCCTAAGAGATGCATATGAAGATGCGGAACTGTCTGTCCTCCATCATTTCCGGTATTGATAACAACCCGGTAGCCGCTGTCAGAAAGTCCTAGCTGGGCCGCCATTTGCTTTACAGTCAGCAACATGTGGCCGAGTAGCTCCTTATCTGCTGCCTCAGCCTGAGTTAGATCGGGAATGGGCTTTTTAGGAATTACCAAGATGTGAGTGGGGGCCTGAGGATTGATGTCGGCGAAAGCAAGGCAAAGATCGTCTTCGTGCAGAATATTGGCAGGAATCTCTTTGCGAATAATCTTGCTGAAAATAGTGTCTGCGCTCATGAGCTGGCTTTTGAGCCTCCGAGAAGAACGCCTGCTATTTTATATTCTGCCTGTAGACATAGCAGGTTTTCTCCCTTATTCGCCTATTCTTGAGGCAAGAAGAAGACTGCAAGGCTCCTTATAGTTGCGTAGTTAGCCTCTGGCAGCAGAGAACAGGCAAGTTGTGAAACTGAGCGCTGCAGATGTCGCAAAAAGCTGCCCTCTCTAGAGTGAAGCGATAGTTGGAAGAATTAGGCCCATGATGGAGAATTTATCTCCGCTATCCCCACATCAGGAGAATGCGTCTAATTTGCTGAGGCGTTACGAAAAGCTCTTAGACCTTGCTAGTGATTGCTTGTTTATCTGGAACGGCGAGGGTCAGGTTGTTTACTGGAATCGGGCGGCTGAGCGCTGTTATGGCTGGAGCAAATCAGAGATTCAGGGGCAATGCTGGCCAACTTTATTAAACTCTCAGCTACCGCAGCCCTTAGCTGAAATTCAGTCAGCTTGCTCAGAACACGATGGCTGGTCTGGGCGGCTTTTACAAACCTGCCGAGATGGTACTCAGCTTTGGGTAGAAACAACCCTGTCTCTAGAGCCATCAGCCAACAACCATTCTCCTCTCTTTTTGCAATGCGATCGCGCGATCGCTAGCCAGGATCGATCTTCTGACTGCAACCAGGTTAGCGCCGAGGCCCAGTCCCGCAACCTGGAGCTGGAAAAACTGTTTGATGTGATTCCGGTCTGCTTGGCGATCGCTCAAGATCCGCTCTGTCAGCAAATTCGGATCAATCCTGCTTTTGCTCAACTGCTGGCAGTCGATCACGCTGCCAATATTTCACTAACGCCTGCGATCGAGGCTAAACCTATCTATCAGGTTTTGCGTAACGGAGGGGTCATTCCCTTAGAGGAGTTGCCCCTGCGGCGAGCCATTGCCACAGGGACTGAAGTGCACGATGCCGAAATCGATATTCAGCGACAGGATGGCAAGATTTTTCATCTGTTTGGCTATGCTGCCCCGGTGCGAAATCAGCAAGGCAAAATTGTAGGAGCCGTCAGTGCTTTTTTAGATGTCACTTCGCTGAAGCAGGCCGAAGCTGCGCTCAGAGCCGCTCTCGCTAAAAATCAGCTCATCTTAGAGAGCATTACGGACGCTTTTGTCGCCTTAGATCCAGACTGGCGCTATACCTATGTCAATGCGGCTGCCGCCCAAAGACTACGGCGATCGCCCCAGCAGCTCATAGGACAGTCGCTCTGGCAGACTTTTCCAGGATTAGCCCATACGCCTTTGGGGCAAGCGCTGCAGCAGGCGGCTCACAATCAGAGAGCGATCGCCCTAGAAACCCCTTATCCGCCTTGGCAAAACTGGGCTGAGGTGCATATTTATCCGTCATCTGACGGCCTAGCCATCTATTTTCAAGATGTCACCGCTCGTAAACGGGTGGAGCAAACCCTGCGAGAAAGCGAGGAGCGCCTGCGTCTTGCCGTTGACCTGACAGAAATGGGGCTGTGGGACTGGAACGTTGTCACCGGCAAAATTACCTGGTCTTATCATCATGCGCGTCTATTTGGCGTCACCGCTGCCGAATTTGATGGCCGCTATGAAACCGTTTTACAGCAGATTGATGCAGCGGATCGGGTCGCTGTCGATCAGGCGGTGCAAGCAGCGCTACAGACGGGCACCTTTGACCAAGAATTTCGGGTAATTTGGCCCGATGGTAGCTGTCACTGGATGGCGAGTAAGGGGCGAGTCACCTATGACGAGTCTGGGCAGCCGCAGCGAATGCTGGGATTTGTCTGGGATATTGGCGAGCGCAAGCAGGCCGAAGCGGAACGGGAACAGCTCCTCCGGCGTGAGCAACAGGCCCGCGAACAGGCTGAGGCCGCCAACCGGATCAAAGATGAATTTTTAGCGGTGCTGTCCCATGAGCTGCGATCGCCGCTGAATCCGATTTTAGGCTGGACGAACCTATTGCTCCGGCGGCAGCTAGACCCGGCTACGACACAGCGCGCCTTGGAAACGATTGAGCGTAACGCCCAGTTACAGACGCAGCTCATTGGTGACTTGCTGGATGTCTCACGGATCTTGCGCGGCAAGCTGAGACTGGAAAACCGAGCCGTCGCTCTCAATAAGATCGTTCAGGAAGCGTTGGAAACAGTTCAGCTTTCGGCCGAAGCCAAAAACATTCAGATTGAGCTAAATCTGCCGGAAAAATCTCATCAGGTACGCGGCGATGCCAGCAGGCTACAGCAGATTGTCTGGAATTTGCTGGCCAATGCGGTCAAATTTACCCCCGCTGGCGGTCAGATTGCTGTGCGACTACGACAGCTAGGGGGGCAGGCGGAAATTGAAGTGCAGGATACGGGCCAGGGCATTGCCGCTGATTTCTTGCCCTATGTATTTGATTATTTTCGTCAAGCAGACGGGGCCACCACCCGGCAGTTTGGCGGCTTAGGGTTAGGACTGGCCATTGTGCACCACCTGACAGAGCTGCACGGGGGTTCTGTGCAGGTGGTTAGCCCTGGTATAGGCCAAGGATCGACTTTCACGGTGAGGTTACCGCTGCTGCACGGGGCCATCAAATCTTTGGATCTGGAGACTAAATCCTGGGATGCTAGCAAGATCAGGACTTATCCCCAGCTCGCAGATAAGCAGGTTTTGATTGTAGATGATGATGCCGAAGCGCTTTATCTGGTGTCCTGTGTCTTAGATGAATACGGCCTGCAGGTACTTTCAGCCGCTTCAGCTCAGGGCGCGCTGATTATTTTGGATCAAATCCTGCCTCACTGTCTCATCTGCGACATTGGCCTGCCGGAAGTAGATGGCTATGAGCTGATTCGTCAAATCCGTTTGCGATCGCCGGCTCAAGGTGGCACCTTGCCCGCCATTGCGCTGACTGCCTATGCCGCCGAGCGCGATCGCCAGCTAGCGCTGCAGGCTGGCTTTCAAGCTCATTTGCCGAAGCCGACGGATTTAGATCAGCTAATGGCAACGATTGATCGGCTGATCGAGCAGAAATAGCTCTGAATCAAGAGTTTACCTGAGCGGGTAGCTGCTGCAAAAAGGGCAGAATGCGCTCCATTGCCTGATCTAATAGATTAGGCGCACCGACATCTAGCCATTGAATCTGGGGCGATCGCCGGAACCAAGTGCGCTGCCGCTTGGCAAACTGCTGGGTGTGACAAACTGTCTGAGCGATCGCTTCTGCCAGCGACAGATCGCCGGCTAGGTATTGCTTGACCTCGTCATATCCCAGGGTTTTCAGCAGCGGTAGCTCAGTGCCATATTTAGCAACTAAGGACTTAACTTCATCGACAAGTCCGCGCTCGACCATCTGCTGAGTCCGTCTAGCAATTCGCTGCCGCAGCAGAGCGGCGTCGCCGTCTAAGCCCAAATACAGAATCGGATAGGACGGCGGATTTTCGCCCTGCTGCGCCGATAGGGCTTGGCCCGTGACGTAGAAAACTTCTAGCGCTCTTAGGGTGCGAACGGCGTCATTGACATGAACTCGCCGGGCGGCGATCGGATCAACCTGCTGCAAAAGCGCATGACAGTGGGGCTGACCTAGCTGCTGCAATTGCGATCGCAGTTCGATCTGCGGGGCAACTGCTGGAATTTTTAAGCCTTTGACCACCGCGTCAATATAGAGGCCAGTCCCCCCCACCAGCAGCGGCAGTTGAGTGCTATCGTGATGTATCTGAGCCAGCCGGGTCTGTGCTAAATCCTGATAGGCGGCGACGGTCATAGTCTCAGTGGGCGCGCAAATATCAATCAGAGCGTGGGGAATCTGCTGCCGCTCAGCCTGCGTAGGCTTAGCGGTGCCAATATCAAACTCTCGATAGACCTGCCGCGAATCAGCACTTAAAATGATGCCGTTCAACCGCGCCGCGATCGCTAGGGCTAGACTAGACTTACCAGTGGCCGTCGCCCCACCAACTACAATCAAAACTGGTACATTAGAACTAGCTAAGTGATGAGCTGAAGAACGCATTGACTGATCTAGAATGATTTGTTGATCCACCCCCTTGCAAAAATTCACCAGAAACCGCTCTAAAATCGCTTCAGACCCCTTTGTGTTAGAATTTTGGGATGTGGTCTTGTTTTACAAGCTTGAAGTGGCTACGGGCCAAATAAAGGAGTTTAATCTATGACAACCAACTACGGTGCTGAACAGATTCAGGTCTTAGAAGGGCTTGAGCCTGTCCGGAAGCGACCGGGGATGTACATTGGCAGCACAGGCCCGCGCGGTCTCCATCACCTAGTTTACGAGGTTGTTGATAACTCCGTCGATGAAGCTTTAGCCGGGTATTGCAGTCATATCCGCATCGATTTAAATGCAGACGGCTCGGTGACCGTTCAGGATGATGGTCGCGGTATTCCTACCGACATTCACCCACGCACAGGCAAGTCAGCCTTAGAAACAGTGCTGACCGTACTGCACGCTGGCGGTAAGTTTGGCGGCGGCGGCTATAAGGTTTCCGGTGGCCTGCACGGGGTTGGTATCTCTGTGGTCAATGCCCTGTCTGAGTGGGTAGAAGTCGTGGTTTGGCGCGACGGCAAAACCCATCGTCAGCGCTTCGAGCGTGGTCTTCCCATTGGTGAACTGCGGATTGAACCTAATGAAACAGGCCGACAGGGAACGTCTGTTTCCTTCAAGCCCGATCACCGCATCTTCACTACGGGCATCGAGTTTGACTACGATACGCTGGCCGGACGCCTACGAGAACTGGCCTATCTAAACGCAGGAACTGAAATCACCTTTTCAGACCATCGGCTAGAGCTAATCAAGCGAGATACCCCCCGCGTTTCCCAGTTCCACTATGCAGGGGGCATTCGGGAATACGTTCAGTATATTAATAGCGATAAGCAGCCGATTCACGACGAAATCATCTATGTTCAGTCGGAGCGGGATAACGTTCAAGTAGAGGCGGCGCTGCAGTGGTGCGTTGACGCCTTCTCAGATAATCTGCTGGGCTTTGCCAACAACATTCGCACCGTAGATGGCGGCACCCATCTGGAAGGGTTGAAAGCGGTTCTGACCCGCACCATGAATAACTTCGCCCGCAAGCGCAATAAGCGTAAGGATAACGAAGCGAATCTAGGGGGTGAGAACATTCGAGAAGGTCTGACCGCCGTGATCTCGGTCAAGGTACCCGATCCTGAGTTTGAAGGACAAACCAAGACCAAGCTGGGCAACACCGAAGTTCGCGGGATCGTAGATTCCCTGATTGGAGAATCTCTGAGCGAATATTTGGATTTTCATCCCAATGTGGCTGACTCCATTTTGGAAAAAGCGATTCAGGCGTTTAATGCGGCTGAGGCGGCGCGGCGAGCGCGGGAACTGGTCAGGCGCAAGTCGGTCTTAGAGTCATCGACTCTGCCCGGTAAGCTAGCCGACTGCAGCACCCGCGATCCGCGTGAGTCTGAAATTTTCATCGTAGAGGGAGATTCGGCGGGCGGCAGCGCCAAACAGGGACGCGATCGCCGCTTTCAGGCCATCTTGCCGCTGCGAGGTAAAATCCTCAACATTGAGAAGACAGACGACGCCAAGATTTACAAGAATACTGAAATTCAGTCTCTAATTACGGCCTTAGGACTCGGCATTAAAGGGGAAGATTTTGATGCCTCCCAGCTACGCTACCACCGCATTTGTCTGATGACTGACGCCGATGTGGACGGCGCTCACATTCGGACGCTGCTGCTGACCTTCTTCTATCGCTACCAGCGTGAGCTAGTGGATCAGGGCTATGTCTATATCGCCTGCCCGCCCCTTTACAAGGTTGAGCGGGGCCGCAATCACTGGTACTGCTACAGCGATCGCGAGCTGACCCAGCTCATTGAGCGAGAGTTTCCGGCTAACGCCAACTACAGTGTTCAGCGATTTAAGGGACTGGGTGAAATGATGCCCACTCAGCTCTGGGACACCACCATGAATCCTGAAACCCGCACGCTCAAAAAGGTGGAAATTGAAGACGCGGCTGAGGCCGACCGGATTTTCACGGTACTGATGGGCGATCGGGTCGCTCCCCGACGGGAGTTTATTGAAACCTATGGGCCTCGGCTCAATCTGACAGATTTGGATATTTAGCGGCCTTGGTTCTGGGGCAGTTACGAGTAACCCAAGTGCTATTGCTTAAGGCGGATGGCATAGAAACGTTATTCTCGTTACCATTTAGATAACTTAATGGATAGCTGAGTTGCCGCATTTAAGCCAGTCCGTTTGAGGCCAAGTAGCCTATAGAACCAGCGTTTGACCAGCGGTTACCACCTGTTTTTGTCGTCATCTTCAATTCTTTATGTCAGACTCTATACCCTCTGAAACCGAAGTGCTAGAAGCGGTGCTCAAGCCGCTGCTAGAGGACTTTGTCTACTGGTTTGAGCGATCGCTAACGCTGTTGAAAAGCGAGCGGATAGACTTTCTTACGGAAGCTGAGCAAAAAGATCTGCTAACGCGCATTTCTCAGGCTCACCAGCAGGCCAAAGCCACTCAAACGCTCTTCCAGGCAACAGATGGACAAGCGGGCGTAGATACAGCCGTGATTAAAAAGTGGCACCGGCTCGTAGCTGAGGGCTGGCAGGTTTCAATCCGTCACCGCCTAGAGCATCCTGAGGAAACCTAAAGTTTGCCGAAGGGAAGTCAATATACAATAGAAGGAAACACCTTCAGACGGACATAGGACTTACATTCGGAAGACCTAATTTTTGATAGCTAGGCTTCAGCAATCACCGTCTCTCAAGCTCCGAGGAATCTGATTATGCTGCATTTGCTCTATATTCTTGTCTTTACTGTTCTGGCAGTTTTTGCTGTCTGGAATTTGGTTCGCAATCTGATTACCCTCGGTTCTGAGTCTCGCACCCGCCCCCGCCGGGCTCAGCCTGGGAGCGGTAGCCTATCTCCGTCCCAGCCGGGAGGAGCTTCTCCCCACCCGGAACTGCTAGACATGGAAGGCAACGTTATCAGCGAGCCGCTTCTGGTCATGCGCTCTATCTCTATGCAAGATGCTAGAGAGCAGCTAGACGCACTTTACGAAGCGTCTAAGGGCGGCGATGACAGACAAGACGATTAGATGACTTTCTGATCGCCCAGCTTCTGCCCCATTTTTGTAGAGGTAAGCTGCACTACGCGGTTTACCTCTTTCGCTTTTACTCAGCGCTCACCTGACCGTTATTTTTGAAGTAGGCTTCTAAGACTTGGCGCACCATAGGAGCCGCGATCGAACCGCCACCGCCACCAGAATGTTCGCCAAAAGCGACGACTACAATTTCTGGATCATCCGTCGGTCCGTAAGCTCCAAACCAGGTATGGTTTTCATAGGGAGGCGCTTCAGCAGTACCGCTCTTGCCTGAAACCGGCGGCAAACTAGGGATATTGAGAGCCTTACCGGTGCCACCCGTGATGACCTGTCTGAGGCCCTGCTGCAGAATTTTAACCGTGCTAGGCTGCAGGCCGATGTCGTCTCGCCACTGTTTGGCATCCGCGTCGTCTTTGAGCAGGTGAGGCTTGACCCGATAGCCCCCATTGGCAGGGACGGCAAACATGACGGCCACCTGCAACGGCGAGGTCTGCATGTAGCCCTGACCGATTGACATGTTGATGGTGTCACCCAAATACCAGCCTTCGTCTAAGATCTCTTGTTTCCAAGCTTCATCCGGCACTAGGCCAGCGCTCTCTTCTGTTGCCAGCTCAATACCAGTTTTTTGACCAAAGCCATAGCGCTTACTCCACTGGATTAGCGGCTCCTCGCCCATGCCCATCGCCGTCTGATAGAAAAAAGTATCGCTACTCCAGGCCATTGCGCCTTGAAAGCCCAACGGCCCGAATCCGGCGAGGTTCCAATCCCAGAACTGGATTCCCCCCGCCGTAATATAGGGATAGGTCGCTAGCACCGTATTGGGCGAATAGCGCCCGGACTCAATGGCGGCGCTCGTAGTGACGATCTTGTAGGTACTGGCTGGCGGATAGGTGCGTAAGGAACGGTTGAGGAAGGGGTAGTTTCTGCCCTGGAGTAAATTCCACTGCTCGTCACTGATTTGGGTCGAAAAAATATTGGGATCAAAGGTGGGGCGACTGACCATTGCCAGCACCTCACCGTTACGCGGATCTAGAGCCACGATCGCGCCGATACGATTGCCCAATGCGGCCTCGGCTGCTCGCTGCAGGTCTAAATTGATCGTCAGACTAATATCATTGCCGGAGGTGGCGGGCTTTTCGCCTAAAACCTTGATAATGCGACCGCTACTGTCTACTTCTACCTGCTGACCGCCCCAGACGCCTCGGAGCTGTGGCTCAAAGGCAGCTTCTGCTCCCATTTGCCCCACGACATCTCCCAGTCGGTAGCCCTCTTCTTCCCGTTCTAGCAGCTCCTCATCGGTCATTTCGCCGGTATAGCCCAACACGTGGGCGGCCAGATCCCCGTGGGGATAGTTACGTACAGCTTCTGCTTCCACCCGCACACCGGGCAGCTCAGCGCTGTACTCTGTCAGGGCGATCGCCTGGGCTGGGCTTAAACCACGGGCAATGGGCACTGACTGAGTTGACTCATGGCCTGCCTGCTCTAGGCGGGATTGAATGGCCTCGGCAGAGATATCCAGTAGCCGGGCTAGACGCTCGACGACGCGATCGCGCTCTGTTTCCGGTAGCGCAATCGGCCAGATGGAGACTGAATGTGAAAGGCGACTGCCAGCTAAGATCTTGCCATTGCGATCGAGAATTGTGCCCCGTGCGGGTCGCTTGGGCAGCAGTAAAATACGATTGTTTTCAGCCAGTTGACGATTGCGATTGCCTTCAATCAGCTGCAGGTAGAATAGACGGCTACCAATGCCGCCCAAAAGGCCTAAACTCACCAGCAGCATAATGACCAGAGACTGATACTGGCGACCGACTGTCCGGGTAGTCTTGTCAGCGAGGGTCGGAGAAAAGCGAGTGAAGGCCATAGTTAAACGTTGACTTAGCTGAGTTGGCTAGGCATAGATGGCTCAGCTACTTAGTTTAGCGTTTAGCCGCAGGGCTTGGGAGCGATCGCTGGCAAATGCGCTCTGTCTCAATATTGGCCGCTGTTCCTAACTGGCGGCAACAGCAGTATTAGCCTCAAATTCAGCGCCGTAGCCCCCACCTGTTACAGTTGATACACTTCACCAAGCAATCACGGCTTAAAAAAAATAAGGTTTGCCTGACATCGGCTTAAACCGAATTTTTAATTCCCCGCGATCGCGCTTGGCAATTAATTCGACAGGGCCGTTAGCGATCGCAGTTTTTACGGCAGACTTTAACCAAGTTCTTATTTCCTCAATCGAACTGAGGCCGATAAAATAGTGCAAAGTCTTTTGTTTTTAATCATGAATAGACTGCCTAGCCTGACAGTGTTGCTGGTTAGACTCTGGAGTGGAGACTAAAGAATGGCCCAAACTGTATCATCGGCTCAGAAATCTGTCTCCGAAGCAGCTGCCTTAGATGTCGAACTGCAGCAGGTCTTTAAAGTCTTTGAGGGCGACACCGCCGTTCAAGGCGTTGATCTTTCTATTCGTCAAGGCGAATTTTTTAGTATTTTAGGGCCTTCTGGCTGTGGCAAAACCACGACCCTACGCCTCATTTCCGGGTTTGAAACGCCTTCGGCAGGTGACATCTTAATCCAGGGTCAGAATGTCAAACGCATCCCTGCCTATCGACGGCCTGTCAACACGGTTTTTCAAAGCTATGCCCTGTTCAACCACATGACCGTTTGGGACAACGTCGCTTTTGGCCTCAAAATTAAGGGCTGCAGTCGCCAGCATCTCAAAAAGCGAGTCGCGGAATCTCTGCAGCGAGTCAAAATGGAGACATTCGCCCAACGCTATCCCCGCCAACTCTCCGGCGGACAGCAGCAGCGAGTCGCTTTAGCGAGAGCATTGGTCAACCATCCCGCCGTAATGCTGTTAGACGAACCGCTAGGGGCCTTAGATTTGAAGCTGCGCAAACAGATGCAGGTAGAGCTTTCAGCGCTGCACCGCGATCTCGGCATCACCTTTGTAATGGTGACCCACGATCAGGAAGAGGCCCTATCGCTCTCTGATCGAATTGCTGTGATGCGAGACGGGCGGATTGAGCAAATTGGCTCTCCCAGTGAGATTTATGAGCGACCGAATACCGCTTTTGTCGCAGACTTTATTGGCGATACGAATCTACTTGCCGGTCAGGTAGAAATCCGCGACCCGTGGCTTAAAGTGGTTACCCAAAGCGGCCTGCCTATCTTGGTGAGTTCCCCTCAGGCTCAGCGCCCTAGTTTGCATCAGGTCATTGACGTCAGTATCCGCCCAGAAAAAATCCGACTAAGTTCTCAAGGCGTATCCGATCTTGATAATTGCTTTGAAGGCCGAGTAAAACACATGATGTATTTAGGAACTCACATTCACTGCGTGGTGGAACTCATTACAGGAGACTGCCTAACTGTGCTTCAATCTAATCAAACCCAGTATCGACCCGATTTGCAAACGCCGGTCTATGCCTCCTGGTCTGCTAAAGACTGCCGTGCCTTAGTTGCCTGAACATTGTCGGAATGGCTCTAGTCATTGTTTAGCTGCAATGACCTGAGTTTGTGGTTTGAGTTGACATTCAGTGAAGACTATCTGGAATAACTGAGGAGAACATCGTGCCCCGTAGATTTTCGTTTCGCTCTTATCCGTCTCGCCGTCGGTTCCTGCAGGGATCTGCAGCGGCGATCGCTGGGGCAGCCCTATCCAACTGCCGTCGCGGCGTTAGCGATGTGCAGTCTGACCCCCAGGCTGCTGACAGTTCGGGTTCAACTTCTAGCGGTTCTGGCACACTCAATATTTATACCTGGGCTGACTACACTGATGACGAACTGGTGCAGCAGTTTACAGAAGCCACAGGGATTGATGTTTCAGTCGATATCTACGACTCCAACGAAACCATGCTAGCCAAGCTGCAGGCAGGGGGGGGAGATGCTTACAGCATTATTTATCCCTCTGACTACATGGTGACTCAAATGATTGAGCTGGGGCTGCTCTCGCCGCTAGACAAGTCGCGGCTGAGCGGTCTCGAAACCATGCAGGAAAAATGGCAAAATCCTGTTTACGACGAGGAAAATACCCACAGCGTCCCGTTTGTCTGGGGCACCACCGGGCTTATTTACAACAGCGAAGTTCTGTCAGAAGCCCCTGAAGACTGGGATTACCTTTGGAATAACAAAGACCAGCTATCTCGCCGCATTACCCTTCTGGAGGACGTGCGAGAAACACTGGGCGCTGTGCTCAAGTCTCTTGGCTATTCCTACAACTCAACCGATCCAGAGAAGCTAGAAGAAGCCTACCAAAAACTCTTGGAAATCAAGCCTGCTTTAGCCTCATTCAAATCCTTTGGCTGGCAGGATGAGCTGCTCGGCGGAGACGTGCTGATTTCGATGGTGTATTCGGTAGAAGGGGTACCTGTCAGCCAGGAAGATACAGCCTTCAAGTACGTCATTCCGGTCAGCGGCTCCTCAGTGTGGACAGACACGATGGTGATTCCGGCTGCTGCCCCTAATGTCGAGGCAGCCTATGAGTGGATTAACTTTAACCTGCGCCCGGAAGTGGCGGCCTCTATGGCAGAGCGCCTTTATTTAGCATCGCCCAATTCGGCGGTGCTAGAGCTACTGCCCGCAGAATTGCTCAGCGACGAAAGCCTATTTCCCCCTGAAGAACTGCTGGATCGCTGTGAAGGAATTGCTCCTTTGGGCGACGTGAGCCGGCTTTATGATGAGTACTGGACGAAAGTAACCAGCGCTTAAAAACTGCTGTGAGCTATTTGCATGAGCCGCTCTGCTGCTACCGATTCGATTACTAAGTCTCGTGGCAATCGTCAAAGTCCTATGGGCTGGCTGCGATCGCAGTTCTCTCGTCTGACTGGCCCGGCAGTGCTGCTAGGGCCAGGCGGCATTTGGCTGCTGTTGATGATGGTGCTGCCTGTTCTGCTGATTTTGGACATTAGCCTAGTGCCGGGGCTGAGGCCAGGGCAGGAGGCAACAGGCTACGGGCTAGGCAACTACCTGCGAATTTTGCAGCCCACCTATCTGCAGGTACTCTGGCGTTCAATCACGTTTGCCACAGGCACGACCCTCATCTGCCTGCTCTTTGGGTTTCCGGTCGCCTATTGGCTGGCGCTGATGGCCCCAAAGCGGTGGCGCAACTTGCTGGTGGTCTTGTTCATTTTGCCGCTGTGGACCTCTTCACTCCTGCGCACCTATGCCTGGATCACCCTGCTGCGGCGATCGGGGGTGATCAATTTAGTGCTGTCCACCTTTGGCATCCCTGCCCAAAACCTGATGAATACGACCGGTGCCGTGTTCATCGGCATGGCCTACAGCTTTTTGCCCTACATGGTGCTAATTTTGTATGCCTCGCTGGAGAAGCTAGACTTGAGGCTGTTGGAAGCGGCAGCCGACTTGGGCGCAAATCCCAGAACTGCTTTCTGGAAGGTTACTGTCCCACAGACGCTACCGGGGATTGCGGCGGGGGGACTGCTGGTGTTTGTCACCAGTTTGGGGGATTTCGTGGTGCCGACCTTACTCGGCGGCCCCAGCAGCATGACAATTTCACGCCTGATCTACAACCAGTTTTTGGGCGTTTCGCGTAACTGGGGTTTTGGCTCCTCCCTCAGCATAGTCCTGATTACGGCTGTCAGCCTAGCGATCGCGCTGCTGCTGAAATACGGCGATCGCAATCCCGAAGGATTTTCTTAAAACCATGAGCCTTAAATCTCATTCCCGGCGCATTTCCTGGCAGGGGCTGTTTGCTCTACTGATGTACGGATTTATGTACATGCCCATTGTGGTGCTGGGCGTCTACAGCTTCAATGAGTCTCGCTATGGCGCTTTGTGGCAAGGTTTTAGTCTGAAGTGGTATCGACGGCTGTTTCAAGATGAACGAATTTTTGCCGCCCTGAGCGACAGTCTCAAAATTGCTTTTGTGGCCGTGGGGGTTTCAGCGGTACTCGGCACTTTGATGGCAGTTGGCTTAGCTAAGTATCGCTTTCGGGGGCGATCGCTCTATTTGGGCGTCTCTTATCTGCCGCTGATTGTGCCAGATATTGCCATCGCGGTGGCTACCCTGGTGTTTTTGGCCTCAATGGCAATTCCCCTAAGTATCTGGACGGCGATCGCCGCCCACATGGTTTTCTGCCTGGCCTATATTGCCGTCGTGGTGTCTAGCCGTCTCAGCGGCCTCGATCCCAACCTGGAGGAAGCGGCCCTCGACTTGGGAGCGACCCCAGCACAGGCATTAGTGAAAATTTTGCTACCAGAGCTAGCTCCGGCAATTGTCTCTGGCTGCCTGCTGGCTTTTGTACTGAGTATTGACGATTTGCTGATTTCTAGCTTTACCACCGGAGGCGGGGCCAATCCGCTGCCCATCGAAATTTTTAGCCGTATTCGCACCGGGGTCAAACCTGATATGAATGCTCTCAGCGTCCTGTTAATTCTTAGCTCTGGTATGCTGGCAGCCGTAGCCGAGTATTTGCGCCACAAGGGCAGTCCTCAGGCCCGTTAAAGTTTAAATAATTGAGGCCATCCGTTTAGGCGATAGGTGAGATAGGCTAAGCTGCAGTCAAAAAGAGCTTTAAAGCCAATGGTCACTGAAACAAACGCTAAAACGCTGCTGCGCATTTTAATTGGGACTGCCTGGATTGACGGTCAGGTGCAGCCAGAGGAGCGCCATCACCTCAACCGCATTGCGGCTGAGCAAGGGCTAGCAGAAGATTCTGAAATCAAGCCTTTACTCAACGGCATCGTCAGCGTCACGCCAGAACAGTGCGATCGCTGGGTGCAGCAGTATCTAGGCGATCGCCCAACGGTGGAAGACTGCCAAAAACTAATAGAGGCCATCAGCGGCCTGATCTATAGCGACGGGGAAGTTGCGATCGAAGAGGCTAAGCTCCTCAATCGCGTGCAGCAGCTAGCGGCACAACACCCCCACCCAAAACCCCTTTCAAAGGCTATTCGGGGCATGATTCGCCAGCTCTACCAGGACTTAGTGGGGCAGTCCCGCTAGCTAGAGCTTTCTTCGCCGTCGGCCTCTTCTTTGACCTCAGGGATAAAGTCAGGCCGCTCTTTGCCTTCCCAGCCAGCAGGCCGTTTGGAGTTATACCAGGCAATTGAGCCAATAGAAACAGCGGCGATAAACCCGACGACGTAGACCAGCGTGAATGATAGAGGCAATCCCCCTGCTGCTTCAGCCGCTGCTAAAACAAATAGATCCATCTTGCTTCCTCAAATTGTCAACTTTGTCCCGGCTGGGCAATTGTAGGGTTGCACAGTCAGGACAATTACCAATCTACTCTGTCGTGGTATCGGCTGGGGCAGGACTGCTGCTAGCCGGGGTTGGTGCGGGTGGTGGTGGGGCCGGCGCGGGTGGCGGTGGGGCTGGGGCAGGTGGCGGCGCAGAAACAGGTGCTGGCTCAGGGACAACCGGAGACTCAGTCGGCGGCGGACTGTCTGCTGCCGGGGCCGGGGCGGGTTCCGCGGCAGGCGGATTAGAACGCTCTGGTTCCGCCGGGGCCGAGTTGGCAGGCGGTGGATTTTCCCGCGATTCAGACTGGCGGGCCGGACGCGGTGAACTGGTTTCCTCACCAGAGCTGCCAGAACTTTCCTCCGAGCGATCGCGAACGGGTGTTCTCGGCTCAGGCTCAGGCTCATAGGAGCGCGATCGCGATCGCCGTCTTTCAGGCTCTGCCTCACGCCGTTCTCGCGCGGGCGCTTTCGCACTGGTGACTTTGCCGGGCTTAACGGGTTCTGCCTTGATACTGCCCTTGCGCCCTGAAAGTCGCGGCAAATCCGGGAATTCTTCAACCGGAATATCATCGGCAAACTGCTTAACGAACTGCCGCCAGGCATAGGCGGCTGTGCTGCTGGCTCCCCACGTCGGCGAGCTATCGTCATTGCCCAACCAGACTCCCACAACGAGCTGAGGCATGTAGCCAACAAACCAAAGATCGCGGTTGCGCTCAGAAGTTCCGGTTTTTCCCGCCACGGGTCGGCCAATGTTTGCGTTACGCCCGGTACCGCTCTGGACCACGCCCCGCAGCATCCAGGTCACAATCGCAGCGGTGTCGGGGTCAACGGCCTGCTCTGGCTCCACCTTGACCTCATAGAGAATTTCACCCTGACGGTTTAAGACCCGGCGAATACCGTGGGCTGTCGCGTGTTTGCCGTCCGCCGCTAGGGTGCCGTAGGCATCGGTCAGCTCCAACAGATTGACTTCAGAAGCCCCTAGCGCCAGCGAATAGGTCGGCTGCAGCTCGGACTGAATGCCCATGCGCTGGGCCATCTTAATCACCGGGTCGAAGCCGACGTCAACTAGGGCTTTGACGGCCACGATATTGATTGAGGACATGAGGGCCTCACGCAGGCTGACAGAACCGCTATATTTATCGCCGTAGTTTTTAGGCTCATAGCCGTCTACGACGTACTTAGCGTCTACATAGGGCTTATATGGCGAAAATCCAGCCGCGATCGCCGTGGTGTAAACAAATGCCTTAAAGGTTGAACCGGGCTGTCGCTGGGCCTGAGTGACCCGGTTAAATTGGCTTTCGTTGAAGTCGTTGCCGCCCACCATTGCCTGAATTTCGCCATTGCGGGGGTCAATGGCAACAATGGCGGCTTGCTCAAATCTTTGCCGGGGGCCAATCTCTTCAATCGTATTGCGAACCGTTTCCTCTGCTGCTTTCTGCCGCACGACGTTCAGCGTTGTTTCAACCGTCAGCCCGCCAGCTTCTAACACTTCAGGCGGCAGCAGTTCCTGCAGCTGCTTCTGAACGTAGATAGTGAAATAGGGAAATTCGCTGTAGAGATACTTTGGCTCTTTGGGCGTTGTGGCAATCTCTTGGGTTCGCGCTGCCTGAGCTTCACTGGCAGTAATGATCCCGTTTTCCAACATGCGGCTGATCACCAAATTGCGCTGCTGCCTCGCGGCCTCTAGGTTGTTGAGGGGCGAGTAAACGCTGGGCGCAGGGGCCATGCCCGCGATTAGGGCTGATTCTGCCAGGGTGAGTTGATCCACCGATTTACCAAAATAGATCCAGGCCGCATCGGCGACGCCGTAGGCCCCTGCCCCTAGATACACCAAATTGAGATAGCGCTCTAAAACCTGGTCTTTAGACAGCTCTTGGTTAATTCTGCGGGCCAGCAAAATTTCCTTCAGCTTGCGCTGAAAGCTGCGCTCCTGAGAGAGAAAAACAATGCGGGCTAGCTGCTGGGTAATGGTGCTGGCCCCTTCTACTACCTGACGCTGACGAAAATTGGCCAGCGCCGCGCGGACGATTGCCTGGTAATCAACGCCCTTGTGCTCATAAAAGCGTCGATCTTCAGCCGCGATAAACGCCTGCACCAGATCGTCAGGAATATCCTCATAGCTCAAGCCTTCTCGGGTGGCGGGTCCCAGCTTTTGCAGGATTGTGCCATCTGAGGCAATGAGGGTTACGGTGCCCGTCCGCTCATAGGTTAAAACCTCTGAGACAATGGGCAGAGAGGCCTCAGTCGTCTGCCAAATTCGGTAGGCGCGCGTAGCGCCCCCGGCCAAGGCGGTGCCGCCCAGCAACACCAGCCAAAACAGCGGCCGGAAATACAGCGGGCGGCGATAGGAATGATGGGGTGGTTTGGAAGGGTGCGATCGCCCGTTTTTAGCCGGAGATACTTCTTCTGACGGAGCTGTCTGAGGTTGCTGCCTCCGAGGAGACCTGAGCGAAGCTTCTGGCGCGGAACTGTCTATCCGAGACAAAGCTCTCAGCCTAGTGATAAAATCTGTCACTTTTTTCCCTCGTTCACCACGAAAGCTAGATTTTGCTTAAAGCGTTGATCAGCCAACGATATTAACTCGTCATCAGACAGGGGGGGCAGACAATTCTGATTGAGCGCTACAGAAACAGTTCTTCGTAATTTATCAAGAATCTAGGTTTTTTCCAATATTTTTGTAATGATTGCGGCTGCAGCCGCTAGATCACTCCGGTCAATAGCGCCGCTGAGTTTGAGGTAGAAGCCCTAACCTGAGAAGGCTTAAACTCCGGCATGGCCTAGGGCTAGAGCCGTTACTAACATGCCTAGAACAAGAAAAGGCTGGGCGCTGGCCTGATACTTCACATCGTTTTCCAGCGGATCCCGCAAAAAGTACATGTCCTGAAAGGTAATTTGCGGCACAATCAGCAAAATTAGCAGCACGGCATAGAGATTTTGGTGAATTCCCATCAGGTAGGCAGCGATGCCCCCCTGAAACAGGTCGATCATCAAAACGCAAATCCAGGCCGCCGTGGTGATGCCAAACATCACCGGCAGGGAGTTAAGTCCTAACTGGCGATCGCCTTCAACGCTCTTAAAGTCATTCACCACCGCAATGCCTAAGCCCGCCATGCTGTAAATCAGGGTCAGCACCATAATAGTTGGGTTCAAATCACCAAACAGGGCATGTCCAGCCCACCAGGGCAGAGCAATATAGCTAGCCCCCAGGGCATAGTTGCCTAGCCAGCCATTCTGCTTCAGCTTCAGCGGCGGCGCGGAGTAGATATAGGACAGGAATGAGCCGCCTAGGGCCAGCACGGTGATCGTGGGAAACGAGTGCCCGGCCCAACGATCTAAGCCGTAGGCGACTGCCAAACCCGCAATCAGCAACCCTAAAATCTGCGTCACGACTTGGGGAATCGAAATCGCGCCGGATGGAATCGGGCGATAGGGTTCGTTAATAGCATCAATCTCGCGATCGTAGAAGTCATTGAGCGTCTGCGTATAGCCCGTCAGCAACGGGCCAGAGAGCAGCATACAGGCTGCTGCAATCAGTACGTACTCAAAGCTCCAGCGATAGTTTCCCGAAGAAGCCGCGCCGCAAACCACGCCCCAGATCAGCGGAATCCAGGTAATTGGCTTCATCAACTGCAGACGGATTTTCCAGATGGAGGTTTCTCCGGCTTCGGCCCCCTTCATGCCGAGAAGCTGACGGGTTTTGCTGCCCTTAGCGGCTGCGGTAGCCCCGGCCCCCGCTACCGGCTCGGCCGATAGGGTTTCGGCTGACAGTTCAGATCCCTTCTCAGACATAGTGCTGTCTCAAAAAATCGGCAAATAATCTCAGCAAACCAGGCATTAGATAATGCCATCAGCCAGCAAAGCTCGCTAGCTTATGCCTATGGTGACACGACTTGACGACTCCGGCAGGCTCCTCAAAAAGAAATGATTAGATAAGGGGCCTGAAACTTAGCCCCAGAGACAGATTGCCCCTGTAGCTCCGGCGGCAGCAAAATGTTGCGGCGCTGATCGCCCGCCTCAATCGTCACTTCCGGCCCATACTGGGTCAGCTTCACCTGTCGCTTGTCAAAGCTGGGCAAGAACAACCGCACTTGTCGGCTCGCCACGTCTACAGCCACCGGGCGCGGCATCTGCATGGCCTGATCAAAGTTGGGCATAGCCTCGGTCAGCGGCTGCCATTCTGAGGGCTGCCAAGCAGGCACGGGGCTAATGGCTAACGGAGCAAATTCAGATGCTTGAATCTCACCTGGGCTGGCCATACTGGCAATCACGCCTCCTACGGTCAGTCCCACTTGCTGAGCGCTGCCCCAGAGATAGCGCGCCGTGGCGATCGCTGCTGGATTTGGCGTCGTTACCAAATAGGCCGCCACTCGCGCCGGATCGTTAACTGCCTGCCGTCCCTGGGCCATCAGGTCATTGACCTGGTTGGTTTGCTGATCGACCAGGCTGCCTGACCAATCTACGTTGAGCACAGCGCTGGCGACAGGCTGCACGAAGGGAGACAGGGTCCTGCCTAAATCAGAGTTTTGAAATACCTGGCGAAAGCGACGAATGTACCAGCTCAAAATCTCCGGCATACCCCACATCCGCAGCATGGTGATACCGCCTAAACCATCGTAGACGATGGCATCATAATGGCCGCTGGCGTCATATTCTCGCAGCGCGTTGAGCGCTAAAGCGCTGTCCATTCCCGGCAAAATGCCCAGTTCTTCGCCGTAAACCGCTTTGAAAAAAGGCGTCCGCAAATACTGAGCTTCTAAGGCTTTGAGCTGTTCCCAGCTCTGCTCCAGCAGCGCCGCCGACTGAAACTGCACCACCTCTATGTGAGCTTCCAACGGCTGCGGTTCGATGCTGAGGTCAAAGTTCAAAAGCTGACCCGGCACCGGACTGGGATCTTGAATTGCCAGCAAAACTCGTTTGCCCTGCTGAGCCAGACGCTTAGCAGCCGCGATCGCGCTCAGCGTGCGCCCGGTGCCGCCCTTGCCGAGAAATGTCAGAATAAAGGCCATTGTGATTGTTAAGCTGGCTTCAGTTCGTCTTCAAAAAACCAGGTACTAAAGTTGTCATCAAATTTAACCACGACACCTACGCCGCTGCCATCCACCATTTTGTACTGTTCAATCACGCCAGTTTGACCTAGACGCTGACCAATCTCAGGGGAGACCCGATCCCGGAGCCGATAGACCTTTACCCGTTGTCCAATTTCCATACCTAATTTTGCCAGATTTGCCACAATCACTACTACTCAAACCACTCCACAGTTTATCAGCGTCTTGGCCCTAATTGGAGAATTTGCAGCACCTCGGCTTGATCCGAGATAAGGTTTAGTGAATTAATGGAAAGTCAGCAGACATTGACCTTTCCTGACACGGCTTGAAATGACGGTTGCGATTGATTTTGGCACGAGCAATACGGTACTGGCCCGCTGGAATACAGCCACGCAGCAGCCTGAAACCCTGTCTTTAGCTGTCCTAGCCCAGCAGCTCGGTGACAATCCGCCGCTGATTCCGAGCCTGGTTTATGTCAAGGATGCGCAGACTCCAGAGGTGGTTATTGGTCAGGCCGTCCGCGATCGCGGCCTGGATTTGGCTCAAGACACCCGCTTTTTCCGCAACTTCAAGCGCGGTATTGGCACCAATATTCAGGGCTTCCTGCCGGATCTCGACGGTCAGGTGCTGAGCTTTGAGCAGGTGGGGCAGTGGTTTATTCAGCAAGTCCTGCAGCAGCTTGCGGCCGCCGATGAATCGCCGGAATCTTTAATTTTTACGGTGCCGGTAGACAGCTTTGAAGCCTATCGCAGCTGGCTGGGACAGGTCTGTCAGAGCCTGGATATTCAGCAGGTAAGAATGCTAGATGAGCCAACAGCCGCCGCTTTAGGCTATGGATTAGCTGGGGGTGAAACCCTGCTGGTGATTGACTTTGGCGGGGGCACGCTGGATCTTTCCCTGGTGCAGCTCGCAGCCCCAGCCAGCGGTAAACCGTTGGGCTTTTTGCTCAAGTGGGGCCAGCAGTCTCTAGCCCAAAAGTCAGGCCAGCAGGTACAGACAGCGAGAGTGCTGGCTAAAGCAGGGGAAGCTGTAGGCGGTGCCGACATTGATCACTGGCTGACAGACTACTTTGAACAAACCCAGGGCATTGCCCCCAGCCCTTTGACGTTACGCATGGCTGAGCGGCTGAAAATTAAGCTCTCTAGCCAGGAGCAGGCGACCGAGGTTTACTTCAATGACGAAACCTTAGAAAGCTACGAACTGTCCCTAGAGCGATCGCAGCTAGAGACAATTCTGGGTGAAAACCAGTTTTTTCAGCGCCTCGATCGCAAGCTGGAACAGGTACTCCAGCAGGCCCAGCAGCAGGCCGTAGCGTCGGAGCAAATTGACGCGGTGCTGTTAGTAGGCGGTACAGCCCAAATGCCCGCCGTCCGCAACTGGATTCAGCGCCATTTTCCAGCAGAAAAAATTCGCAGCGATCGCCCGTTTGAAGCGATCGCCCACGGTGCTCTGCGGCTGCAGCAGGGCGTTGAGGTTGAAGACTTTCTCTATCACAGCTACGGCATTCGCTACTGGGATCGGCGGCAGAACTGCCATAGCTGGCATCCTATTATTCGGCAAGGTCAAGCCTACCCGATGGAAAAGCCAGTGGAACTGCTGCTAGGAGCCTCGACTGAAAACCAGCCCAGTATTGAGCTAATTCTAGGGGAACTGGGAGATGAGGAAACCCGCACTGAAGTCTATTTTGAAGGCGATCGCCTAGTGACCCGTCAAATTCGCAGCGGCGCGACCCAGGTACAGCCCCTCAACGATCGCGCTGGCGCCCGCACAATCGCCACCCTCGATCCGCCGGGCTTTCCGGGCAGCGATCGCGTTCGGGTCTATTTCCGCATTGATGCCGATCGCTTTCTGCGGATTACGGTGGAGGACATTTTGACTAATCGCTTCCTGCTCAGCGATCAGGCCGTCGTGCAGCTCAGCTAGTCACCAGTTACGTTTGCTGGGAACGGCAGCGTAACGACATGCAAACCAAAGTGTACTAAAATTTCCTTTGATTTAGAAAGTTGTCGGTAAGACATAAAAAGACAAAATGGTGAATGCGTCGCAGCAATTAGACCGAGTTTCAACGGGAATTGCATCTTTAGACAGCATTCTGCAAGGGGGGCTACCTAAGGGGGAGCTTTATGTTGTCAATGGTGTTCCGGGCAGCGGAAAGACTGTTTTAGCACTGCATTTTTTACAGGCTGGAGCTCAAGCTGGCGAAAAGGTGCTTTGTATTGCGCTTTCCCAGCGGGTAGAGAGCTTGAAGCAAACCGCTTTCTCCGTCAATATTCAAACAGATAAAATTCTCTTTCAAGAATTGAGCAGTGCTCAAGCCCTGAAATACATTACAGAACGCCAAACCATCTTTGATACCTCAGAGATTGAGCTAGAAGATACGATGACTGCCTTTGCGCAGACCATCGAAGAGGCCCAGCCCAGCCGAGTCGTCTTTGACAGTATTTCCTACCTGCGACTGCTCGCTAACGATCCGCTTACTTATCGGCGGCAGATCTTAACCCTACGAGACTATTTATCGAGTCGTGACATCACCGTCATGCTCACCGACACGCAAGAACTGGCCCCTGGGGATAAAGAACTTGAGGCAATAGCACACGGTGTTATTCGTCTTTCAACAGTTGTGACCGACTACGGCGATATGCGCCGCTATTTATACATCGCCAAAATTCGCGGCAGTAATTACCGCCAGGGCAATCACGACATGAAAATTTCTGAGCAGGGTCTGCGGGTTTATCCAATCCTGTCAGAGAAAACTACTCCAATAGACTTTGAGGGCGAAACGGTTACCAGCGGCGTTAAAGAACTTGATATTTTGCTTGGCGGTGGTTTGCAAACAGGGACATCCTGTTTGCTGCTGGGTCCTTCCGGAACCGGTAAGACTTCAACCGCCACGCTGTTTGCTCAAAACTTTATGCGTCAAGGGGCCAAGGCTAGTTTTTTCCTGTTTGACGAGCTAGTGCATACCCTGAAGCAGCGCTCTGCTGGCCTGGGCATGGATCTTGCTCCTTTCATCGAGCAAGATCAGGTACGCTTCCATGAAATAAACTTGAACGGCATTACGCCGGGTAGACTGCTCAATCGGATACGACGAGACGTGATTGACTGGGGCGCGAAGCTGGTCATTATAGATACCCTAACCGGGTACTTCAATTCCATGCCTAGCGAGCAATATCTGCTGACTCAAATGCATGAGCTGCTGCTATTTCTCAGCCGTCAGGGAGTGCTATCTTTTTTGGTTGTGGCGCAGCACGGTGTTGTCGGCTCCAATTTGGAAGTTCCAGTAGATATCAGCTATCTAGCTGACACCGTTCTGCTACTACGGCACTTTGAGGCAGAAGGCAGTTTACGGCAGGCCATCAGCGTCTACAAAAAGCGCTATGGCTCTCACGAAAAACGAATTCGTGCTCTCAATTTTCAGCCTAATGGCATCCAGGTAGGCGAACCTCTCAGCCAGTTCACAGGCATTTTGTCTGGAATGCCTAATTACGTTGGTGAGTCCCGCCAGTTGTTTCAGACAGATGACTAGCAATAGCCCAACTGCCCCATCTGAGATAAGTTCTGAGCGTATTGTTTTATCAGCTCAGGCTGGTCGCAATGCAGTCGTCCTGCGGCAAGTTCTGGAAAAACACGGCTTTGTCTGTCTAAATTCGCCCACCGTCCAGGCCGTCGCCGAGGCTATCTGTGATGAAGCTGCTTTAGTCGTGCTGACAGAAGAAGTGCTCGTCACTGAGAACACGGCGCGACAGCTGATTGAATATCTCAATCAGCAGCCAGAGTGGTCAGACATTCCGGTGATTCTTCTACTGAAGGACTGTCAGCGGTTTCCAGCCTGTCTATCCTTTGTGCATACCTTGAACTATGTGGGCAGCTTGGTACTGCTAGAAACGCCAATTAAGCCCCACGTTTTTATTTCCGTCGTTCAATCTTGCTTGCAAAATCGGCGGCGACAATATGCGCTACGAGATACTCTGCAGCAGCTTAGAGAAAGCAATCAGACTTTAGAAGATTTTTGCCACACTGCCGCCCACGAACTGCGATCGCCCTTGGGAATAGTGCAAACCAGCCTGAATATGCTGTCGTACAATTTTTCGGAGGAGAAGCGTCAGCGGTTTCTGCAGTTGGGACAGCGCAACGCAGCCAACCTAGATAGGACGCTCACTGCGCTGCTGGAATACGGCAAGCTCAAGTCTCGCAGCCGCAATATTTTTGAACCTGTAGACATGCAGGCTGTTCTCGACAATGCTGTGGCAGACCTTCAACCTCTCATCGCTGAACGGAACGCTGATGTGAGCTGGACGGAACTGCCAACGGTATACGGCAACTACTCTTTACTCAGCCAGCTTGTTGGCAATTTGATTAAAAATGCCATTGTGCACAACTCAGCCGAAATTCCTACAGTCCATATTTCAGCTCAAGAACTGGCTGATATTTGGCAATTTCAAGTCCTCGACAATGGCTTAGGCATTCCGACTGAGGATTTAGAAAAAATCTTTGTTCTTTTTCACCGCAGCCATCAAAGCTTGACACCGGGCAGCGGCATCGGGCTAGCGCTCTGTCGCCGCATCATCGATAGACATGAAGGTCGTCTTTGGGTGAGCTCTGAACCAGGGCAGGGCAGCACCTTTTACTTTGAGCTGCCTATCTCTGAAGCACCTATCGACGATCAGACTTAAGCGTTTAGCTCCCTATGACCGATTGATAGTTTTAGGTCGTAGCGGCTTTTTGAAGGCTTTGACCGCCGAAATATACTGGCTGAGGAAAGGTAAACCGCCCACTGCAGGTAAGAAATAGCGAGAGGTACAGAGCAAACCCAAAGCGGCTCCAGTCGCGGCGTCAAAGTAGGGTGCGTAAAAGGCAACCAGCGCCGCATCACGGGTGCCCACACCGGCAAAGGTCAGCGGCAACAGCCCGGCCAGAATTGCTAAGGGTGACAGGGCTAGGTTAGTCAGGAAAGGAGTATAAGCCTGCAAGGCCAAAATAAAGAACCAAATTTGCAGCAGGTGCAGGAACCAAATAAAGATAGAAGTGAGGGAAATCACCGCCAACTGCCGCGAATCGCCCCAGAAGTAATCGTGCATCTCGCTCCAGGAAACCTGCATGGTATGGAGCTTTTGCTTAATCTTTTTGGGGGCAATTCTCTTGGCGAGCTGAAAGAAAAACTGGGCAAAGGCTTTAGAGCCCAGCAGCAGCATCCCTAGAATGAGACCGCCAACGACCCCTACCGTCATCACCCAAAAGAGAAAGTCCTTTTGCGGGTAAAGTAGAAGGCCAAAAGCACACCACAGCAGCAGCGACAGCATATCGCTGGCCTTTTCAAACACCACGATGGACAGAGACAAAGAACCGCTGAGATTACCGCGATCGCGCATGAAATAGGCCTTAGCGATGTCTCCCATTTTGGAAGGTAGCACCATATTCAGCGTACTCGCCGCCAGGATCAGCTTGTTAGCTTCACCGAAGCCCAGCTTCGCCTTAGAGGGCACAATCTGCTGCAGCCGCCAGGAGGTCACCGCCGTAATCGGAATCACCATGCCTAAGCTAACCACCATCCACAGCGGATCAGAATTCTGAAACACGTCAATGAGATTAGCCACGTCAATCCGGGTATAAATGATGACCAGAATACCGAGGCTGACAACAAGAGAAATAATGCGTTTCATGACTATAGCGATCGCTCCACCTTCAGGGGTTGTCCGGGCTGTAGTTGACGAATTTGCGGCGTGAGATCGAGCCAGGGCTGTAGCTGACCGCGCTGGAAGGTGCGGCTCATCACCACGTAAATAGAAGTTTGATCTACCCCAATGCCGCCAGAAACCACCGCGTCCCAGTTATCCGTCCTCAGCTCATCAGTCACATGCCACTGGCCGTTTTGCCAGCGAAAGGCGCGGACAAACTCAAACGGTGCTGGCTTTTTGCCGGTAATCAGTACCTTTTGCAGCAGCTTGCGAATCAAATTGGGGAAAAAACGGCCCACCGTCAGCATCACCACCCGCAGAATCATCAGGTTCAGCGGTGTCATCTGTTTTTGCTTGGCCCAGCCTAGCGCTCCGCGAATTTGAATTTCGTCTTCACCTACCTGAATCTGATAGGGGCCAACCAGATGCCCCACGGCATTTTTTAGCTTGCCATCCTGCCGCACCAGCAGCGAAAACTGGGTATCCGAGGTGACGAGGTGCTCCCCCTGAAAAAACTTAAACGTGCCGCCTTTGTTCAGCCCTAGGTACAGCTTGGTGTCCTGCCGTTGATCGATCAGGATGCGGGCCTCTTCCAGCCAGACGCGCCCCGGAGCAGGCAGCTTTGTAGGGGGGCGATCGCGGACAAAGTCCCGCCAGGCCAGCAGATAGTTCCAGGTGTGATGGCCGACGATGTGGTCATCGGCATAGCAAGCGCCTAAACCTCTAGCTAGACCTTTCAAAAAGCGATCGTTGATACTGAGGGCTTCTGGCATCCACTGCCCGGCTAGCTCAAAGCCGTGGGGGAAGAAGTTGTAGGTGTTGCGGCTGGTGTACTCGCCGCCATAGGAGCCGTCAGGATGGACAAAGTAAGACGCGAGGATGATGCCTTTGGCGATCGCATCTTTGAGCTGAGCGCTAGGTCGCAACTGATAGAGTCGGGCCAGGCAGGAAATTGTCAGGGTGTGATAGCCCGGATCACAGCCTTCGTATTCCTGAAACCAGCCTTCCGGGTTTTGCCAAGAAAAAACCAAATCAATCCGTTGGCGAATGGCGGTTTCCCATTTTTGGGTCTGTAGTAGCCGTCCGGTGAGTTCCAGGCAAAGGGCAATCAGGGCTTGGTGATTTGTGAGACGACCGCTCTCTAGATGGTGGGCCAGCCAGTCCGCCCGCTTTTCAAAAAACTTCAGCGCGATCGAATTTTCTAAGCCCATGAGCTGATAGCTTTCTAGACAGGCCAGCAGCGAAAACGCCGCTGCTCCGCTAGCCCGCTCAAACGGGAAGTAGTCATCACAGGAACCATCAGCGTGAGCGCTTCTAGCCGCATAGACAATACCTGCCTCCACCCAGTCCCGCAGCTTTGGCTCCTGGTAAAACGGGTTGTCAGGGGAATTCGTGTCGTAGGCCAGCGCCAGCGGCCAGACAAACTCCTGAGACATGCCGCAGGGAAAGTCAATAATCTTGTACTGCCAGAAGTTGCGATCGAAGCAGCCATAGGTGGGGCTGTGGGGATTACGATCCTGCAGAGTCAAGATTTTGGGAATTTGGGCTAGGGCGGCTTGGGCAAACAAATCTCTAGTCATGCGTCTTTACTTTCTTACGCTGTAGATGGGCTTCAATTTCAGAGCGGCGCAGTCGGAGCTGAATATCTTCTAGCAGCTTGCGATTGACCGAGAGCAAATCTGCCACTAAGCCAAAGATGCAGAGCTGAAAACCCACCAAAATCAGAATGGCGGTCAGGATGAGGCTGGGAACGTGGGTGCGAGTCGTGTCAAATATAAAAAACAGCACCAGCCAGCGCACGCCCAGCAAGATGCCTGCGACCAGCGGAATTGCGCCCAGCCAGGTAAAAAACTGGAGCGGTCGGTAGGTGATAAAGATACGAACGATGGTCAGCAGCGATCGCTGCACGTAGGCCCAGATGCTCTTAACCAGGCGAGAGGGACGCAGATAGCCGTTAGTCCGAATCGGCACCGACACGATCGCCATGCCCTTCTGCCCGGCCTGAATGATGGTCTCTAGGGTGTAGGTATATTCGTTGAAGACATTGAACTGTAGCGCTGCCGTGCGGCTGAAGGCGCGGAAGCCACTGGGAGCATCGGCCACGGACGTATTGCTAGCAACTCGAACGGCCCAGCTGCCCAAGCCCTGCAGAAACTTCTTGATGGGTGAAAAGTGTTTAATCTGGCGAATGGGACGGGCCCCGACTACAATCTCTGCTTCGCCCCGAACGATTGGCTCTACTAGCCGGGGAATATCGCCAGCATAGTACTGATTGTCAGCATCGGTGTTGACGATGATGTCAGCGCCCGCTTTAAGACAGGCTTCCAGCCCCGCCATAAAACCTTTAGCTAATCCCTGGTTGTAATCAAAGCTAACAATATGGTCAACCCCCCATTCCCGCGCTACGTCTACGGTGCGATCGGTGCTGCCATCGTTGATAATTAGCCATTCAACTTGATCGATGCCGGGAATTTGGCGCGGTAGTTCTGAGAGCGTAACGCCGAGCGTGGCCTCTTCGTTGTAGCAAGGGATTTGAATAATCAGCTTCATCGTCGGCTAGTCATAAAAAACTTAATAACTGAATCTAAACTCAAATACTAATAGCGGTTCAACACGGATGGGGTTCTCAAGTCAAAAACTGAACTGATGTCCATGAGTTCGGCTGGGCAGAAACCATAAAGCGCCTGTTTCCTAGCAGCTTGATTGAACGGGGTAGTCTAGCCAACAGGCAGGAAACAACACTCTCCAGTTAAATAAAGCTGAACGCTGATTCAACTAGCGTTGTTATGAGCATACCGGGTGCATTTACTGGCATGAGCAAAGCTGTAATGAAGATGCCCGCTTTAGTGCATAAAGTTTTGAGTAAAAGTTCAGACCGCAAACTTTCTAATTAATCCTCAGCGTTTCTATGAAGCCTTTAGTTCACCGTACTAAGATTGTGGCCACGATGGGGCCAGCGACGCGATCGCGCGAAACGATCCGGCAAATGGCGCTAGCGGGCATGAGCGTAGCGCGGCTAAATTTTTCTCACGGCAGCTATGGCGACCACGCAGAAACGATTGCGCAACTGCGATCGGTTTCCCAAGAGTTAGAAACCCCGATTACGCTCCTGCAGGATTTACAAGGGCCAAAAATCCGAGTGGGACACCTACCAGGTGATCAGCCGCTAGAACTAAGCCCAGGGCAGCCGCTCATCTTAATGCCAGCGGCCAGCTATAAAGAGCAGGCGGGAACCGTTTCTATTGACTATCCGCATCTAGCAGCAGAGGCCCAGCCAGGAATGCAGATTTTAATTGATGATGGCCTGCTGGAGCTGCAGGTAGAAAAGATTCAGGCAGATCAGGTCTACTGCGAAGTGGTGGCGGGGGGCGAACTTAAAAGCCGCAAAGGGGTTAATTTACCCGCCCTCGATCTACGGCTACCGTCGCTGACTGAGAAGGACAAGCAGGATTTAGCCTTTGGCCTAGAGCAGGGAGTCGATATTATTTCCCTCAGCTTTGTGCGTCGGGGTGCAGACGTGCAGACGCTCAGGGAGCTAATCCAGCAGAGCGGCGCGGATGTGCCCATCCTGGCCAAGATTGAAAAACCGCAGGCGATCGCCAATCTAGAAGACATCCTCGCTGCCTGTGACATGGTGATGGTCGCCAGAGGAGACTTGGGGGTAGAAATGAAGCCGGAGAAGGTGCCGACCCTGCAAAAGCGTATCATCCGCGCCTGCAACCAGCGCAGCATTCCGGTGATTACGGCCACCCAAATGCTAGAGAGCATGATTTACAATCCGCGCCCGACTCGCGCTGAGGCCAGCGATGTCGCCAACGCCATTATTGATGGGACAGACGCGGTCATGCTCTCAGGAGAGTCAGCCATTGGCAAATATCCGCTGGGAGCCGTCAAAATGCTAGCCCGGATTGCGATTGACATTGAGCAAGACATTGAATTCGTTAACAATCCCCCAGCTAAGAATGACGAAACCCACGCCCTCAGCGAAGCGCTCAATACGCTAGACAGCATTCTAGATTTTCAGTGCATCGTCACCTTCACCACCACGGGCTACACGGCGATGATTGCCGCCGGCGAACGGCCCCAAGCCCCAGTCGTCGCCCTCACGCCTAACCGCGATGTTTACCACCGGCTCAACCTGGTTTGGGGGGTCAAGCCTGTACTGGTGGAAGAGGCGACAACAACTTTTGAGGATTTAGTCACTCAGGCCCAGAGTATTTTGCTAGAGCGTCATCTTGCTGAACCGGGAGACAAGGTGTTAATTATGGGCGGCATTCCCACCCGCACGCCCCAGGGTACCAACTTTCTCAAAATTCATACCCTGAGCTAGCGGTCGTTTACAGTCAATGCTTCAGCTCAGCGATCGCCGGTCTGTGCTGCGCCCAGGGATAGGCCGCCTCTAGCTGAGCTGCTAGGGATAGAAGCACGGTCTCCGCTGCCGGACGCCCCACAAGCTGAACGCCAACGGGTAATCCCCGCTCGTCAAATCCGGCTGGTAGCGACAGGGCTGGCTGGCCGCTGGCATTAAAGGGCGGACAGGGAGCAATCCAGTGAATAATATTTTCTAGAACTTGGGCCGGACGTAGCCGCTGCCACTGTCCCACCTCCACCGTCGGCGCCATATAGACAGGCAGCAGCAGCACATCGTAAGGCTGAGAAAATTTGACAATCTGACGGGCCACGACCTGCAGCTGGCTAACTGCTCGCAGGTAAGCACCGCTGTCAACTCGCTTCGCCCGCTTTAACAGCCAGCGGTTGACTCGCTCTAGGGCAAACCAGGGCACATTGGCTTCAGCAATGACGCACTGCCACACCACGGTAAACGGCTCAATCAGAGCGCTAAAGTCAGGACGACGGGTTTCCTCCACGGTATGCCCCAACTCTTCTAACCGGGTGGCCGTGTCTAAAACCGCCTGCCGACAGGTCGGGTGAGCTTCCCCAATGGGATCAAGGGCGGTGAGATAGCCAATGCGCAACTGCCCCGGCGATCGCCGCGTCCACGCTAGAAATGAAGGTTCTGGATCGGGTAGCCAGTAAGGATCGCCCACAATGTAGCCCGAAATTACATCCAGCAAAGCCGCTCCATCGGCCACGGTGCGGCTCAGCGGCCCGTTGCTGGCTAGGCCATTGAGCCGCTCCCCCACCGGCGCAAAGCTGACCCGTCCCCGCGACGGCTTGAGGCCGACTAGCCCACAGCAGCTAGCCGGGCCGCGCAGGGATCCCCCCCCGTCGGATCCCTGAGAGATAGCACAGAGTCCCGCCGCTAGCGCTGCCGCTGCGCCACCGCTAGAGCCACCCGGCGTATAGTCCAAATGCCAGGGATTGCGGGCGGGTGGAAATCCGGGTGGTTCAGTGTAGGGAAAAGAGCCTAGCTGAGAGGTGGCCGTCTTACCAAGAATGACAAAGCCTGCTTTGCGGAGCCGCTGCACCAGGGTATCGTCCTGCTCGGCTATGCGATCGCGGGCAAAGCGGATACCATAGCTACAGGGGACGCCTGCCACCGGGTTGAGGTCTTTCACCGAGATGGGAACGCCAAAAAATGGGGGCAAGTCGGCGGTGGCGGTTAGGGTCAGGTGTTCGGTTTTAGCCTTAGCATCCGCGATCGCGCGCTCGGCCATTACGGTAAAATAGCTGCCAAGCTGTGGGTTGAGCGCCTCGATCCGATCTAGATAAAGTTCGGCTAGCGCTAAAGGAGAGACTTCTCCAGAGCGTATAAGCTGAGCCTGCTGCAGCGCTGGCTGAAAGGCCAAATCGGTTAAATTCATTCACGTAGAAATTTATGCTTTTAGCATTTACCCACGATTTGGGTGGGATTTCCCTCCCTATTTTTAGGGTTAGCTAGCGGAAATATCTTTTATAACAAAAGAAGAGAGTCAGAGAACTTTGAGCTGCCGAGACGCTATGGATGTTTTATACCCCTCTGAGGACGCCCAGCAAATTTTGCAGATTGCGATCGCCAAAGATACTGAAGCGGGCGAACTGACCCGCGATCAGCTTTTAGAAATTGCGGGCGAACTGGGCATTGCCCAGTCAACCCTGGCGGCAGCAGAGCAAGAGTGGCAGCAGCGCAAAGGCGAAATCAGCGATCAGCGAACTTTCGACCGCTACCGGCAGCAGCGGTTTCAGCACCACCTGATTCGCTACACAGTGGTCAATATCTTCTTAGTCGCGCTGAATTTGCTGACGGGTGGCGGCCTGTCTTGGTCGCTTTATATCCTGCTAGCTTGGGGACTAGGACTCTCACTCCACGCTTGGCAAACTTACTGGCCAAGCCGTTTCAAGTACGAAGCTGAATTTCAGAAGTGGCGTCGCCGCCGCCACCTGCATCAGTCGTTCAACAACCTGATGAACCGATTTATTAAAGGCGTAGGCTAGAATGCTACGAGCGATCGCCACCGACTTACGCAACTGTGTCTGCAACTTCTGATTCTGACCCCAATTCTCAACCGCTCAAGCGTCGCTGTGTCTTGGTCTGTCAAAATCGCTCCTGCTTGAGAAGTGAAGCCGATCAGGTGCTAGCAGCTTTTCGGGCACAGACTGAGCTACCCGTATTTATCAGCCCCAGCGAATGTTTGGGGCAGTGTGGCTCCGGCCCGACCGTCAAAGTGATGCCCGATAATACTTGGTACTGCCGCGTCAAGGTCACTGACGTAGCCGAAATTGTGGAGCAGCATCTCAAGGGCGATCGCCCCGTACAGCGGCTGCTCCATCCCAGATTTCATCCCCAGTACGATGCTTACTCCTATCCGTCCGAGCAAAGCAGCCACTAGCTAGAGGCCGCTGCCGCCATCTTTTTCTCTAAAGCCAGCTTAGAGCGCTTAAACGGCTCCGGGATTTGCACCGGATAGTTGCCGGTAAAGCAGGCCGAGCAAAAGCTGTTGGGGTCTTGCTCAGTGGCTTCTAACATGCCTTCCCAGCTTAGATAGGCCAGAGAATCTACTTCAATCTGGGCCTCAATCTCTTTGACTGACTTGGTGGCGGCAATGAGCTGATCCTGATTGTCAGTATCAATGCCGTAGAAGCAGGGATGGGTCACAGGCGGCGAAGAAATGCGCATGTGGACCTCAGTCGCCCCCGCATCCCGTAGGGTTTTAACAATT
>NZ_JASATW010000006.1:82252-272016 GCF_030405905.1 Sphaerothrix gracilis Ecp01
GCCCCGCTAGCGGGAACTCTACGACGAGGTGTTAAAGCCGATGCAGTCACTGGAACTGCGCCGTCATGGTTCATAATAGCCCGTAGTGAAACTGCCAGCCCGGCCTCGGTGTGACGGGGTTTGTAAGCGACCCCGACTATTTATGCCCATCGAGTCAGACACGGGCTTTTCGACGATCGTGGACTAGCCGAAGTGAAGAGTTCGTCCTCGCTAAAACTGTCTGGTTCTGTGTCGCTGCGAACTCGCCAACTCTTAACCCCAGTCTTAGTCTTCAACGTCTGTGTCAACGCATTCAGCCACCGCTAGCGAGCATCGTAAGATCGGATGCGGAAATTATTTAGCCAAGTAGTCCAACAACTTGCTGACTACGTCCACCGCCGCCGCTGCGGTGAAGACTTTAAGTCGAAGCATGAACTTTGCCGAACCGGTCATTCAAACGGGCTTGAGAAGTGAAGCCGATCAGGTGCTAGCGGCTTTTCGGGCACAGACTGAGCTACCCGTATTTATTAGCCCCAGCGAATGTTTGGGGCAGTGTGGCTCCGGCCCAACCGTCAAAGTGATGCCCGATAATACCTGGTACTGCCGCGTCAAGGTCACTGACGTAGCCGAAATTGTGGAGCAGCATCTCAAGGGCGATCGCCCCGTGCAGCGGCTGCTCCATCCCAGATTTCATCCCCAGTACGATGCTTACTCCTATCCGTCCGAGCAAAGCAGCCACTAGCTAGAGGCCGCTGCCGCCATCTTTTTCTCTAAAGCCAGCTTAGAGCGCTTAAACGGCTCCGGGATTTGCACCGGATAGTTGCCGGTAAAGCAGGCCGAGCAAAAGCTGTTGGGGTCTTGCTCAGTGGCTTCTAACATGCCTTCCCAGCTTAGATAGGCCAGAGAATCTACTTCAATCTGGGCCTCAATCTCTTTGACTGACTTGGTGGCGGCAATGAGCTGATCCTGATTGTCAGTATCAATGCCGTAGAAGCAGGGATGGGTCACAGGCGGCGAAGAAATGCGCATGTGGACCTCAGTCGCCCCCGCATCCCGTAGGGTTTTAACAATTTTGCGGCTGGTAGTACCCCGCACAATTGAATCGTCCACGATCACAATCCGCTTGCCTTCTAGTACGTCCTTTAGCGGATTTAACTTCATCCGAATGCCCGCTTCTCGCATTTTCTGGGTTGGCTGAATAAAAGTGCGCCCTACATAGCGATTTTTGATCAGCCCCTCCGCATAGGGAATCCCGGAAGCCTGAGAAAAGCCAATCGCCGCTGGCACCCCGGAGTCCGGCACTGCAATAATTAAATCCACGTCGGCAGGAGATTCTTTGGCCAGCCGCTGTCCCAGACGCAGACGATAGCTGTAGAGGCTCTCATCATTGACCACGCTATCAGGCCGGGCAAAATAAATCATTTCAAAGATGCAGAGCTTGCGCTGTTCTTCGGCCCACTGCATTGAAGTCAAGCCAGTTTCATCGATCCAAACCAGCTCGCCGGCATGGATATCCCGCAGAAACGTTGCGCCGACAATATCTAAGCCGCAGGTTTCAGAGGCCAAAATGTACTGAGCCGGGCCATTTTCCGTAGCGGGCGGCTCACCCAGATAGCCTAAAACCAAAGGCCGAATCCCGTGGGGATCGCGGACGCCCATCAGCCCCTTAGGAGTACCAATCGTGAGGCTAAAGGCTCCTTCACACTGCTTCAGGGCCGCGATCGCGCCACTGGCCCAGTCCTGACCGTCATTTACTGCCTCAGCGATCGCAAAGGCAATCATCTCAGAATCGGTCGTAGTCAACAAATTACAGTCACGCTCTAACAGATCTTTTCGCAAATCGGCGGTATTGACCAGGTTGCCGTTATGAGCCAGTGCCAGCGTTCCCAGCCGCGTCTCTACGACGGCAGGCTGAGCGTTGAGGACGCGGCTAGACCCAGTCGTGGAATAGCGGGTGTGGCCGACGCCAATTTCTCCCGGCAGCTGCTGTAAAATGCTGTCGCTGAAGACCTGGGAAACCAATCCCATGTTTTTGTGCAAATGGACGCGATCGCCCTCAAAGGTGGCGATGCCCGCCGATTCCTGCCCCCGATGCTGAAGCGAATAGAGGCCAAAATAGGTGAGCGTGGCTGCGCTTTCCCCTGGTGCGTAAGCGCCAAAAACGCCGCAGGCTTCCTCTGGTTTGTCAGCACCAGATGACTTAATAGTGGCGGCTGAGGACGGAACCTCAGAGAAAGTAGACGGATAAGACATGGATTCTGTCACCTGGGAGACCATTGAATGGGACAAGAAAGCAGCGAGTAAGCTACAGCGCTGGCACAGCTCATTACTGAAAAATCAAGCACAAAGCCTGCCTCCATCATAAAAGTTCACGCTTTAATCAGGGACGCAATAGGGCTTAAAGTTTTCAAGACTTATTTTTAATGGTTTCTTAATATTGGGATTTTAGCACTCTACTGCTGGGATAAGGAGCGACCGCCGTCAGTGATTGGTTGATCGCATACTGATAGCGATCGCCAGTCTTTCCCCCCTACTGCCCCAGCTGACGTTCAATCGCCTTAGCCCAGCGATCGCGCATATCAAAGAGGCTAAGACTGATGAGGGGAACCGCTTCGGCTGTTTGAATCACCAAGCTTTGCTCAGGACTCACCTGCCCCAAACTCAGCCAGGTGTTAGCCAGTGTTTCCTGTAGATAAGCTTCCCAAGCGGCGGCCTGCTCCGCCGCCACAGAGACGATAATCCTGGCACCACCTTCACCAAACAGCACCCGGTCCCAGCGCAGCCCCCGCTGATCAATCGCCAGCGGCAGCGTAATCTCGGCTCCCTGCTGGCCGCTGATGCAGCTTTCTGCCAGGGCGATCGCCAGTCCGCCTTCAGCACAGTCATGGGCCGATCGCACCCAGCCCTGCTGCACGCCCCAACGACAAGCCTGCTGCACGCGCCGCTCCAAATCCATGTCAATTCGAGGCGGCTTGCCTGCCACCGTTTGATGGATAGCGGCCAGGTATTCTGAACCGCCGAGGGTCACCATCTCATCTGAGCGAGTCTCAAAGGTCAGACCCAATAAATAAATGCGATCGCCGGCGGCCTGCCAGCCCTGACCGCAGACTCGCTTTAGATCAGGGATCAAACCCACCATGCCAACTACCGGAGTGGGATAAATCGGCTGGGGCTGCCCCTGGCTATCGACAGTTTCGTTATACAGCGAAACATTGCCCCCAGTTACTGGCGTCCCAAAGGCCGCACAGCCCTCTGATAGCCCCCGGCAGGCTTCAGCTAGCTGCCAGTAGCCGGTGGGGTTTTCCGGGCTGCCAAAGTTGAGATTGTCGGTGACCGCTAGCGGTTCGGCCCCAACACAGCTCAGGTTACGGGCGGCTTCCGCCACGGCTGCCTTGGCCCCCTCATAGGGATCTAAGTAGACATAACGGGCATTGCAGTCTACGGTAGCCGCCACGCCTCTGCTCACATCTCCACTGCCACCGAGTTGAGGCCGCAGGCGCACAATCGCCGCGTCACCGCCGCCGGGCAGCAGCACCGTGTTGTTTTGCACCTGATGGTCATATTGACGATAAATCCATTGTTTAGAGGCAATTGTCGGCGCTGCTAGCAGGCTCAAAGTAATCTCACTCCAGCTTAGGAGTTGCCCTCCTACCTCAATCCCCCCCGCTGTACAGCCCGGTAAATCCGACTCACACCACTGCCAAGCCTGTAGGGCATAGTCAGGCGGCGTTTCTGGCAGATCTCGGTGATAGATAGGCGTGTTGTCTGAGAGGGCAGTAGCGGGAATTTCAGCGGCGATCGCCCCCTGAAAGCGAATTCGCACCGTCGGTTCTGCAATCACCCGCCCCGCTACCACGGCCTGCAGGCCCCAGCGATGGAAAATGTCGATTAGCTCTTGCTCACGCCCCGCCTGAGCCACAAACAGCATCCGCTCCTGAGATTCCGACAGCAAATACTCATAGGGCACCATGCCGGTCTCCCGCACCGGAATCAGGTCGAGGTCAAGATCGATACCGACACCGCCCTTAGCCGCCATCTCAGCCGTAGAGCAGGTAATCCCCGCTGCGCCCATATCCTGAGCCGCTACAACCGCGCCGGTCTTAAATGCTTCCAAGCAGGCTTCTACCAGCGACTTTTCTAAAAACGGGTCGCCGACCTGCACCGCTGGCCGATCGGCCTCTGACTTGTCCGTCAGCTCGGCGCTGGCAAAGCTAGCCCCGCCCATGCCATCCCGCCCGGTGGTCGAACCGACATACAAAACCGGATTGTCAATGCCAGCCGCACCGGATTTGACAATCTCTTCCGTCTCCATCAGACCGATAGCCATGGCATTGACTAAGGGATTACCTGTGTAAGCCGGATCAAAATAAACTTCGCCGCCCACGGTTGGCACCCCAAAGCAGTTGCCATAGTGAGCAATTCCAGAAACAACCCCAGTAAAGATTTGTTTGGTGCGCGGCTGGTCTAAGCTGCCGAATCGGAGGGAATTCAGCACCGCGATTGGGCGAGCTCCCATCGTAAAAATATCGCGCAAAATGCCGCCAACGCCCGTAGCTGCTCCCTGAAATGGCTCCACGGCAGAAGGATGATTGTGAGACTCAATCTTAAAGGCCAGTCTCAGCCCCTCGCCCATATCTACCACGCCGGCATTTTCCCCCGGTCCCACTAAGATGCGTGGCCCCTCAGTGGGGAACTGCTGCAGCAGGGGCCGCGAGTTTTTGTAGCAGCAGTGCTCAGACCACATCACCCCAAACATCCCCAGCTCAGCGCGGTTGGGATGACGGCCTAAACGCTGCACAATCTCTTCGTATTCTCCTGGCTTAAGTCCTTCGGCAGCAATTTCGTCAGCAGAAAAGGGCGGAACTGAAGAAGCAACCATACGCTCTTAATCACCAGGCAGATTTAAAATACAGGCTCTTATTTTACCGCCGATATCTCTGCTAGCAGCCAGAAGAATCGCTCAGAATCATCAAGTAGCCTAAAAATGATGACAGTCGGCTTCGCAAAACTTTATTCAAGACCTCTGGCCTCGCCGCAAGCCTATGAATATGCAAAAAATGCAAGGCTAGGGGTGAACTGGAGCCGTCAATTCTCAGCGTTAGGGGAGCACCGATCAAGAACAGCCGCTTGCCTGTGATTTGAGTCACATCAAAGACTGATCCAGATCGCAATGTCCTCCGGCGTAGTTAGACATACTGTAAATGACTCAACTCTAGCCGAGTCATCTACAGGGAACACACAATCGGCCGACAGCTCCTACGGGATTTGTCGGTTTTTTATTTAGCGCATAGCGCCCATCGTGTTTTTCCAAGAGAGTTCTTTGCAAAGCACCTCTAGCGCCCGCCGATCGGCCCCGGCAAATAGATCGCTCTCGATCAGTTCGCTCAGAACCTGCTGGGTAAGCTGGGCGGCAAAGTTGCCCCCCGATCGCAAGAGATGGCTGTAATAGCAAAACTGAGATTTACCTTCAGCCGTTTGGTGAAACTGGTGTACCTCCCGCAAGTCCATGCGATAAACCGCTGTATTGATGGGAACAACCGCGCGGGGAATGCCGTGAATACCATAGGGGCGATCGCCCTCAGAGAAGACGCCCACCAGCGCAACCCCCAGCAGCGTCCGCGTGTCGTTGATCAGGTCGGGCGTAAAGATCGGATCTGGCTCGCTAGAGAGACGCGGGCCACTGTTGAGAAACATGGGGTTAAAAAGCTGGGAGTTGTAGATCACGCCTACGGCCCAGTGTCGCTGATGGCCTTCCAGCTTGACGAACTGGCCGAAGCCATAGTCCGCATCAGTGGGCGGTGTATCTACTTCTAGACTGTCGTCTAGCTGCACCACATAGTCACAGTGGGAGCTAGACTTAACGACTTTGCCAATCCGACAGCGATTGGGTTCAGACCTCAAAAATGTCATAAGAATTATGCCACTGCGATCGCAGCGCGATCTCGCGATCTAAAAAGGGCACAGCTTTGCCATGCCCTTGGACTTTAAGCGTAACAGGTGTCCGTTCGCTACAGATGTTTTGAAAAAATGAGGAGAGGACGTTAGGTTTGCTAAGCCCTGAACAGCGATTAAGACATTGCCTGGATAATGTAGTCGAAGTAGGGTGCCGCCTCTTGAGCCTCTTCCTCAGAAAGCAGCCCCAGTGAAGCTTCCTTTAAGCAACGAATGGCCTCAGCCATCCCTGGAACCGGCACGTTCAGAGCGTTATACATTTCCCGGACACCCACTAAACCAATACTTTCAATCGGTTCTTTTGAACCTGAGATGAGGCCGTAGGTGATGAGACGCAGATACCAGCCATAGTCGCGGATACAAAGCGCCCGCTGCCGCTGCCCATAAGCATTGCCCCCCGGAGCGATAAAGTCGGGACGGCGCTTCCAGAGTTCCCGACTGGCCTGATCGACAATTTTCTTCTCGTTCTCGGCTAAAGCTGCTGCGATGCGCATCCGCTGTTCGCCCGACTTGAGAAAAAATTCAATACTCTTAAGCTCGCCCGTAGTTGGATAGCGCAGCTCATCATCAGCGTTAAGGATAACTTGACTAACAACAGACATGGTTAAAGACGATTGCAGTAATGTGAATAGCTATCGATAGTTTAACGACTCTAGGTACCCGCAGGAAAGCAGCTAAAATCTAGTCTTTAATGTGACACTGCCTCTGGCAATGTGCAAGAAATGTCAAGTCTCGTAAATTTTTATCCCTTTTGCTCATTATTCGTCGGCTGAAATTTCTGCCAGTAGCCTTTGGAGCTGCTGGGCGATCGCGGCAGAGCCACCGGCTTTCCCCACTCGCTCGTAGCCGTTAGTACGGCAACTTGCTAGATAGGCAGAATCTTGAAGGGTTTCAGCAACGCACCGGGCGGCCAACTGCAGCGTATACCTGTCGGCTCGTCTGCGGCCAACAGTCTGGACAGATCGGCCCAAAAGCCGCATCTGAGCTTCAGCAAACTGATAGGTGAACTGCGGCCCGACACCGGGGATTTGCACAACCGGCTTGCCCAAACCAACGGCCTGCTCAACGGCGGTTCCGGCCATACCAATCGCCAAACTGCACTGATGCAAAATATCGGCAAAGGCATCCCGGTAGCAGTAGGCTTCGATAACGATATTTTGGTCTAAAACTTTAGTCAGCTTGCCAGGGGTATACTGCCAGGCGATCGCGGCGGCGATCGCCTGCAAGTCTGCTTCCCCAATACTGGGCACCAGAGCAGCGCAAAACTGAGCTTTTTGCAGATGTCTCACCTGTTCGCACAGCCGCAGCTGCAGCTTGAGATTTTCTAAGGCTTCCGGTAGGCGGCTACCGGGCAACAGGGCAATCATGGGCAGTGCCGGGTCAATTCCTAAGTTCCGGCCCGTCGGCGTCAGCACATCCATGATGGGATAGCCCGCAAACACGGCTTTGGTGAAACCCTGGCGATTCAAATCCTGAGCGGTGTAGGCATCACGGGTAAAAATTTGCAGGCAGCGCCGCGATCGCAGGCAAAACTTAGTCACCAGCGGTAGGCGCAGTCGCCCTTCATAGAAGCTGGAGGTCGAAACTAAAAAGGCGGCATAGGGGCGGCCCGTCAGATAGGCCATTAAAATGGGCACGATATCGCCGGTCGCCAAGAGCAAATGGCAGGTGCGGCTACAGCGACGGACGGCTTTAAGCTGCTGCCAGGTGAGGCAAATCAGGCCGTTTAGAACGTCTTTGAGGTAGTTGAAGGGATGGGTATAGATCAGCCCCCCAGAGGGCAGGCTGGCGGTAGGACCCACTACTGGAATATCGCTACGGCGATAGGCTTTCCCGCGACCGACCAGCGGCATAGCAGCGAATGTAAGGCTGGGTATGAGCGCCTGTAGCGATCGCAGTACCAGACTCGCATTGAGATCTTCCCCATGTCCGTTACTAAGAGAGAGCAGCCGCTGAGTCATTAAAATAGCTTTCAGAAGATCCTTCGCTAGATTACCGTGAAGGGCTAGCGGAAATCCCCGGCAGGCTAAGTAAGTTTGGGGGCAAGTTTGTCAGCAAGGCAGATATGCGGCTACTTTGCATCAGCAACGGACATGGAGAAGACGGTATCGGCCTACGCATTCTGCAGGCGCTACAGCACTTCGATCGGGCGATTGAGATAGCAGTTTTGCCAATTGTCGGGCAGGGGGCGGCCTACCGCGCTCAAGGTTTCTCGCCGCTAGGCCCGGCCCAGGATTTGCCGTCGGGCGGCTTTATCTACATGGACAGCCAGCAGTTAGGCAAAGACCTGCAGGCTGGTTTGCTGTCTTTGAGTTGGCATCAGCTTCAGGCCGTTCGTCAGTGGGCTGCCGCTGGCGGACAGGTATTAGCCGTCGGCGATATTGTGCCGCTGCTGTTTGCCTGGCAGAGCGGCTTGCCCTATAGCTTTGTCGGGACGGCTAAGTCAGAATATTGGCTGCGCGATGAGCAGGGACCGCTTCCCTCGCAGGCTTGGCTGCGCCCAAAGTCGGTTTATTTTCCCTGGGAGCGGTGGCTAATGGCGCGGCCTCGCTGTCAGGCGGTATTTGTCCGCGATCGCCTTACAGCTGACTGGCTGCGGCAGTGGCAGCTCCCGGCTATTTACGCAGGTAATCCGATGATGGATGCCTTAGCCCCCAACCAGCCTGCTTTGCCGGGTTTAGCAGCCTCAGAGCTGACGGTGGTGCTACTCCCTGGATCGCGGGTGCCGGAAGCCCATCAAAACTGGCGGCTGATCTTGGCGGCAGCGGCAGACCTAGCCCAAACTCTCTCTGAAAAGTCGGTCACTTTTTTGGCCGCGATCGCGCCGTCGCTGTCTTTGTCGCCTTTTGCCCAGGCGCTCACCCAGCAGGGGTGGCAGCCTACTACCTCAGAAATGCTTTATCGGTCTGAAAATGCTACAAACGCAAGGCTCCAGCTGGTGAAAACGGCTTTTGCTGACTGCTTGCATCGAGCTGATTTGGCGATCGCGATGGCTGGAACGGCGACTGAACAGGTGGTGGGCTTGGGTAAGCCTGCGATTACGCTGCCGGGGGTGGGGCCGCAGTTTACCCGTCGCTTTGCTGAGATGCAAGCGAGGCTGCTAGGGCCTTCGGTTTGCCTGGTGGAGGAGCCAGCGGCGGTGGGGGCGGCAGCGCGATCGCTGGTGGCTGATCCAAAACGATTAGCGGCGATCGCTGATAATGGCCGTCACCGCATGGGCACTGCCGGAGCAGCCCGGCGAATTGCTCAGAGGTTGGTGGAGATTGAAAAATGCGGTACAATTGAGAGCCGCGTTTGATGCTGAATTTTAGAAAGGCTGGAGAATTTCATGGCCCGCAAGTGTGAACTGACCGGGAAAAAGGCGAACAATGCCTACGCTGTTTCCCACTCCCATCGTCGTACTAAGCGACTACAGCACGCCAATCTGCAAAATAAGCGGATCTGGTGGCCGGCTGGCAACCGCTGGGTGAAGCTGCGGATTTCGACGAAGGCAATCAAGACGCTGCAGTCTAAAGGAATCGAGGCAATGGCTAAAGAAGCTGGGATTAATCTAAATCAGTATTAGGCTAGCTTCGGATTTAAACGAGTCACAAAAGCGGTGAGGGTCTTCCGTAATATGACCATCAGCAGCCATAGCGAGAGCGTAGCTACACCTATGCTCTCGCTATTTTGATATGAGTGACCTAAAGGGAATTTATAAAGTTGGTTAAGAAAACTCCATAGGTTCTCGGAAGTCAGTCTTTAAAGACTGTGTGTACTATTTAACTGGAGGAGAAATGTTTTCTCCCAAAATTCCATATTTGGGGTGCTTCGCTATTGAGGCTTGTATTTTGACACTACCTGATCGTTTCCCGAAAGGAGATGGGTAGCATTTTCACTGAACGTACTTCTCGGTTTCTTCATACTTCGGTTATAAAAAAGAGGTTCAGGGCAACCTCTCAAGGCGCGATCGCGCTGACTATGCTGGTTGGTTTTATTAGACTTATCGCATTGACCTGCGGTTTTCGAGCTTAATTTTCTAAACAATCATTTAACGCTGAACAGGAAGGCAGATATGTCACCCCGTAAGCTAATCAGGGATCTTCAAAAGCTACCCCGGCGCATTACCAAGCGAGTTGTTACTTATTTATTGCGCAATTTGCTGCTATGGAATCGTCGTCCGGCAGCGGCAACGGCAGGCTTTGTATTGCCGACGACTATTTTGCTGCTGCTGATGGTGGCACTAACAGCGGGAGCTTTGACATATCGGGCCTATAGCCGCTCTGAGCAGGCAGTCATTGAGCGCCAGCAGCAGGTCATTACCAATGCGGCCACGCCTGCCATCGATCGGGCCAAGGCCAAGATTGAATTTTTATTTAAGGAAGACAATCGCATTACAGCGGGTCTGCCAAGTAGTGCCTATCTCAACAGCATGATGCTGAACGATGGAGACCCTGTCAGCGCTTTGTTTAAAAAGTTTCCAAAGGGAGAGACACCTTACCGACTACCAGATGAGATTGCTCTAAATATTAACGGTCCTGAAGCAATAGCAAACACAGTGCCTCCTCCGGATGCGGTTGATAATGCTTGGGCATTTAATGCTGATGTCAACGGTGACGGGGTTGTTGATGAAAAGAACGAGTGGATTGTTTACTCTATTTTGATCAACGATAAGGCTCGTACTGAGATAGACGACGGTGATGGAACGGTTACAGAGACTGTTGTAGCTAGTGTTGATGGGACTGCTGATCTCAACAAGAAAGCTGACAACTTAGTTACGCGAACTTATCCTCTGGAGTCTAGTGACTCTGGAGATGGATGTGCTGCCGCGCTTGCTGTTGATGCTGATGCGGCAGCACTTGATCCAGGTGAAGGATGGCAAGTTGTCAGCTTGAGCGATGATGCAGCTCTGCAGAAAAATTTTCAGGTCAATGTCTACGCAATTGACTTAAATGACGTTAGCCGTAGCGTTGAAACTTTAGAGTTTCAGCAGTCGCGTCAGTCTATAAGCGGGAACAAATGGGGAGCTTGGTTTCGCTACGACTTAGATTTATATCCGGCTGACACCTTCAACTGGAATGGAGCTATGCATACGGAAGGCAATCTCTTCCTGTCTTCAAAGTTGAAAGCTCACATGATTAGCTCTCACAGGTCTTGTCTCTACAGCGAAGATGCTTCTGAGATTGAGATTGGCGATGGTGATGGCTATGACGGACAGGTAGTGGCTGGCAGCATTCGCAAAAATGAATTTGATGCTAATGGGGTAAAGGTTCATATATTCAACGGAAAAACCAACCCTCCGATTGTTGAAAATTTCACAACTTTAACTGATTCAGTTAATCCCGGGGCAAGTGCCAAGCCTATTGATATAGCGACTGATCCTATTAACCTTTTTACGGGTAGTAACTACACGCATGTTAATCCAGACACTTGGTCAGCCTCTGGCCAGGTTTTAGACAGATTTCAAGAGACAGAAACGCCTTCTAATCCCAACGTAGACGATTCCTTCAGAGCTGATAATCGTTGGGGGCCTTCTTCGAGCTATGGGGAAATTCGGTTGCCCCCTACCACTAAGGTAGGCAGCGACATTGATGATCCTGATCTTGCAGAACTAATTGATGAAGAAGAAGGGCTTGATGGCTATTGGGAAAGGCGAGCAATAGCCACAGGTCTGCGTATCATAGTAGGCCAGCGTCTAGAGTTAGGAAATGTTGCTGGTTGGAATACCACTTATCCTGATTCCAGTAAGAATGATCCGCTATATCCGCCGCACAAAACTGATGTGATTGACGTTTCGGATAAGAGTCCCGACACCGAAAATATAGGTATTAATGAGCGTCGCCAACACAAATCATTGAGAGATAACTTGGCGGCTGTTCAGGGTATGGTGGTTTATCACTATGAAGATAACGACGGTAATTTCCCTCTAGCCTGCGTCGCCCTAACAGCTCATCCGGGAACTAAGCAGACCATTATCAATAGCCGTACTTTTGATCTGTATCCAGAAACAGGTGCGCTAAAAACCGATTTCTTCAATGGCTATGGTACTAACGGCTGGGAGTTTGGCTTTACCGGACTTACGGACACCGCAATATCACTTGGCGACTTAGATGATGCACTCGTCAACCTGGCTTATTTTGCAGGTGATCCTAGAGGAGGTGCTCCTTCCTTCACGCCAGTACCGGACTCAGCCGTGCATCCCTACCCACAGATGGCCATGTGGGGTGACTTCTCGCCGCTAAGAAGAATATTAGCTAGCAATACCTCTTTCTCATCCCTGTATTCTTCTTTAAGTCCAGCAGACAAATCAACCATTCATTCAGCTGCTTGTACGCTGGAACTGCTAGCCTACAACATTGACAGTTTAGCTAAATACAAGGTTGCCTTAGAAAGCGCAGCAACCAATGGTTTAAGTGCAATAGGGGAAGGTTTAACTAATATTGCAACTGCCATTGGTTCAACAAGTGTTGCTACTGATCAATGGATTGATGCTCTTACTGACGGAACCGTCAAAGAGAGAGCTGAGCTTTTAGCCACTTACTATCAAGTTGAACGCGATCGCAACTTTGGTTTTATTTCCGATGGCACTGTATCGTCGTTTACTGTGCCTGCGGGATATCCAATTGCAGCCGGAACAACTGTGAATTTATCTTGCGATCCAGGTACTGAGTTTGCGTCAGTAACCGATCTTGAAGATCAATTTTCTTTGGGGTTGGCTTTTTGTTCTCCTATCAATAGACCAAAATATCCTTCTCTGTTTTATGTGTTTCCCAACTTTGAGCACGGTCAAAACGGCACAGGGGCCTCTGTATCTTTTGTAACTTCACCTGAACAACCTTCGGCTGAAGAGTACATTGACAAAGTTGTCACTGATTACGGCGAAAACAATACTTTCAATGCCGTTACAGTTGCTGACATCGCCGCAACTCCAAGGGGAGTGACTGGTGGCTCGCTGACTTATGCTAACTGGGCTTTACCCAATGAGTCCGATGCAGCCATAGGCGATCGCAACGCTCTCAACGGTCTTGACGTCGATAGGCTTGACCAAGCTTTTAATATTTACGGTTCTAATGGTTCCGGTAGTTACAACAGTCGAACAGTAGCTTTGCTTGATAAGGGGCTGTTTGACGGTCGCGAATTACTTAATGTTCGCGTCCTCGACGTTAACTTAGAACTGTTATCTCAAAAGCAAAACAGCATTGACTACTGGATTTCGGATAACGCGGAGGAGTCAGCCGAAGGTATTGTTTATGCCTTCCGCGAGGATGCTGTTCGAGAAGATGAGATTGTACGTCCAGCTACCGGAGATTGGGGAAGCTGCAATATGCTAACAACTTTACCCATAACGGCTGATTGCTACATGAAGATGCCAGATTTAGAAGCATCTCCTGCGTTTGATGGACAAGATCCACCACTCAACGATGTTAATTTCATCAGTGCCAAGCCTGTAGACTTCTATGCCGACCCTGATCGCCGTCCTCACGGCTTCCGGCTGAGAAACGGAATTGATATCAGCAACGGCAAAGAAAGACGCTCTGGAATGACTTTCGTGACAGACAACTCCGTGTACATTCAAGGGAACCTTAATCTACACAGCAGCAATGGCGAGCTGTCTGGTCTGCTCGAGGAATTCGAGAGTCCTCAAACCTTACTGGATGGCAAAGTCAAATTCGTTGACAAACCAAGCGATATTAATGGCAGTGATTTCTACAGCGGTCGTGAAACTACCAAACGCAATATTGGCAACTTTGCTGATGTAGAAGTTGATCACTGGCGTCCGGTAGAGATCATGGCAGATGCTATAACCATCCTGTCTGACAGCTTTAAAGATGGCAGCGTCGATCACTTCTTCATTCGACCATCGCCTACTTATCCTGCCAAGGCTCGCGGTCAATACAATACCGTTATTGGTGAAGAGGCGACTTCTTATCTCAATGCCAACCGATTTTATTTCGAGCAAGATGATGCTTCTCTCTTTACCTCAGATAAATGGGTGCATGAGATAGAGGGTGATACATCATCTCCTATCTGGGTTGGCCGAGATGCTGAGTTTGCGATTCTTAATGGCTCAACGCCGATTGTCGGTTTTACAGGTGAAGAAGCGGGAGCTGCTGGAGATGCTTCCTATTTAGTCAACTTTGACATCAGAGATCTCTACCTCTTCAGACAAAACAATCAGATTCGTGCTAGCGATACCTACGTTAATGCGCTGATGATCTCAGGTATCGTACCTATGAGAGCAGGACAGGGATATGGCGGAATGCACAACTTCCCCCGCTTACTGGAGTACTGGGCTGACGTAGGGGAAGTTAAGGGAACTTCTGAGACTCTTTACTTATACGGCAGTTTATTCCAGCTCAACTTCAGCCGAGCAGCAACAGCTCCCTTCGACCAGGACGTATGGGAACCTAGCACAACGCCAGCAGACCCAGCAGTTGAAAAGAGCTTTTACTATGGTGCTGCTCAACGTAACTGGGGTTATGACGTGGCGCAGCTTTATGTCCCTCCCGGCCCGATCTCCAGCCGATTTGTGAACATACCGGAAGCTCGCAGTGAGTTCTACCGCGAACTCTCCGCTGATGATCCGTACATCCTCAACCTGCGCTGCGCTAGAGCAGAAGGTGAAAGTACGCCATTCCTCGACGATAGAAGAACCACAGGTGGACAAGATGTTTGTCCGCGATAGTCACATCGTCCACTTACTGCGATAGGAGGTTAGGCAACATGTTGCGCTCAGGGTCAGTCAAAACGTTTCTCAATCGCTTAGCTCGTCCAGCTCAAGGGGCTGCCCCTGAGTCAGGGCTGACGCTGATTGAGTGCCTAGTCGCTATCATCATCATTGGCCTAACGGTCGGGGCAGTAACCCCTGCCCTCGTCATCTCTGTAGCCTCACGCGTACAAAGCCAAAAAGCTAATCAAGCCCTAGAGATTGCTCAAGGCGAAATTGATCAAGTAAGGACTCTAATCGAGCGGGGTGACTACACGCTAACGGAGCTGAACGCCTCTGTTCCTTTTGTGTCAGTCACAGGCACAATTACCTACTCCACAGCAGCACAAGTACCCGTACCAACAAATAATCCTGTCCCTACGGCAGACTACGATACTTATACTGAAACAAAGCAAATTGACTATGACGGAGATGGCGAAAACGATTATGCCGCTCAGGTCTTTCGAGTTGCTAACAACGCTGACGCTTCGACCGCCTTCACGATGGGCGTGCGGGTCTATGACTACGACGCGGCTCTAGACGCTAACAATCTAGGCAGCGATTCCACAGATACAGCTCGCTTAGGCGTAACAGGTAGCCGGGGGGAACGCGATCGCCTGCCGTTGGCAAGTCTGTATACTTCCATCGTGCGAGGTGAAGACAGCAACTCACTGTGCGATTACATCGAATACTTGACCAACTCCACACCGGATGACGATTATAGCTGCAACTAAACCATTGACCGATTTACACAGCTCATATATCTGACCTACTGCTATGTCTACCACGCCCTCTCAGCTTTGGCTTTTTCGTTTACTGATGAGCCTGCGCCGCTCTAGCAAAGCTGGGTTCACGCTGCTAGAGCTGCTCATTTCCATCATCATCGTTGGTATTATTATTTCTGGGCTGCTGTATTTAGTTGTTGAGATGCTACAGCTCGACCGCCGTGAGTTTGTGCTAAATCAGGTCAGCACTGATATGAACCGGGCGATGGACTATATCGCCAGCGATGTAGAAGAGGCAATTTATGTTTACTCAACGCCAACAGACATAATTTCTCAGCTTTCGTCTGACATCGATACGTCTACTGAGACACCTATCTTAGCTTTCTGGCGTCCGGAAGTCCTCGATCAAGATGAGCTAAATACTATAGAAGACTGTGATTTGCCCAAGTGTAGGATACTTAAAAAACGGCAGGCATTTTTGACACTTGTAGTCTACCTTCAAGAAAGTAATGAAGATAGCCCTATATGGAATGGCGAGACGCGGATTGTTCGTTATGAATTACCAAATTATACGAGCATAACGTCATCTCTGGATAAAGTTACGCCTGGTTACGCTGATCCGACATTGGATGAAACGCTTGCTGAAGAGAGTGATATCTTTAAAGCCTGGAAAGCTGATGGCAATACTGAGGGTACTAAGCAGGTTTTAGTAGACTCAGTAGATGTGTTGGCACCAGATGATATTGATGATGATGAAGCTGAATGCCCTAGTTCTGTCTATGAGCGATCGCCAACAGCACCCTCCGATGGTAAAAGTTTCTATGTCTGTGTCCGACAGGGGACAATTGCTAACCAGGACTTGAATTTTGATCAAAGAGTAGACACATCCAACCAGGACTTGATTGTTTTCCTGCGTGGCAACGCAACGGCTAGACAGGATGGCTTAGTTAATGCCCTCAGCGACGAAAGTCGACTGCCAACCTTAGAATCACGAGTGCTTTTACGTGGCGTTCGAGATGAAGTTTTATAAGCTGTTGCTGACATTGATCCAAAAGCGAGGCCAGTTCTGATGCGTAGCCCCAAAACCAGTTCTATCCCTAACAACACAGCAGCAGGCTTCACATTCATTGAGGTACTGCTCGTTGTCATCATGGTGGCCATTCTCATGGGTATTGCTGCCCCCGGTTGGCTGGCCTTTGCCGATCGCCAGCGGATGAATTCAGTGCGTAGCGACTTGCTAGAGGTTCTGCGACAGGCCCAAGCCGATGCGAGGCAAAACCGAGAAACTCGCGTCATTACCGTTTTAGACGAAGCAATGCCCTCTCTGCAGATCAGCACACCCACCGGAGGCAGCAATGTAGCCGTTCTAGCCGAGAACAGCATTGACCCCGACTACGTGGATATAATCGGCTATGCCAGCGTCAGCGGTAGCTGGACACCCAGTACAACCCTCAGCTTTGACTATGAAGGCTTACCCGATAGCGATCAGGTTCCGTTTCGGATTGACGTAACGCCGAGCGCTTCTAGCGCAAAACGGTGTGTTATTGTCGCAAATCTACTAGGGACGCTGAAGACTGCCAACGGCGAGGAATGTGACAATCCATCTCTCAGCGTAGACTAATCGCTCGCGGATTAATTACCCACCTGAGCCAAGTGAGATAAATCACACGGCAAAGCCGCAGAAATCACCAGGCGATCGCGAAGACAATCACCTCCAGAGCTTCATAGAACCTTTAAAGTAGGGGCTTAAGCCTTTGAAGTTGATTGTCATGCCCAGGATTTCTCAAAAGCCACTCAAGGCAAATCCGTTCGTTACCTACCGTGACCCCAAAACCGGCAGGTGGATTGTGGTAAAGTCAGCAGCCTAGCTTCCTCCCCAGCCTGTAGCTTGCAGGCGATCGCTGATATGGTGAAAATAGCGAAGCCGACCGGAGAATAGCTAGGCTATGCGATCGCTCTATCCACCCATTGAGCCTTTCCATCAGGGGAAGCTGGCCGTTTCTCAGCGCCATACCCTTTATTTTGAGGAAGCGGGTAATCCTAAGGGCAAGCCCGTCGTCTTTCTACACGGTGGTCCCGGTGGCGGCACGCAGCCGCTCTATCGCCAGTTTTTCGATCCGCAGCGCTGGCGCATTGTCCTATTTGATCAGCGCGGCTGCGGTCAGAGTACGCCCCACGCCGAGCTAGAAGAAAATACCACCTGGCATCTAGTCTCAGATATTGAAGCGCTACGATCGCACTTGGGCATAGACCAGTGGGTTGTCTTCGGCGGCAGTTGGGGCAGCACTCTAGCACTGGCCTATAGCCAAACCCATCCCGATCGCTGCAGCGGCTTGATTTTACGCGGCATTTTTATGCTACGGCCTCAAGAAATCCGCTGGTTCTATCAGGAAGGAGCTAGCTATCTGTTCCCAGATGCTTGGCAGCACTATTTAGCTCCTATTCCGGCAGCAGAACGCGGCGATTTGCTGAGCGCTTACTATCGGCGGCTCACCAGCGCCGATGCCAAAGTTTGTCAGCAGGCCGCCAAGGCTTGGTCGGTATGGGAAGCCAGCACCAGCAAGCTCATCCCTGACGCTCAGCTAATCGATCGCTTTGAAGAGTCAGATTTTGCCACGGCCTTTGCTCGCATTGAGTGTCACTACTTCGTCAACGGCGGCTTTTTTGAACCTGCCGACCAGCTCTTGCAAAATGTCGCTCGCATTCGCCACATTCCTGCCGTCATCGTTCAGGGCCGCTATGATATTGTTTGCCCCATGATTTCGGCGTGGGAACTACACCAGGCTTGGCCAGAAGCGACGTTCATCGTGGTGCCTGATGCGGGGCACTCGGCCACGGAACCCGGTATTGTACACGCGCTAGTTGAAGCGAGCGATCGCTTTGCGGCCTGAAACAAGCTGACCCCAGCTATTTGATCGTCGTGGTAAAAGGGATTCGCGTATAGAAGCCGCGCGGATCTCCCAGCAGACCGAGAGTACGCAGGCGATCGCGTAGAGCGTAGACCTCTTGCGTAAGCGGATCTTGAGCCGCCGGCAGGCGAGAGATAATCCGGCCAAACAGACTTTCAAAAATTTGTTCTTCCAGAGTGCGGGGCTGCGGATATTCCTCGACGATCCAGTCCTCCAGTTCGGCAGCGCTAGCGGCAGCAGCGATCGCATCGTCTAGCCCGCCAATTTCGTCCACTAGCCCCACGGCAGCGGCGTCGGTGCCTGACCAAACCCGCCCCTGAGCCACCTGATCGACTTCAGCCGTAGTCATATCACGGGACTCAGACACAATGGTCAAAAATCGGCTGTAGAGCGTGTTGACAATATCCTGCTGCAAAGCCAACTCCTGGGGAGACTGAGGCCGGGCAATGGTGCCAATATCAGCAAACTCAGCCGTCTTCACCACGTCCCAGGTAATGCCATTTTCATTGGCGATCTCTTTAAGATTAAGCAGCAGGCCAAACACGCCAATCGACCCCGTAATCGTAGTGGGGGTAGCAAAAATTTTGTCCCCCGGAGCCGCCATCATGTAGCCACCAGAGGCAGCTAAATCTCCCATTGATACCATCAGCGGCTTAACTTCACCGGCTAGCTCCACCTCGCGGGTAATTAACTCAGACGCTGTCGCTCCGCCGCCAGGGCTGTTGATACGCAAGACGATCGCTTTCACGCCTTCGTCCTGACGCAGCTCTCTCAGCAGCCGCGTCAGCGTTTCCGAGCCAATCAGTCCCGGTGCCGATTCCCCGCCCACAATCTCACCTTCAGCGTAGACAACCGCAACGGTGTTATCTGAGTCATTATCGCTAGCTAAGGCAGCAATTTCCCCATATTCGGTTAGCTCCACCTGGGGAAAATCCTCCAGCACATCGGCATCAGACTCCGTTAAGTCCCGCAGATCGGCGAGTACCTCGTCAAAATAAGCGATCTCATCCACTAGTCCGGCCTGCAGCGCCTCATCCGCCATTAGCAAACCGCCCGTGTCGGCAATTTGCTGAAGCTGCTGGGGTGTGAGGCTGCGCTCTGCTGCCGCAACGGTCAGGAACTCTTGCCAGAGGTCGGTGAGCAGAGCCTGAGTTTGCTCGCGCTCTTCAGGACTGCTTTCTGTCCGAATAAAGGGTTCTACGGCAGACTTGTAACGGCCTGCCCGCAGCACCTGCACACCAACGCCATATTTTTGTAAGGCTCCGGCCAAAAACTGAGTTTCAGCGCTGAAGCCATTGAGTTCTAGAATGCCTGCCGGATTAAGAATGAGGCTATCTGCCACTGAGACAAGGTAATAGTCTCGCTCTGCCCAGCCCATTTCGTAGGCAAAAATGGGTTTGCCTGTCGCCTTGAATCGAGCTAGCCCTTCTCTCACCTCCCGCAGCGTTGAAAGTCCTTCAAAGGTGTTGCCCTGTAGTAGCAGACCGACAATGCGATCGTCATTGGCGGCCTGATCGAGGGTGGCCAGTACGGTCTGCAGCGAGACGGCTTGACCTAAATCACCGTAAAGCGCTTCCTCAATAACGATCTCTGGCCCAGTGGGCGGAATAGAATTGGTAATATCTATTGAAAGATCGAAAACAAGCAGGGACTTGTCTTCAACTTGCGGTTCCGTATCCCGCGAGGCAGTTGCAACCACGAAGGTAAAAAGCCCAACGGCTCCGAATCCCAGCAGGATAATCAGCGCTACCAGGCTGACGAAGGCACCTACGGCGCTGGCCGCTGCATATTTTAGAAAATCTCGCATGGCTGCAGTTGAACTTATGAGGCGTTGGCGGATCTTCTCTATGGTACTCGCTGCAGTCGGTGAGCGTCTCGTAGTTCAGCCAGATTAGCTGCGCCTGTGCAAAACAAGGTGGTGGTAATTTCAGCAATCAGAATTTCAGTCAGTTCTACTAAGGCTGCTTCTGACTCATCAGCGGCCTTGAGAAAGGGCCAAGCCAGCCCCGCCAAATCCGCCCCCAGGGCGATCGCTTTAGCCACTTCCAAGCCGTTACGCAGTCCCCCTGAGGCAATCAGCGGTGCGGTTGGCGCAACCTGACGAATGGACGCAATGCACTCAGCCGTAGGCAGACCCCAGTCAGCAAAAGTCTGTCCCAGTCGCCGCTGCTTGGCATCTTGGGCCCGCTGGCCCTCGACTTTAGCCCAGGAAGTGCCCCCGGCTCCGGCGACATCAATTGCGGCCACACCGGCTGCCATCAAGCGCTGCGCCATTGGGGCTGAAATGCCGTTGCCGACTTCCTTGACGATCACCGGCAGGCTCAAGCGCTGGCAGAGCTGCTCAATTTTAGTCAGCAGGCCGCGAAAGTTAGTATCGCCCCGCGACTGAATGCACTCCTGCAGCGGATTTAGGTGCAAAATCAGAGCATCCGCTTCTAGCCAGTCAACAACGCGCTGGCACTGGTCTAAGCCGTAGTCGTAGTTGAGCTGTACTGCCCCCAAGTTCGCCAGCAGCAGAATATCGGGAGCGATCGCGCGGACTGAGAAGGTCGATTTTAGCTGCGGATTTTCAACGGCTACCCGCTGCGAGCCTACGCCCATTGCTAAGCCATAATGCTGGGCGATCGCCGCTAAACGTTCATTGATTAGCTTTGCCTGCTCGGTGCCGCCTGTCATAGAAGAAATTAGCAGCGGCGCGGCTAAGGACTTACCCAAAAAGCGAGTGGATAAGTCAATGTCATCCCGGTTCAGTTCCGGCAGGCAGCAGTGAGCAAATCGGTAGCGATCGAGGCCGTTGCTAACCTGGCGAAACTGGACGTCTTCGTCAATACAAATGCGCAGATGATCGGCTTTACGAACCTGAGTTTCTAATGAAACAAAAGAAGGAGTCACAGTCATCGATATAGGCGTTTGGTTAAACAAGTTTGGTGTAATACCCTGTAGTCTCCCACAGGCTTGTTTCCTGACGACGACCCCTTTAATAATCTCTACGCTTCGCCTTTAATCAGCTCTACGGCATCTCGCTGGTCGGTGCCCTGCAGGTAAACTTTGATAATTTCTTCTCCGGCAGTGGGCAGTTGTTTGCCAATAAAATCGGGATGAATGGGCAGTTGACGGTGGCCGCGATCGATTAAAACCGCCAGTCGTATCACCTCTGGGCGGCCATAATCATTGACGGCATTGAGCGCCGCCCGAATAGTACGACCGCTAAAAATAACGTCATCGACTAAAACAACGGTGTGCCCGGTGAGGTCGTGCGGCAGCTTAGTTTTAGCGGGGGTGCGGGTGCTAATTTTGTCTAGATCGTCCCGGTAGAAAGTAATGTCCAAAGCGCCGACCGTAATTGAGATCTGCTCTAAGCGCTCGATTTGCTGAGCTAGGGTTTGGGCTAAAGGGACACCGCGCGTATAAATCCCCACCAAAATCAGCTTTTTGAGATCGCCCGTTTTCTCCACAATTTCTGAGGCGAGGCGGTTGACTGTTCGCCGCATTTCTTCCGCAGATAAGATTTCGATGGTATCAGCAGTCATCGGTAAGTCACCTCAGCCCCAGCAAAATCAGAATACCGACAATCAGCCACAGCCAAAAGCTGTTGCGAGTCAGCCTGAGCGCCTCTGCAATTACGGCTGGCGTAATTTCCCGCTCGGCATTGCCCAAACGGGGCTTCACTTTGATAACTCCACGATAGCGATTTACGCCGCCGAGTTGAACTCCTAGCGCTGCGGCATAGGCACATTCACTCCAGCCAGCATTGGGGCTAGGATCAGCGATCGCATCACGCCAGCAAAGCCGCCAGACCCGTCGCGGTTGCCATGACAATAGGGCAATGGTCGCAACGGTGAGACGACAGGGAAGCCAGGTCAAAACGTCCTCTGAGCGGGCACTAAACCAGCCCAAATCGCGGTAGGGCAGCTCTCGATACCCCACCATTGAGTCTAAAGTACTGGCAGCTTTGTAAGCGATCGCTAGGGCAACAGCGCCAGCAGGTGAAATGAGTGCGCCCAGCAGGGCGTAAAACAGCGGTGCCATGACGCCGTCAGTCGTATTTTCGCTCACCGTTTCCAAAACGGCTCTAAGAATGTCGGCTTCCCCCAGCAGGTCGGTATCGCGTCCGACATATCGCGAGAGGCGCGATCGCGCGGTCGCTAAATCACCTTGCTGCAGGGGCTGTAAAACAGCTTGAGCCGCATCCCCTAGGCTCCGCCGCGCTAGGCAGCTAGCCACCACAATAGTGGCTAAACCAATGCCTAAAAACTCATTGACCTGGCTGCTGTAGCCAACCAAGCCAGCCGCGATCGCGCCGCTGCCACCCATCAGCCCCAAAGCCAAAACGACGCCGGACAAACGCTGTCTCTCTGGTGAGGTAAACTGCTGCAGACTCCACTGACTATAGCGGGCGATCGCGCTGCCCATCACGCTGACCGGATGGGGCCAGCCCCAAGGATCGCCAACAAAGGTATCAACAAAGCTGGCCGAGAGCAGCATTATCACGGCAGCATCTAACCCTGACATGGTCATGGTAATGATTAGGGTATCTAGAGAATTTTGAGACTTCTGTTAGTCAACAGGTCTAAACAATAAAGTTGATATTTTCACCTTGAGCAGCTTGCCAACTGCGAGCATCGTAGTAAAGGTCTTCTAGAGAAATCTCATAAAGCGCCTCTTTCAGTTTTTGATGTAATCGCTTCCAAAGCGTCAAAGTTACCCAATCTTCTGTTTGATCATCTTTGAGCTGATGTCGAGACAGCGGCTCAACAGTTTCACCGACCGCTTCCAGAATTTGACCTAAAGAAATTTGGCTCGCAGGCATGGCTAATAAATAGCCCCCTTGAGAACCTCTAACTGACTTAACGAGTCCGGCTCGACGTAGAGCAATCAGCAATTTTTCTAAATAAGGCGCGGGAATTCTTTGTCGTTTAGCAATAACGCTGACAGAGACAGGCTGATGGTGACCTTGCAAACTCAGATCTAAGAGAGCTTTGACGCTGTAGTGACCCCGAGTTGTCAGCTTCATTTTTTCATTTACTGTTTCTATTGAATTTCAATGGCACAAATAAATTTACGAATATGTTTTGATTAAAATCTTTCGATTAAATGCAAAAAACTATTTTGCTGTAGTATCATTTTTCATGTCAATATGAAAGTTGAAACTCCATAGAGTTCTAAACTATATTAACTCTACCGAGTAATTTTCGCGTCCTGTAGGATATAGAGACTTAGGTTAATGGCTAGTGAAGTAAATGCAGATGCCCTTACGGGTAAAGCCCTGCTCAAAAAAGTCAAAGAGTTGGAGCACCTGTCCAAAGAAGACAAAGCAAAAGCCTGTGGATACTACACCGTCACCAAAAATGGTGTAGAGCGGGTTAATATGATGAAGTTTTTGAATGCCCTAATTGATGCTGAGGGTATTCAACTAGACAGCACCCAGAGCAGCAATGGCCGAGGGGGACGTAGTGCTAGCTACCGCATTACGGTGCAGTCTAACGGAAATTTGCTCATCGGTTCTGCCTACACCAAGCAGATGGGTCTAAAGCCTGGAGATGAGTTTGAAATTTCTTTAGGACGGAAGCATATTCGCCTTAAGCAAATCACCGAAGATGGTGAAGAGATTGACGACGCCGATCTAGACGAATAAGCGCTTAGCTATCTCTGCTGATCAGGGCTGGGGACATCTGAAGTTTGAAATAAGCCCAGATAAGCCCAAGCCCTATTTGAGTTAAGGTAAGACCTAAAAATCTAGGCGCGTCGATAAGTTTAGTTAAGGGATGCGCCTAGCAGAATCGGTTTGACCTATATTACCGAATGCTTGGGAAGATTCGGGTAGAGTCCTGAGCGGTTTAGCCATATAGTCACTATTATGAATTTACCGTTAATCCTGGACTTAGCGCTAGGACTGGTTTTCACGTACTTGATTCTAAGCCTTTTGGCCAGTGAAATTCAGGAAATTATCAGCGCCGTTTTGCAGTGGCGAGCTGAGCACTTAAAATACTCAATTGAGCAGCTTTTAGCAGGAGATAGTGCTGAAAATAGAGCGGCTGCTCAAGAACTTGCAAACAAGCTATATAACAGTCCGGTAATTCGCAGCCTCAACCATGAGGCGAGGGGGCGGATCGCTCGACTGCTGCGGCAGTTTTTGCATTTTGTGGGTCAAGTCTATCGCACGGTGACGCGAACGCGAAATGTTTTTGGAAATCAAACTAGCGGCCCTTCCTATATTCCCGCAGAAGCGTTTGCCACAACTTTATTAGAAAACTTACATTTAATCGATCTACAGCGACTGTTAACAGAATCAAGATTAGGCAGGCTGTTTGAGGAGCGAGTTCAGTTACCCGTCAATCAAATTCTGAATGACTTGCGCGTTAGCACTGCCAATGAGTATCTGTTGGAGCCTGAGATTAGGCAATTAGAGCAGTCACTACAGCAAATTTCTCAGGACTTTCAATCTCGACGAATCAATCTTACCCAAGCCCTGAATCTACTGCTCGGCAAGATAGATAATTTTATTGAGATAGCTCAGCAATCGCTGCCAGCAGATAATCATCTCAGTCAAACGTTTTTGAGGCGATTAGCTTTTCTAAAGCGTAATTTAGCAGGCAGCGCTGATGAATATGATTTGTTGCTGAGAAAAATTCAGCCGACCCTGCGGGATTTGGTGCTCATCTTAGATACCAAAAGTCCTATCTATCAAGAAGTAATATCTCTAGCTTCCCAAGAACAGGGACTAATTCGTGACATAGCTGAACGGATTAAACCCCAACAGATTCCCCCTCGTTTGAAAGACAGTTTGCTGACACTAGCAGAGCAGGCCCAGTTCAAAGTGCAGCAGGCCGATGAGGAACTGCAAAAGTTTGAACAAGAGATACAAGCCTGGTTCGATCGCTCTATGACCAGAGCCGCAGGCGTCTATACGCGCAACGCTAAAGGGGTAGCGGTTTTAATTGGGATTGCGATCGCAATTGTACTCAATGCAGACAGTTTACATATTGCTAGCCGTCTGACCACTGACCAGACGATTCGAGACAGTATTTCAGTGGCCGTCAGTCAGCTAGCCAACCAGGATTTACAAGATCTGCAGCAGGAATTAAACCTGGTGACGGAGGCTGTAGACAACTCCTTGGAACAGTTTCCGTTACCGATTGGGCGATCGCCTCGAGTTTTGGATCAGCAGGCGCAAGCAGAAGCAGAGTGGGTTTTCCCGGTGCCGCGCCGAATTTTGGGATGGTTGATTACTGGACTGGCGATTTCGATGGGATCTAGCTTTTGGTATAACTTGCTCAACCGCATCGTCAATGTCCGCTCGACCGGGAACAAGAGCGATCGCACCGCAGACAACTAGTGAGCCTCTAACGCCTCTGGCAGCCATACGGTAAAGGCTGTGCCTGGGCCTAAAGCAGAAACCGGGGCCTGCTGATTCAGCCAGTCCAATGTTTCTTCTGCCAGCCAAAGGCTTTGCTCCACCGGGCTAACCACCTCAATTTTGCCCTGCATCTGTGTGATCAAATCGGAGGCGATCGCCAGCCCCAGCCCGGTACCCGCGATCGGCCCGGCAGCTTGAACACCGCGATAGTGCCGCTCAAAGATGTGTAACTGATCTACCTCTGGAATGCCGGGGCCACTGTCGGCAATCATAACGCCCTGATAGCGAACCTGGGGCTGTACTTGAAAAAGCCCGGTTTGGACATAAATCCAGCTACCAGCAGGCACATATTTCAGCGCATTGTCAATCAGGTTGCTCAGCACTTCTTGCAGCGCTAGGGCGTCTCCCAGTACGGGATAGAGTTCAGCTTCAATGGCAGTCCGCAGCAAGACTTGTTTTTCTTGGGACTGAGCCGCCGCCGAAATTAGCAGAGGAGACAAAACTTCTTTAAAGCGGCAGCGCTTTATGGTTAAGTCAGCGCCTAAGCCGGCACTGGGCAGCAGCGGCAAGGATTGCTGTGTGGGGATGCTAGCGGCGGGAAGCTGATTTTTAGGTGAGCTGACTTCTGGAACTGGCCTGGGTTCAGGCGGGAGGGCCATTCCATCTGTTTGCCACTGGCGATCGCCGTGGTTCACTGCCGCATCAAACTGCTGCAAAAGCTCCTGGAGGCGATCGCTCTCGCGAATAATGCCAGAGGCAATGGTGTAGTTGTTGTCCTCAGGCTGAAAGCGTTTGACTAAAAGCTTGCTAAAGGTTTTGAGGGCCGTCAGCGGATTGCGAAACTGATGCAGTAAGTTGTGGAAGATATCAGACTGCTGGTGCTGACTCAGTCGTTTTTGCTGTAGCGTTTGTCGAATCCATTGGCCTTGCTGATCTAAAAAACGGGCAATTGCTAAAGTGCGAGTCACCTGCTCAAGCTGCGATCGCTCTTGTTCAGTCCAAGGGCGATCGTCACGGGCTGTCACCAAAAGTCCCATCACAACTTCTTCATGAATTAGCGGCAAGACTAAGCGATCTTCAGCAGACCGTGATACTGAAGGAGTAGGCAGAGCCGCTAAAGACAGTGACAACTGTTCTGACAGCTCGCTGTTATGGGGAGCAGCCATCGTCATGTCCCGTAAGCGATCGCTCTGGTTTTCTACAGTCAGGTCATCAGCCCCATGCGGTAACTTATCTTGATCAAGCTGGGGCCAAACAGTTGTCGATTCTGGATAGGCCACAACCGGAATCAGCTCCGCTTCCGGCTGACTGGCATAGCGTTCGGTTAGGTAAACAACCACAGAGGCTGCTCCCAGTGTCTGAGTCAGTAAAACAATTTGAGACTGGCAAAGCTCAATAAATTCCGAGCTGATGGGCATCAACATTCAAGAGGGCTTTCTTTGGCAAGAATTAGTAAAAAGTTAAATTTTTGTCAACATTTTAACAATTTTAGGTTCTCTTTGGATTCGCCCTGAAGTCCCTGAATGCAAGGCACGAAAGCACTTGAGAAGCAGACGCCGCCAATTTTAAGAGAAGTTGAAATTATAGGGTGAAGCCGATATACTTTGCAGGGTTGATTAGTTTTTGTAACTAACACTACACCTTATTGGCGATCAGAGAGGAGGTAGGCGATTTGGCAAGGAGACGCAAGCGCAAAAGCCGTCGTCGTTTAGAAGGACGTCGGATTTTAGAGAACGTACCTCAGTATAGTATCGAGAGTGGGAGCGAAAAGCCAGTTACGGCAGCTCGTAACTTTATTCACTCCGAAGGGATTATGCCTCCAGCTTTACTGTTAGTAAAGCGGAATGAGCATACAACCGATCGATACTTCTGGGCAGAGAAGGGGTTGTTTGGAGCCCAGTACGTCGAAGAAAATCACTTTTTATTCCCCAGCCTCCGGGTTGAGGAGGATGAAAGCGAAACGATTAGTCTAGCCATTGGGCGTTAGGCCTTTAGCCATTTTCAAATGGTCTTAACTATTTGCTAGGGTGTCAGCAGCAAACTTGCTTGCTATCTACTGATCTGTTGCGCCAGAGCAGTGCTTAAGGTTGGATTCCCTTCAGCAAACTTTAAGCCGTTTTGGAATTATGCCAACCATTCGCTTTTTAGTAAGACGGTTGTTTGAATCTAATGGCTTATCTAATCAGTTTCGGAGATTGAGTCCCGTTGGCCCTAGAAATCTGAAGGTTTCTATAGGCTGATGTGTCATTAAGAACAATTTACAGGAAGCAGCGCTAACTCGGCTCTGCTTCCTTTTCTTTCAGCGGCACATTTTGCCTAAGCTGAATCAGCTCGTCGCGGTGAGCCCGAATCGTCAACTGGCTGAGAAAATCTTCTCGGTCAGTAACAGGCCGGATTTTGAAGTCAACTTGCTCAACCCGGGCAGCCCGCCGCCAGTAAAAAACACCTGCTAAGGGAGCCAGCAGCAACAGTCCCAGGGAGAAGGATGCCTGCTGAGGCCACAAAAAAGAGAAAATCAGGTCAAAGCAGAGGATACCAACTGCGGCCAGCCCGGAAAGAAACACAGCCAGGAAACGACTGGGCCGGACAAAGCCCGATAGGGTAATTTGCTCTTGTTCGGGGTCAATTTGGCTGACCTGATAGGCGCGGTTAGCAAAATGCTGCCGTAGCTGCTCTAATAAATCGGCGGCTGAGGCTGGCGACAGCAAAGTGGCAGTTTCGGTTCTATCTTTGGCTGAGGCTCGAATAAAAAAGAAAAGCCCCACCGCTAACAGTAACGTTAAGAAGAAAGTAGACGATAAGATAGCGTTTGTCATACAGAACTAAGAAGTGCTTGACCTGGTTGCAGAAAAACCCTGCCGTAGGCGGCATCTCCCTGGTCAAGGGGAGGCCAAAGAAACCTGAATACGCAGTTACCCAGCCGAGAATTAGAATTTACTCCGTTTTAAGAGCCTTTAAGAAGCTTTTAGCGATGACTCTCTAACTTCAGCAATCACTGCAGTAACTCACACTCCAGCTTATATCAATGCGCTGCAGTGCCGCCTGCGAGTTATTGTCGCTTGCTGTTGTTGGCCTATGAGGCCATTTGAGCCTGAACGTAGCCGCCTACCATACGCTCAAACTGAATGCTGCTTCATCTCATCCATTGAGGCGTATTCCAGCGCTGCGGCATGGGTTGCTGCCAACACCACAGGCGGGGCTACACCTGCATCATAAGCCTCTTTCCAGCGGCTAGCACACAAACACCAGCGATCGCCCGGTTTTAAGCCCGGAAACTGATACATCGGCATTGGCGTGCTGAGGTCATTGCCCTGAGCTTTGGTAAAGGTCAAAAATTCTTCAGTCATTTGGGCACAGACAACATGTACTCCCGTATCTCCAGCGCCGGTATTACACACGCCGTCGCGGTAGTAGCCTGTCATAGGCGAGGTACAGCAAGTCTCTAATTTGCCGCCCAACACGTTACTTGCGTCTGCCATGATTTTGATGATTCCTGTGCACAATATCTGCTTCGAGCCTACTCTTTTTTCTCAATGCTGCTGCCTATCTAAGGGATAGGATGTAGCAAAAGATGAAGGCGGGGGTGAGCAAGGTGGCAACCCACTTTTCCGCCAGCTTGCCACCGAGGCTATCTAACAGCTTGGCGGACATTTAAGCCTCAAGCCAGCTAAACAGTTCGCCGACGGTGAGCGTGAAGGATTCGGCAAAGGTGGGAACAGGAAGGCGATCGCTGGCGTTCTCGAAAACGGCGCTGGGGCGATCGCTGAAGTAGACAAATACCAGTTCTTCGTCTGGATCGATTAGCCAGCCCATCTGAGTGCCATGCTCTAGACAGTGCAAGATGTTGCGGACGACTTTGGTGTGGCTTTGGTCAGGGGAGAGGATTTCGATAGTCCAGTCGGGAGCCAGAGGGAAGGCGTTGGCGACTTTGCCGCTGGGGTCGCGGGGAATGCGCGGCCAGGTGAAGACGGCGATATCGGGGACGGTTGATCTGCCGCCAAAGGTGCAGCGCAGTTCGGGGTAGGCGCGGGCGATGCGTTGGGGTTTGAGGACGGTGTTGATGGCGGGGACTAGATCGCCTTGGAGGGTACTGTGTTTGCCTTGGGGCATGGGTTTTTGAATGACCTGACCGTCGATGAATTCACTAGCGGGTTTGGTTTCCGGTAGCTGCAGAAATTCAGCAAGGGTGAGGGGTTTGGCAGGGGTTTGAACCATAGCCGTGAGAAGGGAGGTGAATGGCATTATTGTATCGCTGGGCTAACTAAAGAAATTCGGCTATTTGCCGGGGCATCTTGCTGCTAGACAGAAGTGCATTAGCCTGCTCAAAGTAGGCAGCTTTGTCGCGGTTGGGCAAGTCGGGGGGTGAACCGTAAGCGAATTGAGGAGATTCGCAGCCGGTTTGAGGCTTAGCGGCGGCAATGCCCACACTTGCGGAGCTTTTGTTAAAACCCTCGCCACAGATATCGAGTCAGCTCTTGGCCAACGCGGCGTTCGACTTTTGGATCGGCAGGCAGCTGCCAGCGCAGAGACTGGTAGAGCAGATGGCGGTATAAATCAAAGCTGGCTTCGACCAGTTCGCCATAGATTTGAGCGGCGGCGATCGCCCACTGATAGGCCAGCCAGGCGGAGAGCAAGCCCAGCAGCGGCCACAGAGCCAAGAGATTTATCAGGAATGGTTTAGTGGGATTCCAGGCCACAAATACCCAACCGCAAAATAATAGGCTCCAAAGCCAAACGCGGGCGGCGGTGTTGAGGTCGGCGCGGGCGGCCTGCAGGTCTTGTTTGGCGGCGTCAGGGAGGAGCAGCCACAGGCGCGGCCAGCAGATGACGGCATCGAGGCCGTATTTTCTTTGGGGCTGGCGCTCGGCAGCGCGGAGAATATTGCCTAAACGAGTAGGCAGCAGATCATCAGCGCTAGGTGTCTGTCGCCACTGGCGATTGAGCTGAAAGTGCTGAGTTTTTTCGAATGAGTGCAGTTGAGCAATGCCGCGATCGTTAAGCGATCGCAGCTTTTCTCTGATCCGGTTGCGGCGATACTGCTGTTTTTGCAAGAACGGTTTATGCAGCCAGCTCAGCCAGGAAGGCCAATAGCCCTCTAACAATCTGAGAATGGCTAGATCAAAACGCTGTACGACAAAAGCAGAAATGGCGATCGCCCCAAAGCCAACAATGAGAACGGCAATTTGCAGCGACTGATCGGGCAGCTTTAGAAACCAGCCAACGAGTTTTTGCCAGCCAAAACGCTGTAGTGCGGCGGCGAATCCCCCAAACCAGAAGACGAAGGCTGGCGTCAGCAGATTGGTAACCCACTGTTCAGCAAGTTTGCTGCTAAAACCTTCTGAAAACTTGGTTAACATTTAGCTGACCTAGAAAAAGTGCCTAAATTGGCTGGAGGAGGCCGTGGGTCTTATCGACCTCGCAGAGAGGAACTGGCTCGTCTGGCTCTAGTTGTGACCAAACAAAACCACAGACAGAACACTTAAATCGAGGGAATTCTTGGGGAGTTCCGGTGCCGGGAAGCTGATGAAACCGAGTGGGATTATCTGATATGCCCTTGGGATTCAGCAGGGCAAAGGCTGCTTCTCTCGTCGCGTCATGTTCGGCAAGAACGACTAAAATTTGATTTTCAACGTTATCACCGGCTTTACCCTGTTTGAGCAAGGGAGCCAGTTGGCGATCGATTTCGGCAGCGGCATCTGGTTCAAGCAGATCTGATAGTCGTGGTCGAATGGCCTGAGCCACTTGGAGGACTTGTTCTAGGCTATACATAAGCAGCTCCGAGTTGAGCGTTATTCAGCTTCGTCAGTATCCGGTAGAGCTTCTAAGGCGTCGGCAATCAGGGTCTGAAAATCATCATCACAGTGGCTATGTAGATGAATGGCAGAAGCTAACAGATTTGCCAGAATCTCGGCCTGTTGGGTTGGGGTGAGATTTGGTAGCTGTAGCTGATTGATCAAGGCCAAGACGCTTTGACATTCGCTACCCAGTTCACGAATCAGGGTGTTGAGCGTCTGATTAGCAATGGCAATGGGGCGATCGCGGGTTTGCATAGTTATTTTCCTAGTCGTTTTTTTGCCTGCTGAATGCCTTTTTCAAAGGCTCGGATTTCTTTTTCCCAGTGATTGATTAGGCCTTGATCTGGCGAGTCTTTTTCCAACTCTAGCCGAATTTTTTCCTGATGCTCGGCAATGCGCTGGTTCAGGCTTCTAATCGCTTTCTTGTGATTTTTCTTGCCCATAAATCTCTAGAACTCTGTTCTCGTTATATGCCTGTGTAGCTGAAGGCAGCCCAGTGAAAAGGATGAGCAAAGTCCTGGGATGTGGGCCGTGCGAGAATTAGCTCTTGAAAGAGATAGTTAGCAACTTCGGTAGGCGGGTGTAGCTTTGCAGATTGGGAATGAACCGTTTTGAAGAAGGTAGCTTTTTCTAGATTAGTGGTGTCGCGCAGCCATTTCTGGGCTTGGCGCAGGGCGATCGCGGGTTCTAGCTTGTCTTCGCGCCAGTAGTCGTAGAAGCGTACGAGCAGCATCATGGTGCTGAGGTCGGCGACTGACCAGAGAGAGGCGACGACTCCGGCAACGCCAGCCTGGAGCAGGCCGGTGGGGAGGCTGATGGCTTCGTCGGCGAGTTCGAGGCCGGGGAGTCCGGTTTCACAGGCGGAGAGGATGGCGAGGCGAAGGCCGCCACTGGGTCCTTCGGTGAGTTTGAGATCGAGCAGGTCGCGCAGGGTGAGCAGGCCGTCGGCCATGAGCAGGCCGCTGTTGAGCGGGGTGTTGAAGTTGGCGGTGCCGTGGCAGGAGAGATGTAGGTGGCTGGCGTGGGGCAGAGCGGCGAGGACGGCGGCTACGGTGGCGTGTTCGTGTTGCAGAATTTTGGGCTGGGTGAAGCTGGCGGTGGCGGCGGTGATTTCGCGGCTGGAGTTGGGCAGGTCGTTGCGGGGATTGTCGATCGCCAGTAAGGATTCACCGGAAATGCGATCGCGGATTTGCTGGGCGGCTTTTAGCGAGCGAGCGTTGGAGGCGTAGGTAAAGTGAATGTCGTCGAGGGCGTAGCGTTTGCCGGTGGGTGTGCTGGGGTCTTCTGTCCAGGCGGCGTGGAGGGGGAGGAGGCTGAGGTAGCCGGTGGGGATGAGGGTGGCTTGCTCAAAGCCGAGGGCTTGGAGTTTGGCGATGAGGGGAGCCATGAGGGGCTGCCAGAGCTGTTGGGTGGTTTGGGCGATCGCGTTGTACCAGCTTTGGCGATCGGTTTGGGATTGGTCGTAGGCGTTAAACCAAGCTTGCAGAATTTCTCTGAGGGAGATTTCGGTGAGGTCGTCTAGCCAGAGCGCAGTGATTCGGCTCTCTTCTCTAGTCTCTCTCTCGAAATTGGGAGAGGGGGGATGGATGATTAGGGCGAGGCTGCCAGCAGGGGTGGGGACGAGATAGACAAGAGGACGATCGGGCTGGAGGGCGGCGAGAATATCGTTAAAACTGGGCTGATCGAGGAAGTCGGCGTAGCCTTCGACCTGACGGATTTGCTCGATCACGGTTTCTAGACTTTTGCGCAGATGGATGGCTTCAGTGCGGTGGGCTTCGGGGGTGAGGTTTTGGCGGATTTGGAGCTGTTCTTCGGGAGTGGTGCCGCTGGTGGCATGGCTACGCTGCTGGGCCTCTAGGTTGCGGAGCTGGGTGGTGACGTTGATGTATTGCTCGTAGAGAGTGGGAGCAGACTTTTTTAAGTTTTCTAGGTCGGCTCTGTCTCGCTCCAAGGTTTCGCTGAGGCCACGGGCGCGGCTTTGCTCTAGGACTTCAACAGCTTTATGCAGGTGGCCGCTGCGGGCGAGGGCGTAGGCGGCGCGACGGGGAAGATCGGCGGTTTCCGTCAGTTCAGCCGCTTTGCCATCAAGGAGGTTGGCACTTTGATACAAGATTTCAGACGCTTGAAGTGCCTTTTCATAAATCGGTACAGCTTCTTGCCAGCACTGCTGGTCGCTATAAAGATTGCCTAGGCTACGAGCAGTTCTACGACAATCATCAGGCAACAGCTCAGGTGTAAAGACTTCTAAGCTGCAGCAGTAGGCGTCAATGGCTTGCTCAATGTTCTCGGCCCGGTCGCCGCAAATGCGATCAGAGTAGGCATTTGCCAGGTTATTTGTGGTTTGTGCCCACTCGACGGGCATGGCCTGCTGGGTCCTCACCGTCAAGGCCTGCTGGTAAGCGTCAATGGCTTGCTCAATGTTCTCGGCCCGGTCGCCGCAAATGCGAGCAGAGTAGGCAGCTGCCAGGTTATTTGTGGTAGTTGCCCAGTCGACGGGCATGGCCTGCTGGGTCCTCACCGTCAAGGCCTGCTGGTAGGCGGCAATGGCTTGCTCAATGTTCTGCGCCCGGTCGCCGCGAATGCGATCACTGTAGGCAGCTGCCAGGTTATTTGTGGTAGTTGCCCAGTCGACGGGCATGGCCTGCTGGGTCCTCACCGTCAAGGCCTGCTGGTAGGCGTCAATGGCTTGCTCAATGTTCTGCGCCCGGTCGCCGCGAATGCGATCACTGTAGGCAGCTGCCAGGTTATTTGTGGTAGTTGCCCAGTCGACGGGCATGGCCTGCTGGGTCCTCACCGTCAAGGCCTGCTGGTAGGCGGCAATGGCTTGCTCAATGTTCTCGGCCCGGTCGCCGCGAATGCGACTATAGTAGGCATTTGCCAGGTTATTTGTGGTTTGTGCCCAGTCGACGGGCATGGCCTGCTGCGTCATCACCGTCAAGGCCTGCTGGTAGGCGGCAATGGCTAGCTCAATGTTCTGCGCCCGGTCGCCGCGGATGCGATTCTTGTAGGCAGCTGCCAGGTTCATTGTGGTGGTTGCCCAGTCAACGGGCATGGCCTGCTGCGTCATCACCGTCAAGGCCTGCTGGTAGGCGGCAATGGCTAGCTCAATGTTCTGCGCCCGGTCGCCGCGAATGCGATCAGAGTAGGCAATTGCCAGGTTATTTGTGGTAGTTGCCCAGTCGACGGGCATCGCCTGCTGGGTCATCACCGACAAGGCTTGCTGGTAGGCGGCAATAGCTAGCTCTACATTTAGCCAGCGAGTGCCTAAAGGAAACTGCCAAATCAAACTGCCAAATACGACCAATACTGCCGCAATCCATGTTCGCTGCTCTGCTTCTCCGGCCAGTAGCTGCGCTCCTACCTGGGGCAAAATTGCTAACAAAGTTGTGTTAAGCTGCGCCTGCTGCTGCGCCCATACCGGATAAATCTGCTGCGGATTTCCCTGGCTATCGGCTATGAGCTGCAACGTCTCCAGCAAAAATTTCTCTGCTTCTTGCGCTTCATCTGCTTCCATAGCCGATTGACCTGCCCTTGTCCCCAATGCCTGCGCCAACTGCGCTGCAAAGCTCCGCAGCCACCCTGCATTGCTATCTCCCTGACTCTCTAGATAATCAGCAACCTGCTCCATCACCTCCAGCAGCCCTGCATCTACCAGTTCCGCCTTCGCCTGCAAAATCTCCGCTTCTTGCCCCTGCGGACAGCTCAGCAACTGCTCAATCAACGCCACATACGCCTGAACTCGCTGCTCGTCCATGCTGCTGTCCTCAAAAAGTCGCTGCTGTTGCTCTCTACACTCGGTCAGCAACCCATTCCGCTCTTTTTTATACCACTGCCGCAAAAACACAGATCCCTAACTTTTTCAAAAGGTTAGGGATCTTGGTTAAGGGTCAGGGTGTAAAGCGATCGCCCGCTAAACTCCCTGATCAAAGCAGCCAAAAGGCGATCGCCTAAAATGAAACCAGCAATCAGCCAATAGCAAATTCCGTATACTGCTGCACATGAGGCGCATGATAAGCCAGCACAATATCGTGCTTAGGCACACCCTTAGCAATTAGCTGCTCTGCAATAGCATCCTCAGTTCCGTCATGCTGTAGCTCTAATTTATCCATTGCACAACTTCCGGCGTCTTTGTGTTGTGAACAGCAATCACCATTATCAGGGTTCTCCTCACCCCCAACCTCTCCACGTCCCCGCGTCCCCCACTCCCCCATCCCCCTCACCTTCCTCATCTCCCCCATCCCTCCACGCTATGACAGTGCTGGCTCTAGAGGACGAAGCCTACCGGGAAATTGGGGTATTTGGTAAAGCTGAAGCGATCGCCTCAGTTGAGTTTGCCAATCTCAACCTCACCGTAGATCAGGTTTTTGCAGCAGAGAATTAGCTCAACCCGTGCCAGAGCCGTCAACACATTTGCCCAAATCTGACTCGTCGGCCCCTAAAATATCTGCTATCTATGAATATTCCATAGTAGGCTATGTAGATGGCTAAAAGTAAACGATGCTGTAGGGTGTGCTATGCGAAGCCATAACGCACCGTCCTACAAAGCTTTGATGGGTCACGCTGGGCTTTTCTTCCATGCCCTTCGGGCTATCACAGCCTACGTGAATTTATAGCCACATACTTGTAATCCCGGAAACTCTAGGAAAGTTTAGGTGTTGCACAACCTCTATGAACTCTTCCGCACCGATTGGCGTTTTTGATTCTGGAGTCGGTGGTTTATCAGTTTTACGGGCTATTCGAGCAGCCTTACCTTACGAAAATCTTTGCTACGTCGCAGATTCCGGGCACGTGCCCTACGGCAGCAAAACGCCAGCCTATCTGCAAGAGCGATCGCTAGCGCTGACTCGTTTTCTCCTAACCCATAACGTTAAAGCCGTCGTCGTCGCCTGCAATACGGCCACTGTTGCGGCAGTGACCCATCTGCGGGCTACCTTTCCGGTGCCCATCATTGCCATCGAGCCAGCCGTGAAGCCAGCGGTACTCGCCACTCAAACCGGCGTCGTCGGCGTAATTGCAACCACGGCAACCTTAGCCAGCGAACAGTTCTCAGCGCTGCTCACTCGCTTTGGCAATGGCGTCACTATTTTGAGTCAGGCCTGCCCCCACCTAGTCAGGCAGGTAGAAAAGGGAGATCTCACCAGCGCCACCACGCGGGCATTAATTCAGCAATACACCGCGCCTATCGTCGCCGCCGGGGCAGACATGCTGGTGTTGGGCTGTACTCACTATCCCTTTCTGCGGCCTTTGCTAGATGAAGTCGTTGGCAGTCAGGTGACGCTGCTGGATACGGGGGCTGCCGTGACCCGGCAGCTTTCAAATATTCTGGCCGCCCAGAATCTGCTCAATCCGGCTTCAGTCCTGGGACAGGAACAGTTTTGGACAAGCGGTGATGCCAAGCAGGCCCAGGCCGTCTTTTCTACCCTATGGGGACAGCCGATCAAGCTGCAGTCTCTACCCCAGGCATTTGCCTAGAAAAGCCACAATTTCGGCCCAAGCCTGATCGGCGGCTGCCGGATCGTAGCGATAGCCATCATCTCGCATGAACGTATGGTTCGCTTCGTACAGCAGTGTTTTGTGAGTTATCCCTGCCTGGTCAAGCGCCTGCAAAATTGCCTCCCGTCCGGCAGGGGGCACATGAGGATCTAAAGCGCCAAAAATAGTCAGCACCTCACCGCGAATTTCACCAACGCGATCGAGGGTATTGGCGGTGCCCCGGCCCAGCTTGCCGCTGTGAATGCCCGTGGGGTAGCAACACACAGCCGCATCCACGTCTGCTCGCAGCGCGGCGCGAAATGCCAAATGTCCGCCAATACAAAAGCCTAGCGCCCCTAACTCGTCAGGCAGAACTTGGGGCTGAGTTTTGAGCCAGTCTAGAACCGCTGCGGCATCGGCATCATAGTCAGCGATCGCAGTGCGGCGAGCATTGTCATTTCCCCGCAGCCGTCCTATGTCGTTAGGCTCAATCACAGCGCCAACAGGCTCTAGGCGATGAAAAATTTCAGGCGCAGCCACCACAAAGCCATATCCCGCTAGGCGATCGGCCAGCAGCGTAATCGGTCGCCCTAGCTGATAAATATCGGAATAGAACAAAATTCCCGGATATTGTCCCGTTGGCTCTGGCATCGCGACGTAGACACGCATGAGACTGTCGCCAACCGTCAGCCCCACCGTTTGTTTAACAACCTGCACCTAGTCAATCCTTGGGCAAACTTCTCAAGCAGTATATCGGTTAATCCAGGTATGCGCTGGTTGATCAGCCACCTTAGCGCCAGGGCAAGCTAACGCGATTGAGCTGCTCTAGTTCTTCGGCTGTTAGGCTCCAGCCCAGGGCACCCGCATTCTGGCTGGCCTGTTGAGCGTTTTTAGCCCCCGGAATCGGGACTATGTTTCCCTGGGCAATGAGCCAGTTGAGGGCGACTTGAGCCGGCGTGCGGTCGTAAGCCGCGCCAATCTGCTGCAGTGTTTTAACCAATAGCTCAATTTTGACCAGCCCATCCTGATTGAAACGGGGATCGATTTGACGCGCTCCGGTCGGCTTTTGATTTTCCTGAAACGTATATTTGCCTGTAAGCCGCCCCTGAGCCAAAGGGCTATAGGCTAAAAGGGTAATTCCTAGCTCTTTGGCCGTCTCTAACACGCCGTTCGTTTCAGGCTTGCGGTGCAGCAGGGAATATTGCACCTGGTTAACGGCTAGGGGAATATTCAAGTCTGCCAAATACTGATGGGCTTCTCGCATCTGCTTGGCAGAATAGTTGCTGACGCCAATTGACTGAATACGCCCTTGCTGCACTTCTTGCGCTAGGGCTGTCATCAACGTTTTTTGACCCATGAAAAAATCAAAGGGCCAGTGTACCTGGTACAGGGCGATCGCGGGCACTTGTAAACGATCAAGGCTAGCCGTCAGCGCATCAGCAACGGCCTGCTCGGAAAAGCGCCAAGGTAGGGGAAAGTACTTGGTGGCAATGTGAACAGGCTGCTGGGCTGATTTGAGAAACTGGCCAATCAGACGTTCCGATTCGCCAAAACCGTAAATTTCGGCGGTGTCAAAGAAACTGACTCCAGCGGCTAAAGCAGCGGCAAAAGCCTGCTGTACCTCAGCCTCACCGTAGTCTTTGCCATAATTCCAGAACAGGGAGTCCCCCCAGGCCCAAGTGCCTACGCCCAGCGCCGATATAGTCGGCCCATTGGGCACAAGCGTTACTGTTTGAGAAGCAACCTGGGATGTCATGGGAGAACTCCTGACTCTAGCAACTATTGAATAGCTTACCTTTACAAAACGTAATTTTGCCGGGTCGGCTATTTATTCCACCTCAATTTGAGTCTGTCCTTCTCCGTTAGGGACTGCCTGAATCTCAACCGTCTGCCCATCTTCCAGCACCCGCGTTTCGGTGGTTTCGACTTCGATACCGCCTTGAGGATCCAGTTCAATTGAAGTTTCAGTTGTGGTCCCGGACTCTGGATCTACGGTAGTCACGTCAATGTCATCGTCGCCAATAACGGTGCGGGTGACACCAGGCTGATCAGCTTCACCGTTAATGGTGTCGGCCTGATCGGCTGCTGGCGAGAGCTGAATCTCGGTGACGGTTTCTGTCGTGGTGGTAGGAGTCACGCCGTCGTTTTCGATCGCGTCAGCTTCGTCTATGGCGGCCTCAGCTTCATCTACGATGGCCTCAGTTTCGGACGGCTCGGTCAGGTCATCAGTGGTTTCTAAAGTCTCAATGCCGTCAGTTGTCTCAAGGGTTTCAACCTCGGTCATGCCGTCGCCTTCCATCAGGGTTTCCTGAGCGATCGCCCGGGTGCTGAAACTTCCTAGAATTAATAAGCCAGTTATAGCGAGCTGTGAGAGGAGTCGAGCTTTCATAATAATTTTTTATGACAAAATAGAACGAACGCTTTTACTTTGCCACTTCCTCCCTGACGCAACATGGGGAAAACGGTGGAGGTATCGCTGCCTCTAAAGGCTGATTTCCCTAGGATTGGCCTATCTGACCAAAGACCGAGCCGGGTTTTTCCAAGCAGCAAAAAGGCTGTCGTTACGGCGACAGCCTTTAGATTTAATGCCCTTCGTTGCTCGAATTGAGACTAAGCCTCAGTCAAGATCGCTGTTGATGGCCGAAGGGGTTTTCTTGACCGTACCCGATGCCTGAGACATATTCGCCGGGGCCGGATCGGGGGCCGGGGGGCCAGAAGCCGGAGGCGGAGTTGTAACTGACTCAGACTTGGGTGGCTTGTATTCAATGCCGAGCTGCTCGCTGGCCTGAGACAGCAAAAAGGCGGCGCTGTTGCTGCTGGCTTCTAGTAAGGACTGTCCGGCTGAGCTAAAAAAGGGCTTGGCCTCTTCCGTTTCAGCTGGCTTCTCACCTAAATGTTCATACCAGTTGCGAAAATCTTTGCCCAACTTTTTGGCATATTCCCCTAGCCAAGCTAGCAAAACAAAAACAAGACAAACCAGCAGCCAAAGTAGCAGGGCCGTCTGCTTGAGAATATCCCAGGTCAGGGCCAGGGCTTTTTGATAGGTCGCTGCCGTCTCAGCGGCAAAAATTAGTTCCCAAAGCTTTGTAGCTTGTGCTCGAATTCTATCCATAAAAGCTTTATTAGTAACTCAAATTTATTTCAGTCTCTAGCGCTGCGCGATCGCGCAGAATTGACTCCAGTATAGAAGCAGAAGCCTACCCTGGAACTGAACCAAAGATCAATTTTATGAACCGCTAAAAGCCCCAAAAGCTCTCACTTCTGGAAGATGAGCTTTATTCTCCCCAGGCTTTTTTAAGCACATCTTGGGCTGAGATATCGGCGACGCGATCGCTCAGAGAGGTAATCGCCAAGAACCTAACTTCAGCGTCACTTCCATCTGTCGGAGGCAAGCGCCTAGCCGGATCGCTACTGCCAAACAGGGCCAGCGTAAACACCTTGAGGGCAACCGCCAGAGGCAATACGTCGCTATCTGGACAAATCACCAGGTCAGCCCCAGCGATGATTGCCGCCATGCGGCCAATATTGGTTGGCTGAATCAGCTTGATGGAGGGAGCCAGGTCGCCGAGCGAATCTGCCAAAGTGCCGTTCGTGCTGTCCTGAAGAAACACAATTGGCAGGTCAGGCTGTCGCCGCTTAAAGTCTTCGATGATAGCCTGCCAGGACTCAATCGGATAAAACGCGTTGCTGACTTTGCCTCTAGCCGCCGTATTGGGGCCACCGTAGAGAATGACGTATCCCGTATCTTTCAGACCCAGAGCGGCGCGAGTTTGTTCTGCCCAGTCTAAGTCGCTCTGAGGCACGCTGAGGCTGGTAGCCGGACAAGCCCCGTTAATCTGTAACCCCTGCAGCAGATCGTGATACTGCTCAGCCTGGTACTGAGCTGGCTTGTAAGGCACCGACTGGGTCAGAAAGATGCCGCTGGAGGGGTTGGCATAGCCAATTCGCATGGGAATGCCGCTCAGCCACAGCAACAGCCCGACACTCCAGTCCTGACTGGTAGAAAGCACCACCTCATACTCGCGATCGCGGATAATTCCTAACAGATTGGCCCAGTCAGAGGGGCTGCTGTTAGCGGCAAAATCAAACGGTATTGTTTCATCAACGGCCTTGGAAACTCGATAGGCAGACTGTGCTCTGGGTTCGACAACAACATCAATTTCGGCCTTAGGATAGGCTTGCTTGAGGTCATCCAGAGTTGGGAAAAACAGGATTTGGTCGCCGATTCCGCCAGGGACTAGAGCCAGTACTCGCATAAGATATGTTTACGCTTTTCGCCAAATATTTTAGTGGAAGCTGGACAGAATATGTTTAACAGCACTCAACCGCAGCCCCTCAATTTTCTCAGAAAGACTGAAAATTAGGGCAAAAACGGGATTTTTTATCGAGATAGCCATTTCAATGAGGTCATTTGTGCATCTTTTAATTCCTGCGGCTGGCATGGGACGGCGCATGGGCAGCGATCGCAATAAAGTTTTGCTCTCTGTTTTAAATCGCCCGCTGATTGCCTGGAATCTGCTAGCGGCAGAGCAGGCCGAGAGCATTAGCTGGATTGGCATCATTTGCCAAAAGGCCGATCAGCAGACCCTAGCTCAGATTGCCGGTGAACTCTCCCTGACAAAGCCTGTCAACTTTATTCAAGGGGGTGACAGCCGCCAAGAGTCAGTTTTTAACGGATTGCGGGCGCTGCCGCCAGAAGCCCAGCGCGTTTTGATTCACGATGGGGCCCGCTGCCTTGCCACCCCAGACTTATTTAATCGCTGCGCCGCGACTCTGAAAACCTGCCCCGGATTGATTGCGGCGGTTCCCGTCAAAGATACTATCAAGGTTGTCGATGGGGAAGGTGTTATCGTTGACACCCCAGCTCGCCAAAATCTCTGGGCAGCGCAAACGCCTCAGGGATTTGAGGTGAATTTGCTCAGGCAGTGTCACCAGCAAGGGCAGCAGCAAGGCTGGAACGTCACCGATGACGCGGCCCTGTTTGAAAAGTGTGGTTTGCCCGTTCGCATCGTTCAGGGCGAAGAAACTAACCTCAAAATTACAACCCCCGTCGATTTGGCGATCGCTGAATTTATCCTCCGACAGCGTCAGAAGACGCCCTAGTCCAGCAAAACTGCCGCAAATTTCAAATTTTAAAGATCCTTGCCAAAGACAAGGATCTAAAACAAATCAATTCTCTGGGATTGCAGTCGCAGCAATTCAGCCAGTTCGCGCTTAGGCCGCGATCGCTTTGTGTATCGGCTTGTGTATCGGCCAGAGACGACCTACAGATCCCCACCCCGCGCCGCTAGCAAAAACACAATCGCTGGCCCAGAAATCACGATCATGGCTAGCATAGTCAACTGAGCAATCAGCTCAAAATTAATACTGCTTAAAAACTCCATTTATCCTCCCAAACAGACAAAGCTATAGGTATACGGGCTTAAATTCTCAGCGCCATTTTACCTGCTAACGAACCCCTAATTTTAAGTAAGTTTACAAAATTCTAAGGAGATTGCTGTAATTCATGGCTACTTGGCAATGTGTAAAAAACTGCGGGGCCTGCTGTCATCTAGCCCCAGAGGAGCGGCCAGATTTAGCTGATTATCTAACGCCAGCAGAGCTAGAGCAGTATCTCAGCCTAGTTGGCGAAAATGGCTGGTGTATTCACTATGACGCGGAGCGCCGGGAATGTCGCATTTACCGCGATCGCCCGCAGTTTTGCCGGGTTGAAGCCCAGACCTTTGAGCAGATGTTCGGCGTTGATCCAGCAGAGCTAAATGAGTTTGCGATTGACTGCTGCCAGCAGCAAATCGGCGGGGTATATGGGGACAGCAGCCCGGAAATGGAGCGTTTTCAGCAGGCGATCGCGCCTTGAGCATTGCTGATTGCCCTGATTTTGCAGATAATGAAAAGAAAATGAAATTGACCTGTTTTAATTTCTGAGGTATCAGGCTGATGGTTTCGTACAATCTGCACAAGTCACCTTAGTTTTAGCCGTGAGTTCTAACGCTAACCGCCCCCTCTCTCAGACCTCTGAGACAGCAGAGATCGCTAAGCCAGACGCGACTGCCCAGCCACTTCAGGCCGAACAGCCCGTGGCAGCGGCGGTCAAACCCACCGCGACTCCAGCCAAGCCGAGTACCTTTTGGGGCGTCTTCCTGTCTACCTTCATCACCATCTTCTTGGCAGAAATGGGAGACAAAACCCAGGTCACAACCCTGCTGATGGCGGCAGAGTTCCATGCCCCCTGGATAATTTTTGCCGGGGCGGGCAGCGCCCTCATTGCCACCAGTCTGGTGGGGGTCTTGATCGGTCAGTGGCTGGCTAAGCGAATTTCTCCCGCTGCGCTTGATCGGGCGGCGGGACTCACCCTGTTGGGCATTACCTGCTGGCTGCTTTGGGATTTACTGTCCGTCTGAGGCTGGTAGCAACTGCAGCACCTTATAAAATGGAAGCATGGACTGGAATTTGTTAGGTTTGAGTTTTGCCGCCGTCTTTTTATCAGAACTGGGGGACAAGAGCCAGTTTGCGGCGATCGCCCTTAGCGGCGCTTCTCGTTTTCCCAAGGCCGTTTTTTTAGGCACGGCGGCGGCGCTGCTGTTAGCGAGTTTGATTGGCGTTTTACTGGGGGAAGGAACGGCTCAGCTCTTGCCGACCCGCTGGGTCAAACTGGCGGCGGCGATTGGATTTGGCCTGATGGCGCTGCGCCTGCTTTGGCCAACCTCAGAGACAGCCGAGGCCGAGTAAAGTGTCTGGCTGATTCCCTTTTGAGTATTCTCAGCCAGGGAGTTGCGTTTACTAAACGGACAGCTATACTAATCTGAATTGTCAGCAGCCTCAGGTACCCTGAGATGACTCAAATCAGGGTCAAGATTAGTGCAACAGGGTTTCAGGTAAACTATGACCGGATATCGAGACCTGCCCCAGCGGCCCGCTCGCAGAGCGTCTAATTCTGCTGCGTCTAGCACGCAGTTGCCTAAAATCTCACCCGTCCCTCCCCCTAAGCGAGAGCAGCGGCCCCTGCCGCCATCGTCGCGGCCTGCGGCAATAGATTCTCAGCGCCGCGCTGTTCCAGCGACCCCTTCCCCCCAGGCAGAGACTGGCCCGCTCTCGACTCCAGCCTTCTCTAAGGCCCACAAACCTCCCGTAGCTGAGCTACAGCAGCAGATTAGAGCGCCGCAGGCAGCGCAAACCCCAGTGTCCAAGTCTACCCTCAAACCGTCTCCCCGCCCGCGATCGCGCCGCCGTTTGCCTCTGGGGAAGTTTTTGACTAGCTGGCCTTTTTGGTCCTTGACCTCTTTGGGTTTGATTAGCGCGGTTGGCGTCGCTTCGGCCATCAGCCTGTTTCGCATTCCCAACTTGCCTAACTGCCGAGCCATCTTTTGGCCCACCGCTTCAGCTTCTACGCGGCTACAGTGTGCTGAAGCCTATGCCAACCAGGGCACCGTTGACGATTTGTTAGCCGCCATTCGACTCGTAGACGCCCTGCCCGCCGACCATCCCCTGCGAACCGACATCAACGATCGCATTGAGCTATGGGCGGCTCAAATTTTGGAACTGGCCGATGAGCAGTTTCATGCAGGCGAACTGGAAGCAGCGATCGCCACGGCGCGTAAGATCCCGGCCCAAACCGCCGCCGCTGACGAAATTGAGCAGTCGATAGACCGCTGGCGCGAAATCTGGAACCGAGCCGAAGAAATTTATCAGACGGCTGAAGAAAAGCTGAGCGAGCAGAGCTTTCGCGAAGCCTTTGCGACCGCAATCAAGCTGCTGTCGGTGGGCAATGATTACTGGGAAACCACCAAGTATGAAGAGCTAACCCAGCTGATTTCTGTCACCCGCGAAGACGGCAATCGGCTAGGGCAGGTTAGTAACTTGCTGCGTCGAGGGGGCCTGAGCAATCTAAAGAAGGCAATTGAGCTAATTGACAAGATTCAGCCCGAAAGCCGTCTTTACCAAGAAGCTCAGCGCCGCCTGAAAGACATTGCCAAAGAGATGCTGGATTTAGCTGAAGCCTCTCTAGAGCGTCAAGACGCGGATCAGGCGTTAGCGATTCTAGATGAAATTCCCGATGGGGTCGATTTTGACGCCCAGACCGCTGATTTTCGGGTTTTAGTCGAAGCCTATAAGAGCGCCTGGGAGGGAACCATTCCGGCCCTAGAATCAGCCATTGTACGGCTGCAAAGCATTAGCCGCGATCGCCCCCTGCATGGCCGCGCCCAAAAGCTAATCAGCCGCTGGCAGAGCGAAATCCAGGGAGTAGCCCAGCTTGACTGGGCCAGACAGCTGGCCGAGCCGGGTACCACTAGCGATCTGTCAGCCGCGATCGCCCATGCCGATAAAATTTCTCGCTCCAACCCAGTTTCAGACGAGGCCCAGGCCCAGGTGCGACGCTGGCGCAGTCGTTTAGAAACGGCTGAAGATCAGCCCTTCCTAGAGCGAGCCGAGCAGCTAGCCTTAGCAGGCGATGCCCTTTCTCTGCGAGCCGCCATCGCTGAAGCGGAAAATATTCGTCCGGGCCGGGCTTTGTACGATCAGGCCAGCGGTCGCATTCGGACTTGGCGGCGCACCCTGCAGCGGGCCGAAGATCAGCCTGTTTTAGCTAAAGCTAGGCAGTTAGCCCAAAGCGGCAGCTATCAGGAGGCGATCGCCACCGCTTCTCAAATTGGCAGCAATCGCGCCCTCTATGATGAAGCCCAGTCTGACATCAGCAGTTGGCAAGGACGAATTCAGGGGCAGCAAAAGCTACAGCAGGCTTACCAAGCTGCTGAAACAGGTACGCCCGCCGCATTGGCCTCTGCTATCGCCTTGGCCAATCAGGTGCCAGCCGATAGCACAGCACGCTCGGACGCTAACTTGATGATGAACCAGTGGAGCTGGCAGATTTTGTCCCTAGCCACCACCCAGGCCAACTCGGATTTGTCCAGCGCGATTGAGATGGCCCGGCAGGTTCCGGCCCGCACTGAGGCCTATGCCGCGGCCCAGCTCAAAATTCAGGAGTGGCAGGAGCGGCTAGAGCCGACTGAGGAAGTAACGCTGGACGACCTGCTGTAGTCTGGCTGGAGAGGTGCAGCTTTGAGCCGCAGATCAGGGAACTTCTGATTCGGGCCGCGCTGGTGATTTTAGCTGCGCTCGACTGAGAGCCGCCTGCACCGCCTGCTGCTGATCACGGTGGGTGATCCAGCGGTGGTAAGTGCGGTTGTGGACAGCGACGGAGTGGCCCATCATTTTGGCGGCTACCGTGTCCGGCAGGCCGAAGTGAATTGTTCTAACCGCCCAGGCATGGCGCAGATCGTAGGGAGAAAACGGCAGGTCATAGCGGCGGAACTGAACCGTGACTAGCTGCCCAATCCGCTGCAGAGTGGTGCGGCTGAGGTCGGTGTTGATATTGGGCAGTTCCAGCTTTCTGAGATCAAAGTGATCGACCCACTCCGGGTAGAAAGGCCAAACTTCATGACGCCCTGTTTTGGTAGCGGCCTGCACCTCAATCACCGCTTCGCGATCGCCTGCTACTAGCCGCCGATAGTCACAGAAAAAAACCTCGTGATTGCGTAGCCCGTAGGTCGCCATGAGGCCATAGACACAGCGCCAGGCCGGATTGGGCACCTGCTGGTAGCTCGCCATAATCTGCTCGTCTGAGGGCAGCGCTCTCGCTACCGTCTGACTGTTGCCATAGCGCCCCACTAGGCTTTTTAATTCCAGCGGCAATTCCAAACCCAAAAAGTCGGCAAAGGCGCTTAGCGCCGTGCAGCAGACTTGACGACTGCGGGAGTTGGCTGGGGTTGACTGCACAGCAGCGTAGATAGCTTCTCCCAGGGCATAGCTAGGATACTGCTGGGCGATCGCGGCCAGTTTTCTGAGATAGGGGGCATAGGCTTTTTCCCAGGTTGTGCGCACCGAGGCTCTGCTTGATGCCTCTTTTTTTGTCAAGAAATATTGCTGAAAAGAGCCAATTTTCTCCGCTAGGCTTTGCTGAGATAGGGGCTTGCCTGCCGGATTTTTTAGATAGTGCCGCCAATCAAAGGTTGACTGAATCAGCTCAGCAGCCACAATCTTAGCCTGCTGTTCGGCCTGCTTGAGTCCGGCCTTGGTAGCGACTAAGCCCAATGAAATGCGCTGCTGATACGGGCGTAGCCGGGGACTGTCGGGGCGCGGCGGCAGAGTTCCTCGTAGTCCTAGCAGATTGCCACGACGTTCTATCTGCAGGCCGAGACGAGCGGCTTTCAGGCGTTGGTTTACCTGAGCAATTTGAGCATCAAGGGCTGAACTAGGAGACATCTATTGCGAAAGACTTGCGGATTAGAGTCACTAAGCCTTTAATGAAGATCAAAACAACTTGATAAGGAGCAGCTACCCCAGGAGGATAAGTAACCTGGCTGCTATCTTAAACCTTATTCAATCAGCAATCTAAAATTTAGTTGAGTCAAGGGATAAGATTAATTGTTACGATATTCAAAGATTATTAGAGACGAAGGTAACTGAAATCATCATGGGCCGTGTTGGGGTTTTACTGCTGAATCTAGGTGGACCAGAGCAGCTTGAAGATGTTCGGCCATTTCTGTTTAATCTGTTTTCTGATCCTGAAATCATTCGTCTCCCTTTTCCCTGGCTGCAGCGCCCTTTGGCCTGGCTAATTTCTTCTTCGCGGGCCAAAAAATCTCAGGAAAACTATCAGCAGATTGGTGGCGGCTCCCCCCTACGCCAAATCACCGAGGAGCAGGCCCGCGCCCTCGAAAAGTCACTGGAGCAAAAGGGCTTAGACGCCAGAGTCTACATTGGTATGCGCTACTGGTACCCCTTCACCGAGGAAGCCATTGCCCGCATCAAGCGCGATGGGATTGACCGCCTCGCTATCTTGCCTCTCTATCCCCACTTTTCTATCAGTACCAGTGGTTCTAGCTTTCGCCTGCTAGAACAGCTCTGGCTAGAAGATCCAACCCTCAATCGCATCCGCTACACCGCAATTCCCTCTTGGTACAGCCGCCCAGGCTATGTGCAGGCTATGGCTGAGCTGATTGCGCAGGAACTCGATCAGCTACCTGATCCCAGCGCCGGCCATATTTTCTTCAGCGCCCACGGCGTCCCGGTGAGCTACGTGCAGGAGTCAGGCGACCCCTATCAGCGCGAGATAGAACACTGCACAGAGCTGATTATGCAGGCGCTTAATCGCCCCAATGACTACACGCTGGCCTATCAGAGCCGCGTCGGCCCAGTTGAATGGCTGCAGCCCTACACAGAGGACGCGATCGCCGATCTGGCTGAGCGCGACATTAATAGCCTGGTTGTCGTTCCGATTAGCTTTGTTTCAGAACACATTGAAACCCTGCAGGAAATCGATATTGAGTACCGAGAGATTGCTGAAGCCGCAGGAATTGAAAACTTCCGCCGCGTTCCGGCTCTCAATACTCATGCTGGCTTCATTGACGATTTGGCTAACCTGACTGTTGAAGCCTTGGAGGCTCCACCGCGCCTGCTCTCTGAAGTTGTTCACCCCGACAAGCGGATGAAGATGTATCCGCCAGAGCGCTCGGCCTGGGGAATGACTCCCTTTGCTGAAGTTTGGAACGGTCGCCTAGCGATGGTCGGCTTTTTGGCCCTGCTGTTGGAACTGGTTAGCGGTCGCGGGCCGCTTCACTTTGTAGGTCTGCTTTAATCCGGGGATCTGCGTGGTTTGCCACCGTTTTTTTTGGCGGATAGGTACCACTGCCGCCAGGCTGCCGAATTGCGAATCACCAACCACAGCAGCAGTAAAGCAACTAGCCCTCCCTGCTGAGGGGCATCGAACGCCAACAAAACTAGGCTGACGCACAAAATATCCTGCAGAAATAGCAGCCACAGAGGCGGTCGCTGAGGCCGATACAGCCAGCCTGCCTGAAAGAGCTGAATTACTAGGGCTAAAAGTCCGCCCACAACGCCTACCAGCCCGACAAATTGAGCTAGGCCAGCCGTTCTGGCGATCGCGACCCCCGCGATCGCTCCGACAAAAGGGCTAAAAAGAACTTCAATACTCTGCAGCAGTTGGCGACTGGAGCGGTCTTTTAAGATGACCAACTCACACAGCGACCAGCTTGCTAAAATGCCTACCACCAGGGAAGGCGAAAGCTGTGACAGGATTGGCACATTAGACCATAGCCCCGGCCCAGACAACAGGCCAATCAGCAACAGCGGCAGGGCTAGCCGCAGTCCGACTGCCGCTGAAATCGCAAGTACTGCTAAAAGTTCAGTAATGATCACGGAGGCGTCAGCGCTGACAGAGACTCGACTGAATTAAGCAGGCCAGAGCCAAATGAGACAGCTCTGGTCTACCTAATCCTAGCTTGACATTAGAAAGGCCAAAGTGCTGTCATCTACCATCCTAAGATCTGCCAGAAAGCAGCCTTCGCCTATGCCCGCTGCTGCTGCATTGCCTCAGTTGGCATACAAATAAAATTGTCGCCATAGTTTTGAATCAGATGGCGCTGCCGCAGCTTGCCCATTAAGCGAGTTACTGTCACGCGGGTAGAACCGATAGCGCTGCCAATCTGAGCATGGGTTAACGTCCAAGGCAAATAGTAACCCTGGTCGCAAGGTTCACCATATTCTTCAATCAGCAGGGTCAGAAATCCCAGCAGCCTATCAATCGTGCGCCGCTGGCCCAGCGTGCTTAACCACAACAGCTTCCGCTGATGCTGATGGCGAAAGGCATCTAAAACTTCCCGGCGAAAATGAGGCCAGTTGTCTAAGTCGTGCCAGTAGAGCCAAATCACCGCCGTCTGATCAATATGGGCAAAACTTTGCAGATTGAAGGGAGACTGAGCCACAATTTCAAACGGCTGCCCCGCTCCAACAAAACCCAAGAAAGCTTCCTCTGCCGCCACTAGAGGAATACGAGCGGTACTGTGCTTTTGCTTGAGGCTAGCACTGATTTGAGAATTACCCACTAGCCGGATAGCTCCTCGATGTACCAGATAGAGTAGCCCTGCCCGGGCAGGCACTTTTTCATCGCGGCTGAAAATACGATAGCGATAGTGTTCCTGCGCCCAATCTAAAATTCTTTGCCAGGTTAAAAAGGGGCGAGCATTGTCATTTTGAGAAGGTGAATACATGGCTCACAACAAAGGTTAGAAATTGATAGAGTTTGTATAGCAATAATCGCTACGAGCTAATCACTTCTTATTGAATATCCCTTCGATCATAGGACTAGTAAAATCTAGTCACTCTCGTTGTAACACACCAAGGGCGATCGCTCTTTGCGGCGGGTTGGAAGTCTTCAAACGCAAATCAGCAAATGTAAATTGGCTCAAAAAAGTCTGCTTTTAGCGTGAATCAGCCAACATCGATTGACATTAATCTATGACATACCTCTCATTTCAACGGATGTTCCAAGCACATCTACAGCGGGCTCCATATAGTAGCATTTGCCCAACTCAGGTTTATCAGTCTTGGGTAGTTGATCGGGCAGGTTCTTCAAATTCTAGAGACATACTTGCTCATCATATCCAAAGTATTCCAGTCTCGAAAACCAAAAGATCAGCCGTTGTTGTTTATCAGTCTCCTATTGCGCTCAAACTGCAGCAGACTGTTCATTGGCCTTGTCAAAAAATCGCGCAAAATTTGAAGGATTGGCTGTTAAATGCCCGGTTAACTCCAGCAAACGCGCCTCTCTTTCATCAGCCTCTAATTTCTGTGATCAACGGTATCTGGCCACACATCAAAATTGAAGTACTTGCTAACGGATGGCTGCAGTTTTGCTGTTCAAATCAGGGGCTTGAGCAATGGTGCAGTCATTTTGAGCGGATATCGAGCCAGCAAAGCATATCAAAGCTAACTAAAGATGATCTACCGATACGCTTTCCTCAGTATATTCCTCAAATTGACGCCTTCCAGATTACTCCAGAGACTAGCTTCAGACTTCAGTATAACTACGCGCGCTGCCATGCGCTGACAAACCGAATACAGCCATTAGTCGAAAGCTCTCTGCGATCGCCCCAGACTGAACTAGCGCAATCTAGGTTCAGACTATCAAATCAAGCTGAACAAGATCTTTTACACAGCGTCATTGAACTAGCCGATAGCTGTTTCTCAGGACAAAGCCTGCCATCAGCCCGATATTTTGAACAGCAGCTCTTAAAACTAAGCCACGGCAGCGAGCAGCTTTGTCGTCAATATGCCTGTATTCAAAACGACGGGAGAAGATACGTTTATCTCAAGCTGCTTTTAGCCGCTCAGGCGGTCTTAGAGCATTGTCTGACCGCTGTGCTGAGAATCGCAGCTCCTACCAGGCTATAGGCTAAGGCGGCAGTGATAAGAAAATTTAACCCTTCAAACCCGCTGTTGGGGGTGACAAGCTGGAAACCTTGGCCTATACTTTGAATGTGTGTGAGGAGCGAACCAGTCAGGGCACCGAGACGAAACACGGCCAGTCGTCGGTGCCCTTTCTGCTTTAAATATTTTTTGGACAGTTACAAGCATTATCAATGCGTCAGGCTCCGGGCTGACGCATTGACGATGTCCGATTTGATAAAGCGCTACATACCCATGATTTCGTAGCCGGAATCGACATAGATAATTTGTCCGGTAATGCCGCTAGATAGTTCACTGCACAGAAAGGCGGCTGTGTTACCCACTTCAATCTGAGTCACTGTGCGGCGCAGGGGCGCGACCTCCTCGACGTGATGGATCATGTCCAAGATGCCACCCACGGCAGAAGAAGCCAGCGTACGAATGGGGCCAGCCGAGATCCCGTTGACGCGAATGTTGTGGGGGCCAAGTTCCGAGGCTAAATAGCGCACATTCATTTCTAAAGCCGCTTTGGCAATTCCCATCACGTTGTAGTTGGGGACGACCCGCACGCCGCCTAGATAGGTAAGCGTCACAATACTGCCGCCTTGGCGCATCAGCGGCTTGGCGTAATGGGCCAACTGCACCAACGAATAAGCACTGATTTCTAAAGCTGTCTGAAAGCCGCTGCGGGAAGTAGCGCTGAAGTCTCCTGTGAGATCATCACGATTAGCAAACGCTAAGCAGTGAACCAGAATGTCTAGCTTGTCCCACTTGTCTTCGATAGCGGCAAAGGTAGACTTGACCTGCTCATCGTCTTGCACATTGCAGGGCAAAAACAGCGAAGGCTCTAGCGAAGCAGTTAAGTCCGCCACCTTTTTTTCCATCCGGCCTCGCTCGTCAGGCAGATAGGTGACACCTAGATTGGCTCCCGCCTGATGTAGCTGCTGAGCAATGCCCCAGGCGATAGAGCGATTGTTGGCAATTCCGGTTACCAAAGCATTCTTATCAGTTAAATTGAGCATAATCCCCTTATCTAACAGGCACTCTGGGAGAATACTCAAAAAAGGGGACACCTGAACAGGCAGGGCCTCAGTTCTATCGGCCAGCAGCTCTGCCGCACCTCCGCCTTAGCGCCATTGTCGTGGATGGGATGGAACCATTTGAACTCTTTTTGAGCGCTGCGATCGCCCAATAGGAGCAGTTCTGACCAATTTTTCGCAATTAAGTATTTCTTGATACAAAACTAAGGCTGTTAGTTAAGCTTAAGTGGTCTAAAGTTAACATTTCCAGCATCTGTAGGATTTAATTGAGTTAGACAGACTGTTTGCTAAAGGCAGTCTCAACGGTTGCAGACGACAGATTGCTACTCCTGGTTAATTATGGGTATGGTTGTGACGCAAGATAAGCCGCTGGCCAGCGTGTTTCGTCAGCTTTCGGGAGGCGCTTTTCCGCCTGTTGTTGAAACTTACGAAAGAGGCAAGACCATCTTTTTCCCAGGAGATCCGGCGGAGAGGGTCTATTTTCTGCTGAAGGGGGCCGTCAAGCTTTCTCGCGTCTATGAAGCCGGTGAAGAGATTACGGTAGCCCTGCTGCGAGAGAACAGCGTTTTTGGGGTGCTTTCGCTAATTACGGGCAATCGCTCCGATCGCTTCTATCACGCTGTCGCTTTCACTCCGGTTGAGCTGCTTTCAGTGCCGATTGAGCAGGTAGAGCAGGCACTAGAAGAAAACCCTGAGCTGACGATGTATATGATGCGGGGGCTATCTTCGCGGATTTTGCAGACAGAAATGATGATTGAGACTTTAGCGCACCGCGATATGGGATCGCGCTTGGTCAGCTTTTTGCTTATTCTCTGCCGCGACTTTGGCATTCCCAGCGCTGAAGGAATTACGGTTGACCTCAAGCTTTCCCATCAGGCGATCGCCGAAGCGATTGGCTCAACGCGGGTCACCGTCACCCGGCTACTGGGGGATCTGCGCCAGGAAGGCATGATTTCTATTCACAAAAAGAAAATTACCGTTCACAACCCGGTCAATCTCAGTCAGCAGTTCACTTAGTCCGTTCCCCTAATCGTAGAAACATGCAGTAGGCTGGAATCTGAACTGCATTCTCTAGCCCATGGCCACAGGGTACATCCTGATTCTGGCGATTTTAGTCCTTGGTGGTGTGATTGCAACGGTTGGCGATCGCATAGGTATGCGAGTCGGCAAAGCGCGGCTGACCTTATTCAACCTGCGGCCTCGGCAAACGGCTACCGTTATTAGCATTCTCACAGGCAGCGTCGTTTCGGGCACAACGCTAGCTTTGCTATTTGCTGTCAGCGACCAGCTGAGAACGGGGGTTTTTGAGTTAGAAACGCTGCAGGACGATCTTAAAGAGGCGCGTCAGGATTTGCAGGCTACCCAGTCGGAAAAAACAGGCGTCGAGGAAGAACTCGCAACTGCGGTTAGAGACCAGATCCAGGCTCAGCAGCGGCTGCGTCAAATCAATGAGTCACTCCAGACTGCCGTTGAGCGTCAGGCCACAACCCAGGCACGCCTGAATCAAACCCAAAAACAGCTCCAGTCCGTCTCTCAGCAAGCTCAGCAGCTACGCTCAGAAATCGGCAGCTTACAGTCAGAGCGAAGAAATCTGCTGGAACAGCAGGCCGCCGTTCGCGCTCAGATTGCCCAGCGCGATCAGGAAATTGCCCAGCGCGATCAAGAACTCTCTCAGCGCGACCAGGAAATTGTGCAGCGCGATCGCGAGATTGCCCAGCGCGACCAAGCGATCGCCCAGCGTGAAGCGCGGCTGCAGAAGCTGCAGGAGCAGCAGGCTTTCCTCGAAGAACAGGTAGAGCAGCTTGACCGCGAGTTCTTGGGATTGCGCCAGGGCAGCGTTGCTTTAGGCCGCAATGAGCCAATTTTGGCCCGCTTGGTGCAGGTAAGAGACCCAGAACAAACGTCAGCGCTCATTAGGCGTTTGCTACAGGAGGCCAACTGGCTGGCCCTGCAAAACATCGATCCGGGGGCCGATCAGCCAACCCGGCAAATTATCAGAATCGCTAGCACCGATGTGGAACAGCTCGCCGACCGGATTAGTGATGGTCAAGAGTATATTGTGCGCTTTTTGTCAGCGGCTAACTATATTGTGGGTGAACCCTGTGTGATTCAGGCGGAAAATTCCTGCATTGAAGTTTTTGCCGATGCTACCGTCAATCGCCTGGTTTATGAACAGGGACAGCAGTTAGCAGAAACCACCCTTGAGACGGCAAATCCCTCTGATCAAGAACTGATTTCTCGGCTACAGCTCTTGGCTGCCGCCACTCAGTTTAGGGGCAGTCAGGACGGCGTCATTGACGATCGCATTCAGATTGCCGATGGTCGCTCTGACGCGGTATTGCAGTTTTTAGAGCAAGTTCAAACTACCGATACGCCCGTTGTCATCAGAGCGGTCGCCGCCAATCCTATTTTTACCATCGGCCCAATCCAGATTGAGCTAGTCGCCACGCAGCAGGGGCAGATTCTCTTTAGCACGCTGCCTCTGCCCGCATCCCCCGCGCAAACTGAAGAAAACGCAGCCCCAGAGTAAGGCTAGAGTAAAGTTTTTTGACGCCCGAAGTTTAATAAAGTCTAAAAAAATTTGCAGAGAGTAACTATATATCCCTGTTTATGAGCGAAGCGAACGCTCAGTGATTAGAATTGACAGATATCACCTGAGGGCAATTGAGTCGTCAATGGTCAAAATTAGCAGCATTGGAGAACGCCGCTCTGCATAGGTTTAATGCCTGTCATCCTATTAATGTAGAGCTAGGCGGCCTGCCGTTTTTCCAGCACTGTGTTTAGCAATTGACAGTTGGCTCAATACATCCCGCTACGGCCTAGCTGTGGCTGATATTGCAGCCATTGCCTAACCAGTCTGTGTTGAACAGTAAGCTTGGAGCAGTCAAATGAAGTTTGAGGATATCTATCAGTTTTTTGAGGATCCGCCGCCAGTCTATCTTAACAAGGAGCTAGCGGTCTGCTACGTCTTAGCAGTACTCATTCATCAAGACTCCTATGGCACGGAGCTGATTCAGCTGCTGATGCATGAGTATCCCCACTATCGGCTATCCGACACGGTGCTTTACAGCGCGCTTAAGTTTTTAGAAGATCAAAGCGCGATCGCTGGCTATTGGAAAAAGGTAGAAGGTCGTGGTCGGCCTCGTCGGATGTATCGGCTCAGCCCTGACTGGCAGTTGCAGGCGCGCAACCTAGCCGATCTGTGGCATCACTATATGAGCGATCGCGCGGCTCAAGAGCTTTCCCATGCCGGCGAAGTCCTAGCCCGCTCTCAGCCGCGATAATTTTTGAGAGAAAAATCCTTCTATTCCTGATATCAAAGCGTCCGGCCTAGGCTTAAAATCCTAGGCTTCACTATAGGCATCTGTTAATACAGATTCAGCAACCCAAGCTGGCCTGACTACCTACAGCGCAGACCATAGAGGCCGCTAATTTAACATTTCAGGCTTTATTCTTTGCGAGCAGTGTTGGAAATGCTTCCCACTCCAGAGGGATGATAGCGGCCCTAAGATACGGCAGATTACGGGAAGTTTCTGCTGTTAACGGCGTTTAGGCATGGTGCATCGTTCGACTCTTGGCAAGATTTTGACCAGGCGGGTAACTGCTGGCCTCCTGTTCGTTATGACGTTGCTGCTAGCCTTGGCCGCTCCGGCCGTCACGCCAGCGGCGCTGCCTCAGTCTGCCGTTCTGATGCAAAGCTTGGGCACTGCGAGCAGTCAGGGATCGGGTAGTGACTATAGCCTGGGCTGGATTGGGCTAGACGGTACCCCAGTATTTCAAATTGCGGCTCCCCAGTCGGTGCTTTCGCAGCGGCAGCAGAGAATCGAAGAAAACCTAGTCGCTATCCGCGACAACTATCTACAGCGAGAGTCGCCAGTCGCCACGCTGACGACTTCTCAAACCGGTCCCTCTGAGCCTATTAGCCTTTACGTCAACGGTCTCTACCTGTTTACGCTGACTCCCTGGGATGCCGAAAATCAGGGGATGACCTTGGACGCCGTTGAGCGTCTGTTGGAAAGGAAAATTCCAGAGGCGTTAGAGCAAGCCTATCAGCAGCGGCAGCCGGAATATCTGCGGCGACAAGCTATCGTTGCGGTCGGCCTCCTTCTGCTGGCGATCGCGGTAGTTTGGGCTTTGCAACACTGGCGCGAGGCCATGCTTAGAGCCAGCGTTCGCTGTCTCAGCAACACACGCCTAAATCAGCTTTCTTCCCAGCAACAGCACCATCTGCGCGATATTCAGTGGCGGCTGTTGCCCCTGGTACAGGGGCTGATTTTGGTGGGAACGGCGCTAGCGATCGCCGGATTTTTTCCCCAAACGCGATCGCTGCAGAACAACTTTCTAGGGGCGCTGAAAGCGCCGCTGGTGATCGGCATTTTGATTTTGGTGTCCTATGTGGGGATCCGGCTCAGCTACTTGCTGATCGATCGCTTTGTCACCAGCCTGACTGACAGAGACGGCTTCAACGACGCCAGCCCCCGTCGCCTGCAGTTGCGAATTGAAACCATTTCCAGCGCCGTCAAAAATATTGCCAATTTTGTTTGGATTGGTATCGGCTTGCTGGTGGCCTTAGCCGCAACCGGGATTAATCTGGGGGTGCTGCTGGCTAGCTTTGGCCTGATTGGTCTAGCCATTTCCCTGGCTTCGCAGAACCTGATTAAAGGAGCAATTCAGGGCTTTTTTATTATTTTGGAAGATCAGTACGCCATTGGTGACGTAGTGGCGATCGATCAGGATGCGGGCTTAGTGGAAAACATGAATCTGCGGATTACCCAGCTACGGGACGCAGATGGTCGCCTAATTACCATTCCCACCAGCGATATTGACCGGGTGGCTAACTATTCCCTGCACTGGTCACGGGCCGACCTGAAGCTACCGGTTCACTACAACGCCGACATCAATCAGATGATTGAGCTGGCGCGTACAGTGGGACAGGATTTGCAAGATGATCCAGACTGGGGCGAATTGATTTTGGAAGATCCGCAAATTTTAGGCGTGGACGACTTTGGCGATAGCGCTCTGATTATTCGCGTCTGGATTAAAACCCAGCCGCTGAAGCAGTGGGACGTATCGCGGGAGTATCGCCGCCGCTTCAAGCTAGCCATGAACGAAACGGAAACTTCGATTCCTTTTCCCCAGCAGGAGATCTGGCTGCATCAGGCTGATTCCTTCACGATTGAATCGAAAAATCGCTCAGAGAAAGCTGACTCAGCCGCGCAGCGAAACGGACAGGGGAAAACCGATGCTCAACCGCGAAACGCACCCAGCGAGGCGACAGAAGAGGCTGAGCCAGATACTTAGGTGCGCTGCTAGCCCTTTATATTGGTTAAAGACAAGGTTTAGAGGACATCGCGTTGAAACCCTATCAGCCCATTGAGAACTACGGCGTCATCGGCAATATGCGCACCACTGCCCTTGTCGGACTCAATGGCTCAATTGACTGGTTTTGCTATCCCAAACACGACTCACCCAGCGTATTCGCGGCCATCTTAGACAATCAAAAGGGCGGCTATTTTCGGATTTATCCCTGCCTAGAGGGCGTCAACCATAAGCAGTTTTACTGGCCAGAAACCAATGTGCTGGTGACGCGGTTTTTAGCAGACTGCGGCCTGGGCGAAGTTGTAGACTTTATGCCAGTGGGGCTAGAACCCGGACAAGAAGGCTATCACTGGTTAATTCGCCAAGTACGAGGGATTCGCTGCAGTCTCAAGTTTCGACTGGAATGCTACCCGGCGTTCAACTATGCCCGCGATCGCCACAAAGTAATTTTGACCGAAAATGGCGCTATCTTTCGCTCAGAGGGTTTAAGTCTAGCTCTGGTCACGGACGTTCCGCTGCAGGTAGACGAAGGGGGCGTCTGGGCAGAGTTTACTTTAGAAGCGGCTGACCTGAAAACCTTCGTGCTGCGGGAAATGCAGTCTGACTGTGATGACTGCGGCCTGCCATTGCCCAACGATGCAGCCACCGGACTCTTTGAGCAGACCGTGGGCTATTGGCGCAACTGGATCAAGCAGTGTGTTTACAAAGGGCGCTGGCGGGAAGTGGTTGAGCGATCGGCGCTGGCCCTGAAGCTGATGACCTACGAGCCAACCGGCGCGATTATTGCTGCCCCCACCTGTAGCCTGCCAGAAGAGATCGGCGGCGAACGCAACTGGGACTACCGCTTTACCTGGATTCGCGATGCCGCTTTCACCCTGTACGGCCTGCTGCGCATCGGGTTTACCCAAGAAGCGGCTCAGTTTATGGACTGGATTACAGCTCGCTGCCACGAGCTAGATCCCAACGGCACGTTGCAGACGGTCTACAGCATTGATGGTGAGCACGATCTAAAGGAAGAAGACCTGCATCATCTAGAGGGCTATCGCGGCTCAGCCCCCGTGCACATCGGCAACAGCGCAATGGGTCAGCTCCAGCTTGACATCTACGGCGAGCTGCTAGATTCTGTCTACCTGTTTAATAAGTATGGTACGCCGATTTCCTATGACCTTTGGCAAAAGCTGCGAGAGCTGGTGAACTGGGTGTGTGACAACTGGCAGCGGCAAGATGAGGGCATCTGGGAGCCCCGCGATGGCCGCAAGCAGTTTGTCTATTCCAAATTAATGTGCTGGGTAGCGCTCGATCGCGGCTTGAGATTGGCGGCCAAGCGCTCGTTCCCGGCCGATCGCGATCGCTGGACAAAAGTGCGCGACGAAATTTACGAAGAGGTAATGGCAAAAGGCTGGAATGAGGAGCGCCAAGCCTTCGTCCAGCACTACGACAGCGATGTTCTAGATGCCAGCAATTTGATTATGCCGCTGGTCTTCTTCATGTCCCCCAACGATCCGCGCATGTTGAAAACCCTGGCCGCAATGCGAAAGCCACCATCTCAGGGGGGCCTAGTTTCTAGCAGCCTGGTTTATCGCTACGATCCGCAACATGCCGAAGATGGCCTTGAGGGGGAAGAAGGCACCTTCAATCTTTGCAGCTTTTGGCTGGTGGAAGCATTGACCAGAGCCGGACGCACCGATGCCAATAAGCTGGATGAAGCGCGGCTGATGTTTGAGGAAATGCTGAGCTACGCAAATCATCTCGGCCTTTATTCAGAAGAAACCGGCTCCAGCGGTGAAGCCTTAGGCAACTTTCCGCAGGCATTTACCCACCTCTCTCTGATCAGCGCGGCCTGGAATCTGAACGAAGCGATCGAGCAGCCCTAATACGGCTTTTTCTACAATAGTTAGAAACGGGGGAACAAAGATGAAAGTTGCTGACTTAATCCACTGGTTTGAGGCTTGGGCTCCCCCCGCCTGGCAGGAAAAGTGGGACAACTGCGGCTGGCAAATTGAACCCGGTGTCCTAGACGAGCCAGCCCAAGTGCTGGTGTGCCTGACGCCGACGCTGGCGGTGATGCAGGAAGCGATCGCCCTGCAGGCTCAGGGCACCCCCGTCAACCTGATTTTTGCCCACCATCCGCTGATTTTTAGCCCCCTTAAAGCCGTGACCAAGGGGGATGCCATTGGCGACATGGTACGCCTCAGCTTTAGCCACGGCATTGGCGTTTACAGTGCCCACACTAATTTTGATCAGGTTGCGGATGGTACTGCCGACGTGCTGGCCCAGCTCTTAAACTTGCAGGGCTCCAGCCCGGTTGTCCCGACTCAAAATGAGCTGGGCTATGGCCGTGTCGGTGACTTACCCAGCCCTATTTCGCTGCAGCAGCTCTTAGGCAAGATTCGCGCGGCGCTCAATCCGCCCGATCTGATTTTTTCGCCCACTGCCGATTTGGCTCAGCCAGTTAAGCGCGTCGCGGTTTTAGGCGGCTCTGGCGCTAGCTTCCTCAGCAACGTAGCTGAGACAGGGGCACAGGTCTATCTCACCTCGGACTGCAAGTTTCATCAGTTTCAGGAAGCCCGCGATCGCGGCCTAATCTTAATCGATGCCGGGCACTATGCCACTGAGCGGCTTGCCTGCGATCGCCTAGTGCAGAAGCTGCAGCAGGCAGGCGTGGAGCGGGCAAAGCTCAGCGATCGCGATGAAGATTTTCGTCAGTTTTGGGTGAGCAATCATGGCTAAAAAGAGCGCTCTGCCTCCTGGTCTGCTGATCCGCACCGGCAAGTGGGTGTGGACAACCCTGTGGCAGGTAATGATGTCTAAGCTAGCGCCGAGCGATCGCGGCGGTGCCTATGTGCGGCCTGAGAGTCAGTTCCGCGATCGGGTCAGCCCCGAAGCCGAGGCGCAATTTCCGGCAGCAGCAGGACGCTACACTCTGATTGCTGGACTGGGCTGTCCCTGGGCGCACCGAACCCTAGTGGTGCGAGCGCTGAAGGGGCTGACGGAAGCGATTCCGCTGGTGATTGTCTCGCCTAGCTCCGACCAGGGTATTTGGCTGTTTGAGCAGCCGTTTGCTGGTTGTCAGACTTTGCCCCAGCTCTACCAGTCTGCGCGGACGAACTATGGCGGGCGATCGACGGTGCCAGTGCTGTGGGACAGTCAGACTCATCAAGTTGTCAATAACGAAAGCGCCGAAATCATCATCAACCTGAATCAGGCATTTAATCAGTTCGCGCAAAAACCAGCACTCGACCTGTACCCGGCAGCACTGCGATCGCAGATTGATCAGTGGAACGACCAGATTTATCACGCCGTAAATAATGGCGTCTATCGCTGCGGCTTTGCCCAGTCCCAAGCGGCCTACGAGCAAGCGGTTGGGGAACTGTTTGAGATGCTAGATTTAATCGATCGCACCTTAGCGAGTCAGCGCTACCTCTGTGGCGCTCAGCTCACCTTAGCTGATGTGCGGCTGTTTACCACTCTGTTTCGCTTTGATATCGTTTACTACGGCTTGTTTAAGTGCAATCGCCGCCGCATTCAGGACTATACCCACCTTGGCCCCTACCTGCGGGATCTCTATCAGCTTCCCGGCGTAGCCGAAACCTGTAATCTAGCAGCGGTGAAGCAAGACTACTACGGCAATTTGTTTCCGCTCAACCCTGGCGGCATCATTCCCGATGGGCCAGACATCAGCGATCTTCAAGCTCCCCACGGGCGGGAAAAGCTAGGACAAGCCGCGATCGCCTAAATTCAAATCAGCAGCCTCTTCCTAAATCTGGTTTAAATCATGACAGCCTACACCATCAACCTTGACCCGGTAGTCAACCGGAAAATCGGTTTTACCTCAGTTTGAATTGGCTACGGCCAAGATTTGGTAAGTCTAGCAGTGGCGGCAGCAGCTTTAACTGGCCAGCCCCTTAGATCCAGCCGCGTATAGCCGCCTGATAGACAGCCTGATAGCGGTTTTTGGCGTTGAGCTTAGTGAGGCTGTTGTTGACATGAAACTTGACGGTGCTTTCACTGATAAAAAGCTGCTGAGCAATATTGCGATCGCGGAGTCCCTGGGCCAAGAGTGCCATAATCTCCTGCTCTCTATCGGAAAGAGGCGTTAGCGGGTTGGTCGCAGTCCTGACGACACAGGTTTCTCCGGCAATGACCTGTCTGACCAACTGATAGAGTCCTGACGGTTCAATTGACCAGTCAATCACAGCGTCAACCTGACTCGGCACAGGGGCAGCAGCGTGTCGAACCCAAATGACTTTGGCGGCTGTTTGAAGTTGGGCAATTTGATTTGTCAGCAAAATGGCTGACTGGTCAGTCAGGTTGCAGACAGATAAGCCGGCGGTGTGAGCTAAATGCGTCACTACAGATTGCAGCAGCGGCTGCTGGCAGGCAATGCGGACTAATGGCCCTACCTGGCAGTCGGGATAGGGCAGCGTCAGCAAAAAATGGACAATATCTTGTTCTGTGCCCGGCTGGGTTTGTAAGTTTCCCGCCAAGCGAGAGGCTGCAAAATTGAGTTCGCTGAAATGCGATCGCAGCCAGGTTTCTACGGTTGTCTGAACCGGATCTGAGGCTAGATCAGGCGCTTTGGCGATCGCCTCTAAGGTCACGGTTTCTTCCCCATAGGTGAGACGGCAGTAGCGGCAGCTGAGCTGACTCAGGCGTTCAGCAGCGCACAGGAATAGGTGGTTTAGGTCAGCGCTGAGTTTTTTTTCTGTCCCGACTAAGGTCAAGCGAGGCGAGATGAAGATAGCAGCTAGCCGATCGGATAGAGTTACCTGATGACTAGAGTCTGGACTTTGCAGAGTCGGCTGCTGGGCCTGGAGGGCAGCGTCTAGGCTAACAGTGGCCGTCATGCATAAAACCTGCAGCACTTCCAAAAATTCGGGGGCCATGCGGTGATGGCTAAAGGTTGCCAGAACACCAATGACGCGATCGCCCGCTGCCAGCGGGTATCCGGCGAATCCTTGAATTTTATTGGCGATCGCCCAGTCCCGATCTTTGACCCAGGGTTCGTTGGCTAGCTGGTTGCTGAGAAACGGAACCCGGTTCTGAGCAATTTTACCGACTTTATAAGCGCCCATAGGCACCCGCGCAAATGAGCCGTCAATGTGGGTATAGAGGCCCGAAGAGGCTACTAGCCGCAAACTGCTCTGGCCGGGTTCAATCAGCCAAATCCGGGCAAAGGCGCAGCCAAACTGTTCAACTAAAGCCTCTGTAATGTGGCGGGCTATCGTTTTGGGGGTCAGGCAGCCAGAAATCTGCTGCACGATATCGCTGATCCGCTGCAGATCGAAGAGTAAACGAGTAGAGTCTAAGAGGGTCGGAATTGAGTTAGCCACTCACGCCGCCAACGCTAATGGATCCTTTTACTGGGTAGGAAGAGTTGCGAGATGTTGCATTTTGCGCCCTATCTACTGAGAGACAGTGGTTCTCAATGCCTAACTCAAGTTGAATATAAATAAGCTTTTGACTCTGTATCGACAGGTACACCTAATAGCTCAGCTTGGGCTTATAGGTGCGGATATAAAAGAGTCGCTCTGTAAACTGTTGAACGACAAAACATCTGAGCCTTGGGCCTATACTGGGCCTGCTGCGGCGCAGCTTAGATGGGGAGAATTAAAAATGAGGTATGGCTCTCAATACTGGGCGATCGCGGCTGTGCTATTAACCCTGGCTAGCTGCTCCCAGCAGGCTCAAGATCTCTATAAAGTTGAAATTGAGCGCTCCTGTCAGAACTGCAACCTGCAGGGAATCAACCTGGCTGGGCAAAATCTCAGCGCCAAGTACCGAGTCCCTTTAAGAAATACACCACTCTCAACCGGGCCAGAAGGGCTGAACCGGGCAGCGCCCGTGGACTTAACCGGATCTAACCTGCGGCGGGCCAACTTGAGCAATGCTGACCTATTTGAGGTAGTGCTCAATCAAACAAATTTGAGAGAAGCTGATCTATCTGGCGCTAACCTAAATGCAGCCCAACTGGTTGAGGCCGATCTGAGCGACGCGAATCTACAAAATGCTAGGCTGCAGGACGCGAATCTACAAGAGGCCAATCTGACCGGGGCCGATCTGAGCGATGCTAACTTTGAGGGGGCGGATTTAACCGGCGCTGACCTGACCGATGCGCTAACTGCAGGGGCAACTGGCTTGGAAAAGTAACCGAGCTTCCGCCGTGCGATAGAGGCGATGGCGCTGACAAGTTTCTCTCTGGCGATATAAGACGGGTATCAGCCTTTTTGAGACGATAGAACTATGAATACAGACGCCCGCCTGAGAAACCTTAATCGCATTCGCCGCATCAGCCGCCTGATGGACACAGCCATTCGCATCCCAGGAATTGGCTTTCGTATCGGCCTAGACCCGATTATTGGTCTAGTACCAGGGGTTGGTGACGCGATCGCAACAGCGGTGTCTGCCTATATTTTGTTTTTGGCAGCCCGGTTTCGCTTACCGGCTGGGGTCTTTAGCTGGATGGTTTTTAATATTGCCCTAGAAGCCGTTGTTGGTGCGGTGCCTCTCGTAGGCGATCTCTTCGATGCTTACTATAAGTCCAATATTCGCAACCTAGCGCTGTTGGAGAAACACCTGCAGATCGAAGCGCCTCAGCTAGAAGAACTTGATCCACTCAATCTGTCTAGCGCCCCAGCAGATTAACCTCCGCTATGCATCCTATCTATTAGTGACTGCTGAAGCGCCGAAGGGACTCCAGATGCTAGTGCCATCGCCATCAATAGTTCTTGCAACGGCCTTTCTGTTATTGAGGTGGAAGCAGAGATCATCTTGACTTCCTCAGCGAGTTGATAGAGGTAGCCTAGTGCACGCTGCTTAGCATTCCAACAAGCCGCTGCTGCTCGATGTTGCTTAACGGCTTCTTGAGCCTGTGCTCGCAAGATTGGATCTTGAATCAGAATCGGATCTGCGCCGTCAGGCAAAGTCACTCCTGGTGGTAAATCCGGAGTAGCAGATATGGCATCAGGCCCGCGAGCAGCGGCGGCTCCTAAGTGTAGCCAAGCTAACAAAAAGAGCATTCGAAGTCGTAGTAGAGCCATCGCATCTGCTGTAGCCGAGGCAAAGACGAGCAGACACTCAGCACAGCAAAACCGCGACTCAATAAACGCTGCTTGGTTACGCCGCAAAGCTTGGCTTGTCAAGGCTATGACAGCATTAACTGGAACTAGACCAGTTGGAGCCGCTTTAATAACGTTGAATAAGCGGCTAAGCTCGCTATCGTATTCTGTAGATGACAAATTTTCCCAGGCTTCAGATTCTTGCACTAAGAACTGTTCAGCTTGATGGTCTGACATGGCTATGGCGTCCGCCCACGGGCAGCTCCTTCTTTCGCTGTTCCTTCAGAGCCGTCGTTTCCAATCATCACCTGCGCATGAACTCCTGTACTATAGGACATCCCATTACCGCCATCCCCCATAATTCGGTAGTGCTGGGGAATTGCCCAAGTGAACTCTCCGCGACTAAAGGGCCCTCCTGTGCCAGGTGGATTTGTGCCAACAGTATCAACAGCGCCGCTGTTCTGAATATTAGGCGTCAGCCAGACACCGGCTGGGTGTCTTATTCCATCCCAGCCTAGAACGGTATCATAATATCCAGTAGCCGAAGCGTTCACTTCCTCTTCTCGCACTTGAATTCGTGAAAACGACACATTGATAGGCATGATGGTTACGTCTGCTACAAATCCCGATCCAGCTAACCCCGCTGTGTAGACCCGATCGATAGGATTGCTCAGCAGGCGTCGGCTGGGAGAAATCGCCGTCATTACCACTGAACAGGGGCGGCCACGGTTAGGATTAGCTGTTACTGTAACTTGGCTGCCTGTGGCTGGTGCTGTCCAAGTAACAGCAGCTCCTTCGACTGGAGAAATAGAGCCGCCCGTAGCTGACCATCGCGCCGGTGTTGAACAAGTCATATGAACCTGTTCATTGACGCCTACTTCTCGGCGTATATTGCTTGTTCCATCAGGGGCGGCCACCAAAGTTCGTGTTGTAATAGTGCAAATACGGCGACGCGGTGGATCATCAGGCACAATTTCTGGCTGCGGTTCCGGCTCTGGAACCCCTGCTGGAAGTGGAACCCCTGCATCTTGAGGAACTCCTGCATCTTGTGATACGGGACCTGGTCCTTCTGCTGGTTCCTCCGTAGTGTATGAACTAGATGTCTGCTGACTCCATACAGGCAGACAAGAAAAATCGTGCTTACAGCCGCTCAATACAGGCAGTTTATCTATTGATGCGTGTTTGGTGGCTGTGGATAATGGTTGAGTCAGCGCGAGATTAGACCTGGGACGAGATAGTTGCAGTCTTGCTGGCTGCGCAAACGAATCTTGTTGACCCGATTGTGCTTCTCTAAAGGTGCGCATAATCCACCTCTTATCTACATTTGACAATAGATGTAAGACTAAAATTTTTGTTCAGTAATCAGGCAGTTAATTGAAATTGAAGCTGAATTTTTGCTTGAAGAGTATTAAGAGTAGGGAATCCCCCCGCTACGTACTTCCCTCTATACTAGCTTTGTCCACAATTCAAGTCCGTCTTGACCAGCATCTATAGAGCATTAGCTTTAGAAATTTTGGACTACATGGTCTGACTGAGGCGCAAAAATAGGTAGTTTGCTTTGCCCATAAAGATTGGTCAAAGCTCGATGCCTACGGTTGATGCTCTACTGCAAGTTACTCCCAGCTAGGATGCAGATTGATTTGGCCGTCCTCTAGATAGGTGATGCGATCGGCATAGCCGGTAATGCGCGGATCATGAGTGACAATTAACACCGTACAGCCTTCCTCTTTAGCAAGCTGATGCAGCAGTTCAATTACGGCCTGCCCCGTTTGCGAGTCTAGAGCGGCAGTCGGCTCATCTGCCATGATAATTTGGGGATTGCCCGCCAGCGCTCTGGCCACGGCTACCCGCTGCTTTTGCCCCCCGGAAAGATCCTGAGGCAAACGTTCGGCTTTGTCGGCGAGTCCTACCTGATGCAGCAGTTTCATCCCCTGCTTTCTGGCAGCGCTGCCTCGAATGCCCTGGATTTCTAGGGATAATTCTATGTTTTCAGCCGCCGTCAGCGCCGGAAACAAGTTGAATCCCTGAAAAATAAAGCCAATGTGGTTCCGCCGGAAACGAGTTAGGGCTTTGCGAGACAGGCGAGTTACCTCCTCTCCCAGCAAGTAAACCTGGCCTGCTGTTGGCGTTAAAATGCCTGCTAGGATCGACAGCAGCGTCGTTTTACCCGATCCCGAAGGCCCCATGAGTAGCCGAATTTCTCCCGGCTCAACCGTCAAATCAACGCCCTTCAAGACTCGAAACTGCTCTAGCCCGGACTGAAACACCATCTCGATGCCTTTAGCTGCGATCGCAAACTGATGAGTAGTCTGCTCTTGGGGCAGCAAACGGGAAGGGGTTGACCCAGGAATCTGGGAAGACGGCATAGATGCAATCATAAAAAGCTCTCTTTCAGCCTATCAAACTCTTTTTCTTTCAGCTCAGACCCTGCTCAAGCCTTAAACACAATGCCCGGATCGACCCGCATTACCTTTTGAATCGCAAAGACAGCAGAGCCGACACACATCAGCACCGTCACCCCTAAAACGCCAGCCGCCGAGGCCGGGGTGATTAGAATAACGATGCCCTGACTGGCCAATGTCCAAGCGCCCAATCCCCAGCACAGCAGAATACCAGGAACATAGCCCAAAATTGCCATCCATAGAGCCTGCTCTACAATGACGCCGTAAATAGTTGAGTCCGAAGCTCCCATCGCCTTGAGAGTGCCAAACTCCTTCAGGTGTTCAGCGACCGACGTGTAAAGGATTTGCGCCACAATCACCATGCCCACAATCACGCCCACAACGGCCCCTAAGCCCAAAATAAATCCGATACCCGTGCGGTTCTGCCAGTAGGACTGGGTCTGATCGATCAGCTCCTGACGGGTAAAAGCGCGAGTGCCGGGTAAGGCTTGCTCTAGCCGCTGCTTGGCTGTCGCCACGTCAACGTCGGCAGCAACCCGCACCAGCAAAAAAGTTACGGGCGCATCGGCCCCCAACTCAGCCGGTGCAGCCGACTGCTCTGACGGCGCATCTGCAGATTCACGCTCATAGGAGTTGACGCAGGTGATATCTCCGTTCCCAAGCTGGCAGGTAAGACCAGCCGAAAATCCCGAAGTCGCGTAGGCGTTGGCATTTTTAAGCGAAGCAAAAACAAACTTGCTGGAGACTAAGGACTGCGTTCCCTGAGTGACACCCACCAGCCGGGCTGGCAGCGAACGGATTCTAGCCATGTCGCCCACCTGAGCTAAGCCAAATGAGCGCAAATTAGTTTTATCGACAATTACCGTATAGGGCTGCTTTAGAGCCTCAATCGTCTCTGCAGCAATATCACCGGGTCTAAATAGCTCTCCATCTGGATCAAAACCGAATATTCTCAGCGTCGTCAGTCTGCCCCGCTCGGAATACCACCGGCCTGAGCCAATGATTAGCGGCTCTACCCGCTCAATTCCCTCAACCTGTCGTGCCTCTCGTAGCTGCACCAATGGAAACGGCTCGGTCAGCTCAAAGTTGACAATATTTTCGGAAGCGACCCAAATGTCAGCACTGGACTGCTCAATTAGCAGCGTCGTTGAGCGGGTAAACCCCTTGAGAATGCCAGTTTGAATCGTGACCAGACTAACCGCAAACATGATGCCAGCCTGGGCTACCAGCAGCCGAGGCAAATCTTTGAGCAAGTTCTTACGGGCAACAGAAACCATAGGTGAGATGAAACGGCCAGAAGAGTTGCGTAAGTCCTACTTTAATCGTTTTCCAGGTGGCTCTGAAGCCGTCTGAGCCAGTTATTCAACTGTACAGCCTTGGTCAGATGAATTGATCATGAAGGCGATCGCCGCAGCCAGCGACAAGTTCAGTGAGAAATCTGAGAGCAATTCCGACATTTGGCGCAGGATGTCTATCTCGCTTCAGTTTCAAATCAAACAGGCTGTGTACTTATACGTAGGAAAAATCCAAGCCAACAGCAACCTGTGAAGCTCTACCTAGAAAAGCTCTAACTGAGATAAATAGAGCAGTTGAGAGACTCGCAAATTCACTATTAATTTTGACGATTGCTTTGTCCATACTGAGGAAAGTTGAATTCTCAAAGTATCAACTATTGGAATCGTCACTCAATTGGAGGTCATAAATTTATGAGACGTTATAGTTCTGCCCTAGCAGCAACTATTGCAGCGATCGCCCCCCTGATAGCTGCCTCTGCAGCCAGTGCGGCCACCCTCTCCCGGCAAGCTGCAGATTTGCTGACTCTAGATGCAGCCAGCAGCGAGTATGCAGCCAGCTATAGCAGCCTGTCAGAGGCCTACGGAAACCAAGCTACCAGCCATTCATTGAGCTTTGAAGACTGGTTTACAATCAACTCCTTTATCAATCATGAAAAAGCTGCTTATGGTTCATCCGGTGCTCAGCTAGATGAACTCGTCGCTCTAGATATCAATGCTCTGACCTGGGAGACAGGGGTTCAGGATGTTGAGGTATTTTTTGTCAATGAAGGCGCGGCTAATCGCAATAAGCTGGGTTACGCCACGACAGCGCCCGTAGCGGGTAGCGGCCAAAGCCTGCCGAAGTTTTGGAACAACAACGTCAGTGTCATTTGGAGCGATCTTGCTTCGCCCAACAGTATTTTGGCCGAAAGCAACGGTCCGCTAACCCTGGGACAGGGCTACAGGATCGGCGATGTAGCGGCAGGCAGCACCCTCAACTTTTTCTTGCGCAACCCCGGCAACAAAGTGTTTGATAGCCTCAGCGCTGAAACCACGCAAAATGCTGATGGACTGCAGCATGTAACTACTTACCGCTACGGCGAATACCTGGTCCTTGCTTATGAAGATATCTATAATGGCGGCGACATGGACTACAACGATGTGGTTATCGCTGTCCGAGGCTTAGCAGATACTGAAACAGTTGATGTTCCTGAACCCACAGGTATTCTGGCTTTGTTAGGTTTGAGCCTAGTAGGTGCAGTAGCCAAGCGACAGCGTCAAAGCTAACGGCGCGGTTCAGACCCTACCCCAAACGTATCTGAAGCTGAGTTAAATTTGGAGCGGCTGTGTCAACCTATGAGCCTAATTACGAGTCAGCCACTTCTGCGCATTCAAACGTTGAATAACGTATAGCACCATCAGGTCGAGGTTGACTCGGCGCTCATCTCCCATGAACTGCTCAACCGTACTCGGCTGGCCGCCACCGTCAGCATAAGAGAAAATCTTTGGCCCCTTAATGTCTTCTTTCAAGAAAGCGACATTAAACTGGCGCTGCCCTTGATACCAGCGGCCAATCACCTGCCAGCAGTCGGAGACATCTTTTTGGTTGAGAATTTCCAGCTTGCGCTTTTCAAAGTCCAAGGTCAAATCATCCAGCCCCTCCTGCGCCAGCGCTTCTTTGAGTTGGGGCAGATAGTCTTGCTGAATAAAGTCTTGAAAAGGCTTATCCTCAGGGGCGGGTGGCTTTTCTTTCTTCGCTTTGGATTTAGCCCCTCCCTGAGCTGATTTTCCGGCACTACCGGAAGTCTTAGCAGAAGGCTGCGACTGTTCTGACTGCTTTTTGTCGTCAGCGTTGTTTGCGGATGACTGTTCTGTAGACTTCTGCTCTTCTGCCATAAGCACAATCGGGGTTAACTCTGCAAGGCAATCGGCACGTCTGCAAATACGGGCGATCGCCCAACTGACATGCCGCTGCACTTGTATAGATTCTAAAGGCAAATGACTCTAACAGACAGCTCTGTTGAGTCATTTACCAGCCCAAAGCGAGATTTTTAATCTAGGCGGCCTGAGGAACTGCTTGTTGGCGATACCAGGTGACCGTTTGCTTCAGTCCTTCCTTAAAGTCTGTCTGGGCTTCAAACCCGAAGGCTGCTTTAGCCCGTTGCGTGTCTAGGCAGCGGCGCGGCTGACCGTTGGGCTGCTCAGTTTGCCAGACGACCTCGCCCTCAAATTCCATTACCTCGCAGATTAGGTAGACTAGGTCGCGGATGGAAATTTCATAGCCAGTTCCCAGGTTGACAGGTTCAGAATCGCTGTAGGATTGGGTCGCCATAACAATGCCGCGAGCCGCGTCTTCGGAGTATAGGAACTCACGGGTGGGACTACCATCTCCCCAAACGGCTAGGCTCTTTTCGCCTCGGAGCTGAGCTTCATGGACTTTGTGAATCAGGGCTGGAATCACATGGGAACTGCGCGGATCAAAATTGTCTTCAGGGCCGTAGAGATTGACAGGCAGCAGATAGATACCATCAAAATCATACTGCTGGCGATAGGCCTGTAGCTGTACCAGCAGTGCCTTTTTAGCAATGCCGTAGGGCGCATTGGTTTCTTCGGGATAGCCGCTCCACAGATCGTCCTCTTTGAAAGGAACGGGGGTAAATTTGGGGTAGGCACAGATAGTGCCGACACAGACAAATTTCTGGACGCCCGCTTCGTAAGCCGCGTGAATTAGCTGCGCTCCCATCATTAGGTTGTCGTAGAACAGCTCGGCTGGCTTTTCCCGATTGAGGCCAATGCCGCCGACATGAGCCGCTAAGTGAATAATGACATCCTGCTGAGCTGCGGCTTGCTGACAGCTCTCCCACTGGCGCAGATCGCAATCGCGCGATCGCGGCACGGTAATTTTTTGGGGGTCTGCGCCTGCTGCGGTGAGCTGAGCAATAACCTGTTTACCTAAAAATCCGGCTCCGCCTGTTACGAGAATGCGCTTGTTCGTTAAATCTAAAGTGCTCATCAGCTTAAAAAGTCAAGATACAACTGCGAGATAAGGAAAAAGCCTCTAGGGTTGAGTCTGAGGGCAGGGAGTTAGAAACACCTGTTAAAGAAAAGACCCGGAAACGGCACAATGCAAGCTTGAACATGCGGTTTGTGATATTTCCAGGCCCAGTCATCTATCAGCAAAGACATCTACTTGGCTTAGGAGAGAATGCCGGCCACATCACGGCGGATGGTGGCGATGTCGATGATGCTGCCGTTACCGTTGTCTTCTCGCTTGACTGGAATACCAATGGCTTCCAGGTCAGCCTCCACCATGAGCTTAGTCAGTCCTTCAAAGGTGATGCTAGGCTCCCAACCCAGCTTCGACTTAGCTTTGCTCGGATCGCCAATCAGCAGATCTACTTCAGCTGGACGCAGATAGCGAGGGTCGAAAGCCACGTAGTCTTCCCAGTTGAGATTGACGTGCTCAAAGGCAATTTCTAAAAACTCTTTGACTGAGTAGGTTTCGCCCGTGGCAATCACGTAGTCATCGGGCTGCTCTTGCTGCAGCATTAGCCACATAGCTCTGACATAGTCTTTGGCATAGCCCCAGTCTCGCTTGGAATCTAGGTTGCCGAGATAGAGCTGCTTCTGCTTACCAGCAACAATGCGCGCGATCGCGCGCGTGATTTTGCGGGTGACGAAGGTTTCGCCCCGGCGGGGAGACTCATGGTTGAACAGGATACCGTTGCAGGCAAAGAGATCGTAAGATTCGCGGTAGTTCAGGGTTTGCCAGTGAGCGTAAACCTTAGCGCAGGCATAGGGACTGCGGGGATAAAACGGCGTGGTTTCTTTCTGAGGTACATCCTGCACCTTGCCGTACATTTCGGAAGAACCCGCCTGGTAGTAGCGAACTTCCAGCCCTGTACGCTGCTGGTAATCTCGAATCGCTTCCAGCAGGCGCAGAGCACCCATCGCCACAGAATCAACCGTATATTCAGGCGAGTCAAAACTAACTCGTACGTGCGACTGAGCACCCAGATTGTAGACCTCAGCAGGCTGTACCTGTTCTAGAATACGGCGCATCATGGTGCCATCAGTCAGATCGCCATAGTGCAGAAACAGTTTGGCCCCTTCGCTGTGAGGATCTTGGTAAATGTGATCAATTCGATCGGTATTAAAGGTCGAAGTTCGACGAATAATACCGTGTACTTCGTAGCCTTTTTCTAAGAGTAGTTCAGACAGATAAGAACCGTCTTGACCTGTAATACCTGTGATCAGTGCGCGCTTCACTTGCGTCATTTTCTAAGATTCCCTTGTACTTTCTAGGCGTAATTGGCTAGCCTTTTTTCCTATATTCACTCAGATAAACAGCCCCAACTACACTGGGAATATAACTATTGCCAACGTAGTGTTGCTTAAGGACTCCTGTTTCATCAGAGAAATCACCCAAACCTTTTCACAAGGTACATCGGATTCCTAGATGCTTTATCAAGAAACGATGTTTTGTCTACTAAGACTGCATCAAATTTCTTCCTAAAGTGTCTTGCTTGAAGAGCAAAAATCTGGTGCTGAACGTCTTGTATAAGCTGTCAGTTCCAGATTTAAGAAGTTATCCGTCAATAGTAAAGACGGATAAACTCAAGGGTACCCAGCCACTAGCCACTTCCCTCAAGCCCGGCGATCGCGCTGGATATCATAAATCGCTTTCTCCCAGCACCACTGCTCTGAGCGCCCTGGATTTTGCATTTTGACCCGGTCCACCAGTCGCAAAGCCACCGCCTGATTGCCGTTAGTTAAACGCAGCAGTTCTCGCTGAGTCTGCCGCCCCACGGCTGTTTGAGAAGCGGGACGCGGTGGCTGTCGTCTAGGGCGATAGGCGCGGGAGCGACGCGATCGCGTTAGCCAAAAGTAAACGCTAACCAGAATGACAATTGCGAAGAGTAAAGACAGAAAAGACATAGCTAGAAACGTCAACCCTGTGCGACTGAACCTGGAGCGATATTTTTGAGATTAACAAATTCTCAGCTGACTCAGGGTCATTAGCCAAACTGTCACAGCAACTGTCACTGTCCGCGAAAATCTACCTAGAGTTGGGCATAAAAGAACCGCTATTTTCAGCAGGTAAATTTTTATGCATGGCGCTTATATCACTCAAATCGGTCAGTGCTTGCCCAATCAGGCACGAGGCAACGAGGAAATAGAAGACTATCTTGGCAGGGTCAACGGCAAGGCGTCCAAGGTAAAGCACCGCATCCTCAAGAGTAACGGCATTCAGCAGCGCTACTATGCCCTCGATCGCCAACAAAATCCCACCCATCTCAATCATCAGATGGCGGCGATCGCCATTCGGGACGCTCTATCCCATTCGGATTTAGAGCCTGCTGCTTTTGATCTGCTCTGCGCCGCTACAACTTGGCCGGATCTACTGGTGCCAGGGTTTGCCAGTATGGTACACGGCGAACTGGCTGAACTACCGTCCCTGGAAGCGACCTCTCACCAGGGAGTCTGCTGTGCGGGAATTGCCGCTTTGAACTACGCCGCGTCTCAAATAGCGCTGGGACAGAGACGCAACGCGATCGCTGTGGCCTCTGAACTGGCCTCCCGCCTGTTCAAGCATACTCAGTTTGAGGCCCAGACAGCGGTGCAGGCCGGTAAGCCGCTGGCCTTTGACACTGAGTTTTTGCGGTGGATGCTTTCCGATGGGGCAGGAGCTTTAATTCTCCGCGATCGCCCTAACGCCAAGGGCCTTAGCCTCAAAATTGAGTGGATTGAGCTAATTTCCCATGCCAGCGCTTACCCGGTCTGCATGTATGCCGGCACTGCCGATGACACGGCAACTCAAAGCTGGATGGACTATCCCACTTACAGCGCCGCTGCTCAGGCCGGAGCAATCAACCTGCGGCAAAATATTCGCCTGCTGGACAATGTGATCAAGCTAGGAGTCGAGGGCTGGCTGCGGCTGATTGATCTAGGCCGAGTGCAGCCGGATCAGATTGACTGGCTTCTGTGCCACTACTCCTCTCACTTTTTCCGCAGTCAGATTGTGGAACTGTTAGAGAAAGCTAACTGCATGGTGCCGGAGGAGAAATGGTTCACCAATCTCTACACCCGTGGCAACACCGGCTGCGCTTCAATCTACCTGATGCTGGAGGAACTATTCCACTCTGGCAAACTCCAGCCTGGTCAGCAGATTTTCTGCTTTGTCCCTGAGAGCGGGCGATTTACGACGGCGTATATGATGCTGACGGTGGTGGAAGGTGGGGAGAAAGGGCAATGGGAAGACGCGGAGACGCGGAGACGCGGGGAGGAGGGAGAGAGTAGTGTCTATGGGGGGGAAAGACAAGCTTTGGCTTCAGTGGACTGTAATCTGAATGCGGAGCCATCAATCACCACCAAACCCTCAACTGATCTCCCGACTGACTCACTTTTCTCCCCTTCCTCACCTTCTTTACCTGCCCCGCCTCCACCTCACCTCCTCCGCGACCTCACCCTCACCTGGCTAGACTTCGAGCGGCGGCTGCAGGCAGTGCCGATTGTGCGGCGGCTGAACCGAGGAGAGTTTACCCTGGCGGACTATCAGGCACTGTTACGCAACCTGCGGCCTCAGGTGGTGGAGGGGGCGCGCTGGATTGCGCGGGCAGCCTCAAACATGACGGACTTTCGGCTGCGATCGCTCTTTATTGGTCATGCTCAAGACGAACACCGAGATTTTCAAATGCTGGAGCGCAATTATGTGTCCGTTGGTGGAGATTTGGCCGAAATTGTAGCAGCCGAGAAAAATATCGGTAGCGAAGCGCTGTCAGCGTTTATCTTTCACCGCGCCTCCCAGGAGAATCCGATTGATTTAGTCGGCAGCATGTTCATCATTGAGGGATTGGGCAATCGCCTAGCGGGCAAGTGGGCAGAGCAGATTCAGCAAAGCCTAAGACTCAGCCGGGAACAGGTGTCGTTTTTGGCTTACCACAGCGATAACGATGAGTCTCATATTGGCAAAATAGACTCTATTCTGCAGGCTGACTGGATGACGCCAGCGATCGCCCAGCGCATTGTCAAAACGGCTCAGGTTACGGCTCGACTGTACTTACTGCAACTGGAGGAAATTGAGTGATGTCACCGTCTGAAAAAGTTATGACTGAGGCGGCTGTCTCCGAGCAGATCTACCGCTGTCAGCCTTACGATCGTGCTAACCCCAATATGTGGGACGTACTGTATCTCGATCAGGCTATCCCGGTGGATCCGGTAGCAAAGGCACATATGATTGGCGATCTTAAAAGCAGCAGCCGCATCTATCTGCTGTGGCCAATTCGGCTGATTGCCAATATGCTGCTAGGGTTGATTCTTACCGTGAAGCGGTTATTGCCGTTTGAGTTCCACACCTACGGGCTGATGCATCGCTCGGCAGCTTGGTTTCTCAAAACCTGGGTGTCGCCAGCAGCCTGCTATTTGATTGTGCGCCACATTGGGCTAGGGTCTAACATTATCAATTTTCTAATTGACAATGGGCCAGATCCGGCCATCGAGCGATCGCGCCTTTACCCCAAGACGGTAGACGATCTGGCCGACAATGCCTTCCTAGAGCACGATCTGATTCTCTATAACTTTGTCTATGATTTCCACCGGGCGCAGCAGGAGAGTCCCCACTGGTTGGAACAGGTAAAAGCGCGAGGGCTTTGCTATGACAGCATTCAGCCTGTAGAAACCAACATTGACTTTACCCCGCGCTGGCATCGGCTGCTGGATTTAGAATCGGCAATTGAGCTATTCAAGGTTTTTTATTCGCTTTGCCTCACCAGTGAAGAGTTTGAGCGAGCGGTGCTATCGCTGCAGCTAGACGAAAACTTTGGCTGCTACATCAGCGCCCTAACTGATGACTATCGCTGGAACCACGTCATTTCTAATCGCCATCCCCTAGCTCCCAACAGCCCCTTTACCGCAGCTCGCGACTTGCTGCTGCATGGCATTACGACCGAGTATCTCCATCGCTACCTCGAAATACAAAAAGAAGTGTCAGCTCACCCGCTGACCCAGAGCGTTCCTTGCCATCAGACACCAATGCAGCCCGCTCAGCCATAGGCACTTCATCCGAGAAACGACGTATCTTTTGCAACCTAGATGGCGTAAAAACACGGTCTTTTGCCTAGCAAGATGGGCAATCTGAGAAAGGTGCCAGCAGGTTACTTGCGGCCATTCTCAGGGATAGACAGGCAAATACCATGATGAAGCAGCAGTATCTCAGCCTCCTTAAACAAGGAGTCGCTGAGTGGAACGATTGGCGATCGCAGGCGCAAGATGTCTCCCCCAAGATCACGGTTCAGAGGCCGCTTGATCTGAGAGAAGTCGTTCTGGCTCAGGCGGATTTGAGACAGATCAATCTGAGTCAGGCAGACTGCTGCATGGTGAATCTACGGAACACAGATTTGCGCTGGGCTAACTTCAAAGAAGCCCTGCTCTACACCGCAGATTTGACTCAGGCAGACTTAACTGCCGCAAATCTAATTGGGGCAGACCTGCGAGAAGCCTGTTTGGAGCGAGCCAATTTACAGTGGGCGCGGCTGGATGTTGCCGTACTGTCAATGACCGATTTAACGGCTGTTAACCTGAGAGAGGCTAGCCTGCGAGGCACCGATCTTCACCAAAGTCGATTACGAGGTGCGGATGGCTGTATGGCGAACTTCAGCGAGAGCAATCTGCAACAGGCTGATCTGACAGACGGCATATTTTATACTGCCGACTTTCAGGGAGCGAATCTAAAGCAGGCTAACTTAAACCGAGCTGATTTTCGGGAGGCTCACTGCATTCAGGCCAACTTTCAGGATGCGATCGCCCATCAGGCCAACTTTAGCTTGGGCAGCTTTGCCCTAGCCAATTTAGTAGGCGCGACGCTGTGCGATGCTGATCTGCACTGGGCTAACCTCAGTATCGCCAATCTCTGCATGGCGAACCTTCGCAATGCCAATTTAGCCGGGGCTGTTCTGTTTGGCGGCAACTTAATCAGCGCTAATTTGCATCAGGCCAACTTAACCCAGGCCAACTTAGCTGAAACCGATTTGCGTGAGGCCATGCTGAGCGGGGCTGACCTGAGTGATGCCAGCCTCAAACGGGCCAATCTCAGTATGGCTAATCTCAGAGGTGCTAATCTAACCGACGCTGACCTGCGCTATGCCAATCTCAGCGACACCAACCTATCAGAAGCGAATCTGATAGGGGCACGCCTGAAAGGGGCAACGATGCCAGATGGGAGCCGACATGATTAGGTCAGCGGCTCTGTCCGTTCAGCAATCACTGCATAGAAGGGATCGCCGCCGCCAACTCCCAGCATTTGCAAAAAACTGGGCAGGGTAGAGGCTCGCTCAACGACCTCAGGGGTACTGAATCCCGACACTGACCGGAAATAGCGCTTGACTAGCTCAACTCGTCCCGTTTCGCTGTTGTCGCGCCAAGCCGCGATCGCCTTCTGGTAAAACATGCGGTTAGAAAAGCTGACAATGGCAATTCCACCGGGCTTGAGAATGCGGTAGATCTCAGCGAAGACTTTTTCGGGGTATTGCAGGTACTGTACCGAAACCGTATTGAGCACTGCGTCAAACGACTGGTCTGCAAACGGTAGATGCTGGTTCTCGTTGAGGTTTTGGACGAAGTAGTGATCTAGCCGGGGATTTTTAGCCAGTTCCTCAGCATTGAGGCCGTGACCGTCTACCCGCTCGAAAGTGAGGTCGTCTGGCAGGTGCGAGACCCAGCTACTCATTAAGTCGAGAATGCGGGTCTGAGGCTGCAGGCGATCGCGGTAGAGATCGGTAAGCTGCTGGATAAAGCTGTCATCAACGTGGGTAACAAAGCGAGGTATTTCGTAAAAGCTGGTATCGCTGGAGGGGTCAAGCTTATAGCGCTGTTCTGGGGTGAGCAGCATAGGTGATTAGGGGAGTAAACAACTACTCTCTAGTGTAGAAAATTTAGAAATGTTAAGCAGACTGTAGCCTCTGGTTTGCAGCCGTTAGGTCAAAAGCATTGGGATCGAAATCACCACCGACCCAGTCCCAGAGATCCATATAGTCAGGATCTTCGGGGTCACTAAGCCGCTCTAGCAGTTCCTCATAGCCCCAGATGCCGCCGCTATTTTCCGGCGGACAGGCCTGCTCGCCCGCCAAGCAAACAGGATAGGTCTGCTGCTGCTCAGGGGATAAAACTGCTTCAACTAAAACCTGATGCAGCCAGCCGTCGCCAAAGTCATAGAAATAGGTGAACTGGCCCTTTGCTGGCAGGCTAAGCTGATTTAGGCCAATAGCCTGCTCGTCCTGAATGGCCTCGTCGTTGGTCAGACTCGGCGGGCCGTAGCGATCGCCGTCAATTCTAAACTCGTGCAGGTGCGCATTTTGCCAACCCATCACCGCCTGCAAAATCAGGTGGAGCTGCGCTAGGGAACAGCTAGCCTCGACCTGACAGCGCCGCCAAATGGCCGGGTCGCTATCGGTTAGGGTGATTAGGAGCTGATAGATCTGAGTTGACTGCACGTGTCTTTGAGTAAAAAGCGAGTTCTAAATCACTGCATGGTAAGCTGCCATCGTCTTTTCCGCTAGCTGCGACCAGCTATAGCAGGCTTTGACTTTTTGCTGTCCCGCTTTGCCCAAAGCCTCAGCTTGAGCAGGGTATCGCAATAGATAGCAGATGCGCTCAGCGATCGCCCCCGGTTCCTGCTGCACTAAAAAGCCGTTTTGCCCTTCGTCGATCACGTCTGCGATCGCCGCAATCTTGCCGCCAATCACGGGCTTAGCAAAATGCCAAGCTTCGGTGTAAATGCCGCCAAAGCTTTCCTGAGTCGAGGGCACACAGAGTAGATTACAGGCCGCTAGAGCATCTGTCTTCTGCTGCAGCGAGACTGTGCCTAGACGGTGGATTCGCGGGTCTGAAAACGGCTCAAACACCTGCTCCGACTGACGGATGGCTGGGCCAATGAAGACAAAATGGGTCTCTGGAAACTGTTGCCATACCTGACTAGTGGCTGCCAGAAGCTGCTGGTAGCCTTTGTACTCATAATGCTGCCCCAAGAACAGCACCATTGGGCCGCTGATATGGCGCTGCTTGCGAAAGCGATCGCCCTCAGCCTGCGGTGCTAAGACTGGACCAATCCCGGTGATGTGAACCTTCTCAGCCGCTACACCTAGCTCAATCAGGGTTCTTTTCTCCGTCGGCGTCAGCGCAATGACCGCGTCGGCTTGGCGGTAGAGATTGATATAAGCCTGGTAGCGCCAGCCGACCCAGCGGGGATGGTGAACGGGAGTAAAGACGAAGGGAATATTGTGCTGCCGGGCCGCCCGCAGGCTGGCGTAGCTAATGCCCTCACGCCCCATACGGACATTGTGAATCAGGTCGGCTGACCGAGCATAGGGGTCTAAATGATTAGCAATGCGGTTGGCGATCGGCGGCAGCGCCAGGAACATCAGGGGATAGTAAAGCGGCAGCCAGGGAGCCAAACGCAGCTTTTCTCTCCAAGAAAACCCCAGACGATGGACTGGAATGCCGTCAATTGTGTAGTGATGGGGCTGAGTAGGTGCTCTCAGCGTTGTTCCCAACAGCCAGTCGGTGCGATTCGTATCCCAGTGGCAGACAGCCTGTGAACTATATCCCCGCTGCTGCATCTGCTGGGCCAGCAGATGATGGTGAATCTGAGCGCCGCCGAGGGCAGGCGGATAGGCCGTGAGGGTGTAGAGCAGGTGCATGAGTTGGGTAAGCTGGAAGATAACTTGATCGCGTCGCGCATTTCTGACATTAGTGCGAGCGGGCAATTACTTACACTTGCTTCAGCCCTAAGATTTCAGGCTTTAGTCTCATGAACCGACTATTGTGGATTCGTCCTTTGCTGAAAAATTACACTTACACCATTCAGCGAGGGCTGGCAAAAGGTCTGAAACGCAAGGGGGGACTAGGTTTTATTCCGGGTCGCCAAGCCGTTTCTGCTGAAGATGCTTTTCTGCAGCAGCTCGACCTGACCGACAAAATCGTATACGACATTGGGGCATTTGAGGGGGTTTTCACCCTATTTTTTGCCCGCTCTGTCGGCAAAAGCGGCAAAGTCTATACTTTTGAAGCAAATCCTGTTAACTACGAACGAGTTCTAGAGAACGTTGCTCTCAATCAGTTTGCCAACGTTCAGGTGATTCACATTGCTTTAGGAGACGCACCAGGTCAGCTAAAGCTGATGTTTAGCAGTGTAGAAGCAGGTTCTGGCAGTTTACATACCGAAGTTCAGCAGACACAGCATCAAGACAATCAGGCACAGCAGGTTGAAGTGCCTGTTGACACGCTTGATCACCAGCGAGAAGTTCACAAGCTACCGCTGCCGGACTTTGTCAAACTCGATGTAGAAGGGTTTGAACCGAATATTCTCAAAGGCATGGAACAGCTTCTTAGCCAAACTCGGCCGGAGCTATTCATTGAGCTACACGGCTTTTTGATGACAGCGGAGCGGACTCAATACTGGCAAAACCTGATCTATCCCTTGATCCAGAAAGGCTATTCTATTCACCACATTGAATCTGATCGAAAGGTGACAGCAGATATGCCTGATCCACCGCTAACAGGACATCTATACTGTCAGATTAATCAAGATTAAAATGGTCGCACTCAGTGCAGAGCTAGAATCCTAAACAAAAGACCTAGCTATCAGCTTACTCAAAAAGACTGAAGCTGTCCCTGAGTTGCCCAAAAAATAGCAGTTAATATTTTTTTAAGGTACTGCGGAGAGTAAGAGGGCAGCGATCGCAGACAGGTGATCAACGTATAGAAAGGATACAGATACTTGGCTTTACCAGAGTACATTGAGTCGGCATACTGCCGATAAATGTAAAACAGGTTTCTGAAATAGTGATAGTGCTTTATCTCCGTGAATTTGAACAAAGATTCTGGATGGTAGTAAAAAGCATCTGATTTGGTAGCGATTTTATAGTTTGTCTGTTTGATACGAATAAAGTATTCGTATTCGTCACCCCAAATAAATAGCTCTTTTTGGACGTAGCCAATTTGCTCAACAATCTCTTTATTAATCAGAACGCCGTTGAAAAAGTTAGCAAATCCAGAATAAATACCTCCTGGGGCGGCAGCTAGGAGCTGCTCATAAGTTTGAATATACTGACGAATAGCAAAGTTTCCGTGAGCGTCAAGAATACGTAACTTCAACGCCAGCTTACTAGCATCCTCAGTCGAAAGCACGGTGGAGCCGATGACCTCAAAGCGATCGCTAACTGTCAGCAGCTTCTCTAAACAGTTCGGTGCAGGATAGCCATCGTCATCCATCAGCCAGAGCCAGTCATAACCTGCTGTGTGAGCCCGCTTCATGCCTTCATGGAATCCGCCTGCTCCACCTGTATTTGCGGGCAGTCGGACATAGTCAATTTGCGAATTATCAAGATAGCCTTTGTCTTGCAATAAGTCAGGCGTGCCGTCGCTAGAAGCGTTGTCAATAACTATAATTTTATCGACAGTTCTCGTCTGCTGTTGCAGGAGTTCTAAGCAGCGAATTAGCAGTGCTTTGCGATTAAAAGTAACAACAACGGCAGCAACTTTAGACATACCTGAAATTTATGACTTAAACACAAATTTTATCCACGCCTCAAGATACCCTAAAGATTCAGGTAAATTCAGCAAAAACCAAGAATAGAAACGAATTTTGATTCGTTGAGTCAGACTTAGCTGAACTGAATCAAAAGGAAGGCTGTGCCAATCAAACCCTCGCGGCGATAAAAAGTTTCTGATAATTCTTAGCGGATGCTTCCAGCCCCATCTGCCTGCCCAGGCCGCATTTTTCTGACATAGCCAAAAACCGCCATGACCGCTGCGCTTAGACTTGTGCCAGACTTGCTGGGCGGTTGTGCGAGGCGGATGGCTAACGATGCAGTCAGGAGCATAGGCGATCGCAAAGCCTGCGGCGCTGAGACGCATTCCCAGGTCAATGTCTTCAAGCTCATTGAGAGTTTCATCAAACCAGCCGATTTTGGTGATGGCGCTTTTTTTAATCATCAAATTGCCTGTCATAGCCGCTCTGTAGTTTTTAATCAGGTTCTTCTGACTGAAGCTGTAGAGGGTATCTAGCATCTCTGCGGTAGAACTTTGAGGCGTTAGGGGTTCTACCACAACTCGCCCCCCTATAAAGTCGGCTTGAGATGTTTGCAGCGCTTTGATGCCTTGTGTTAGCCAGTTTTGTCTGGGTACGCAGTCGGCGTCAGTGAAGGCAATAATTTCACCTGCTGCCTGAGCAATTCCCTGATTGCGAGTGGCGGCGGCGTTTTGAATTTCGTCTTCTATGACTGAGCGAACTTGCTCAAAGGTAGCAACAACCTCGCGGGAATTATCCGTAGAGTTGTTGTCTACGACGATAATTTCAAAGTTGCCTGCAAGGTCCTGTGAAATCAGGCTAGAAATAGTATTGGCAACAGTCTCTGCACAGTTAAAACAGGGGATAATGATACTGACTTTAATAGAAATGTTACCGTTGATCGTTTCTAATTCTTCCACTTCTTACTTGTCGATCTATATTTTAGTTATCTTATGACTTTAAAGCTGTTACATAGCTCTTTAACGAATTTAATACAAGACCGAGAGAACATTAAGCGCAGTATAGTAATAATCGTCAATCTCAAATAAGGTTTCATAAATGGAATGATTCCTCTAATGCCCCAATATCGAAAACAAAATTGAAAATAACCTCGAATATAAAAAGGCGATTTAGGTGAAAGCATAATTTTCCAATAGCTCCAAACAGATTTACTGTCTAAAGACCAGCTTTCCTGCACATGGTCGCGTGGACAGGTTGCAGTGGCGTAGCCTAGTAGGCAAAGCTGATAACCTGATTTTTTGGCAGTCCAAGTATAGAGATTATCGCCTCCGTAATGAGGAACTGCTCTGCCAAGAGGATAACCAATTTGATCAATAACTGAACGAGGTAGACAAACCAAGTTACCATCTAAAGCATCACAGTTAACAACTTCCTCAAACGCTGCATAAACAAACTCTTGATGTAGTTTTTTACGTAGCTGTCCTCCATAAGTAAATGAGCCATTAAAGTAACATTGACTAGCTGCAATAGACTTAGGATTTCGGTAACAGAAATCAAGCAACTTTTTAATAGTCTTAGACGCAGGAATAGTGTCGTCATTAAGCCAGAGGATATATTCAGTGCCTTTTGAATAGGCATAGCGCATACCCAGTTCTATTGCTCCAGTCCACCAGAGATTTTTGTGACCTTCAATAATATGTATTTGTGGATACTGAGCTTTTACAGCTTCGCTAGTACCATCCGTAGAACCATCATCAATAATAACAACTTGACAAGAGTCTATATCGCCTTGGTTCTTAAGCTGTTTCAAGCAAGTAAGAGTCACGCCCTTACGATTATGAATAGGAATAAGTATAATAGGTTTCAAAGTATCAAATTGCAATTCTTAAAATTATAATTTGCACTTCTCCAAGGCTGCTTCGTAAGAAATCTTCGGAAAAACTTTTAGTTTTCCATCAAGAGTGGCATCGTAAATAAGGCGATCGTCTCTTTCAAAATAGAATTTTGCAAGACGGTAGGATAGCTCAGATGCTTCCAAATCAGGTAAATTCCATTGACTTCCTTTAAAGTAATCAGGAGAAAAATGGTTGGGATCATCTTGCTTCAAAAACTGTTGTTCATTTGGTTTTCCTTTAACAGCAAAGTTATGGTCAACTCCTATCAAAAAAATATTTCTGAATCCCATGTAAAAAGCTATTTGCATAGCTACATAAGTTACTGTATATCCTTCGCAAACAGTCTTTGAAATATCCTCTTGAAAAGACATAGGTACTCCAGTCATAATTTTATAAATATTTTGTTTTGAGCAAACTATGTTATGAGAAGCTCTTACTGATAAAAAAGACGGACAAGTTAGGGATTCGAATTCTTTAGTGCTTTGCTGAATAACTAACGAATTGACTGATACATGGTAGTTAATATCAAGGTCTACCTTATCAAACATTAAGTAAATTTTATTGAGTCCAAATGTGTGATGGTTTTTGAGAAGAGAAAGATCCATACGGTTAAGCGAAGGCCCATTGCCAATAATAAAACAGCTTTCTCCTTTGTGTTTATCTTTAAATTTCTGAAGTCGTGGAACTTCTTTAAAGTACCAGTGGCGGTGCACTGGATCTGAAAAATGATTGAGATATTCTACGAGCGCATCACGCACAGGCTTAAGAGCTGCTTTAACTGAAAATGGCATGAATTTCTACTCCATAAATACTTACGCTGGATCGTATAGTCTATTACCAATACCACCGTGAAGATCAAGCATAGTTCCTGTTATAAAGTTAGCTTGATCAGAGGCCAAAAATAGTGCGGCTTGAGCAACTTCTTGCGGGGTAGCTATATGCCCTATAGGATGCATTTTAGATAGCTGTTCAAGTGCTTCAGCTCTGTCGTGAAAACCTGCTAATAACATAGGAGTTGCCACAGCAGCAGGTGCAATAGCATTAATGCGAACTCTATCACTAATTTCTACGGACAGGCTGCGTGTCAGACCAGCTAAAGCAGCTTTACTAGTCGCATAGCAAGCAAATTCAGGCTTAGTCAATCTGGTATGTACACTCGCAATATTGACAATAGAACCTTTGTTGTTAGTAAGGCTGGAGAGAAAAGCTTGAATTAGCAAAAAGGGAGCAAGCAAATTCACATTCAGCGTCGCATTCCAGTCATCTAATGTAAGAGCTGTAGCAGGTTTAAGTATTTGAATAGCTGCATTATTGATAAGTACTTTAATTGGATTAGCTACAAGATGCGATCGCACTTGAGCAAAAATTTTCTTGCGATATTCGCTGTTGGAGCATATAGCTTCCAAGTCAGCATCGATTTTTACGGCACAGCTATCAGGCATGGTTGTGCTAAGCAAATCTAAACCGATAACGTGATAACCAGCTTGTTGAAACTCTCGGCACAAAGCTTGCCCAATCCCTCCAGCGGCTCCAGTGATTAGTGCCGAATATACCGTCATATCAGGCAACTCCAAGAAAATTGAATAACAGAGCGATTGCCCGATGACTTGCACGACGCACCGCATCTACTGTGTTGGAAGCGTTGTGGGAGCCGAAGATACATTGATCAAATTTTCGCAAGGGCGAATTCAATGGTAAAGGTTCGCTCTCAAAAACATCTAAAGCTGCAGAATGAACCTGACCTGATTCTAGGGCAGCAGTTAACGCAGCTTCGTCAATCAATGGGCCGCGAGCTACATTGACAATGCGTATCCCTGGTTTAACTGAAGCCAGAATCTTATTGTTCAGCATGTGCCAGTTTTTGGCGGTTAGGGCGCAAGTTATAACAACAAAGTCTGCCTCTTCTAATCGTTGAGGCCAAGCGACTGCCTTCACTGCCGCTAAATCTTCAACTGTTTTGAACTGTGGATCGTAGACAATGACCTTCATGTCAGCAGCAAGTAACCGCTTTGCTGTTTGACGACCAATATTACCGAAACCTATTAAAGCGACAGTTTTTTCAGCAAGAGAGATACCAGCAGGTTTAATCCATTGATGATTACGTACCGCTCTATCAATAGAGAATGTTTGTCGAGCAAGACCGATTACGTAGCCCATCGCAACATCAGCAACCTCTTTGCCAAACATGTGTGGGGTGTTTGTAATGGCAATACCCAGAGACTCGGCTGCAGAAAAATCAACATTATCAACTCCAACGCCCCATTTAACAGCCGCTTTTAATTTTCCTGCTCGTCCGGCTTGAAAGACTTCTGCATTAGCTGGATCATCTCCAATAATCCAGCCGTCATACTGAGGTAGTAAATCTTTGAGTGTTTCTACAGACAAAGTCTGTACTACGTCAGGACAGCTTAGTTCAATTCCTTTATCGATGAACAGAGGCTCAAACTCAGCTATACGTCCTATCATTGGTGGACAGGTAACTAAGATTTTCATAGCTTACTGAATTGATTGAGGATACAAGTATTGTGCTACTGCTTCAGCTAGCTGCCAATCTTCTACATTATCTATGTCGATCGACTCTAATCGAGGTGTCTCAAATAAGAGCGGACGCTGACCAATCCGAGCTTGAGTCGCGGAAAAACTCTCTGCCGTAAAAAGATAGAGATTAGAATTTTCCTCGTACCAAGGTTCTAAATCCTGAGTAGGAACTAAACTTTGAGGATCGTGATTGATCGGCGACCCATCTTGGCGATAAAAACGGGTCTGAAAGCGATTGACCGCAAAGAGCGAATCAGCCTGCCTTACGCCTTGAGATTGAGAAAAAGCCTGCAATGCCCCTCTGATAGTTTTACTGCTTAACAAAGGATTAGTTGTATGAGTCATCAAATATAAATCAGCAGGAACGTGCTCTATATCATCTGCCAAAATACGATTCATACTAACGGTATCGCCACAAAGCTCAGGTTTGCGATCGCGAATCTGCACTCTCTCTGACTTGATAGACCCACTAGATTCTAACTTTTTTCTAGCATCGGTATTGATAACAATTTTATCTATTTCTGATATTGAAAGCAGCGTATCCAAAATCCATTGAAATAAAGGTTTTCCATGTAGCACCTTAAAATTTTTAGCCTTTACACGCTCACTATGAGCTTTCATTGGCAGTAAAACAACTATGCCTAACTTTTCCATACATAAAAAATATAATATTAATCACTATGTTTACTAAAGCCATTTTCGATAATTCGCAGTAATTTCTTCCTCAGAATAAAAATGTTTTGTATATTTAGAATTATACATTTCATCAATATAATATTTTGGCAAGTAAACCGAACTAATAAATCTTTTTTGTAAGTTTCCGTATTCTTTGTGAATACTTACATTACATCTCTGGATCTTAAAGTTTTCTAACTTTAAAAAGTCAGAGATAGTTTTTTCTTTCCTTATGTCAGGTATTTCCGATTTTAGAATAAGAAAATCATAATTTTCTGTCTGAATTTGAACCCAACCTTCAGCTTTGTCAAATTCAAAGTCATAGATATTTAATCCAAGAGTTGTAAAAACTTCTATGTCAAACCAATCTAAAATAGTTCTATGAGGATATTCTTTTAAAAAAATAGAATTTATTTCTGGTAAATTAACTTCATACATATCAGAATTTGTAAAAGTTTTAAAGTTTTGGAAAAAAGCTGATATATTTCTAGATATTGGTTCTCTAACCATAGAAATCGCTTTAAAGTACCGCTTTGGAAGAATTACCTGATCATATACAAGTCTTCCAATTTTTTCATGATGTACCAACGCTCTATTCTCAGCAGATTTAATTCGTTCAATATGATTTGGGTTTATTCTATGAACATGTAACAAACCATGAACTCCATGAGCTTGAAGAGATTTTAATATTGAACTAGAGCCTACCTTTCCAGGCTGATATATAAGGATTGGAGCGATCTTTCCTGTAGATAGCTCTGCTTGTAGACTTCTCAGGTAAAAAGACTCTTTTAACTTACCTTGTAACTTGCCTAAAAAACTTTTATTAATCATAAATGTAAGCACACTGCCTGAAAGTTTTTGGAAAGATCAAATAAAAATTAACCTGATTTTTCAATTTTTAACTTTAGAAGAATAGTCAATGACTTTACCTGAATATTTTTTTGAGCTAGCTGAAAACTTGGAAAGATTTCGAGGGTAATAAAATGTTTGTCGGAGCTGCTTAGAAACAGGGACATGATGAGAATAACCACGGTATGTACCCCAGAATTGCATGAGACGAAAGATTAAAATGCTCTTTATCGCTCCAGCAAAAGCTTTATCATGTAAAGCATGACAACAGTCACTTAAAATATTGGTTATAAGTAAATACAAGAAACTTAGAAAACTAAATTTCTCTTGAGGGTAAATCTGCTTGAGAGCAATCGCTTCACGACGATAGCGGTTGTAAATCCTCAAAGGAGTTTCGTTATGAACGTGGATAACTTCAGCTTCAGGAACATAGACAATACGATAGCCAAGATCCATAATCTGCTTTGCCCAATCCAGATCTTCTAATCCTGTGAGCGTTTCATCATACGGAACTTGTTGCCAAAGGCTGCGGCGAATAGCAGCATTAGCATTATTACAAAATGGATAATCTTGATGGGTAACACCTGTTGAAATATCAGGAAACCAAGTGGCAAAAACCTGTTTTTCAGAATATTTTGTAGTTTCGTTGCCCCTCTGTTTACCATAAGTGAGCGCAACATTAGAACGTTCAAAAGGTGTTAATAAGGTTTCTAACCAATCTTGATAAACTGGATAAACGTGAGCGCTTGCAATTGTAATAAATTCTCCGGTAGCAGCTTGACATCCTAAATTTAGAGCACGCCCAAAAGAAAAATCTTCAGGTTGAATAGTAACTAGCTTGACAGGATATTGAGAAGCGATCGCTACAGTTTCATCCGTAGAACCAGAATCTACTACAATAATTTCTATACCTTGAACATTTTGCTGCAGAATTCCTTGCAGCAATTTACCTACATGCTGAGCTTCGTTATAACAGCGGATAATAACCGAAACTTTAGGCATTACTTAATAGAGAAAATGTTTTAAAACAAATTAGGGTAGATATAAAGGCTTTATTATTCAAACTTTGACTATCTTATGATAGATGGATATAGTTCCAGGTATTTTTTTGACAACTTGGCGTAGCCAATCTATTTTCTTCAAAAACCTTAAAGACTTTAGATAGTTATTCAAGACGTTAGAAAACTTTTCTTGATTTTCTCTAGGAATAAAAATTAGATTGCCCCATGCAGGTTCATGATCTAAGGGATAAAGAACACACTGTAGCCATACATGTGGATGATTAGATACACCTTCTCGACCATATTCCTTAATAGATTCCCATTCTGAAACAAAAGTGGTATATCCTTTAGACTCCATAAACTGAACCATATCATGATGGGTATAACCAAAATTCAATTTTGATCTTTCGTCCATAAATTCAACCATTATTAGTTCTGGACGATAAATATCAAAACTAAAACTTTTTAAGGCTAGAAAATCTGCTCCTTCTATATCGATCTTCAATAGAGAAACCTGAGATATTTTAAGCTCAGTTAGTACTTGATCTAACCGAACAGTTTCAACGTTGTAGGCAAACCGATGTGTTTTGTGAAACGGCTTAAGTGAATGAATGCCGTAATGTTCTTCACTTACGTAAAAAGCCTGAGAAGAATCTGATATATCTGAGACTGCTTTAGATATAAGTACAATATTATCCAGTTGAGAAATCTTTTCTTGAAGTACTGCAAAGTTGTGTTGCTCTGGTTCAAAAGCTACTACATACCAACCACATTGAGCAAAAGCTTTAGAAAAGGAGCCTTGATGCGCACCAACGTCGACAAGAACAGGAGATTTAGTCTCAAAAGGAAATGCTTTAATTAAGTTAAGTTCGTTGAAGCTCATTGCGACTCTATTCATCATTGAATATAGCTATTGATTTAGAGTTGAGAAATCACCATGTTTAAATCTGATTCTTCGAGAGGCTCTTTAGATAGAAGTAAATCGGCTCCAGCAAATACGCTATTGATTAGATATCCATACTTGAAGCCTAATTGCTCACGAAGTTTCAATGCTAACAGTATAGTATCTATTTCTAACCAAGAAGATTCAAGAAAAATTTTTTCAGTAAATTCAAGCATTTTTGATGCGCCGTCAACAACATGCTTTTCAAAGCCTTGAACATCCAACTTAAGAACATCGATATAAGATATTGAGTTTTCCATACAGTATTGATCCAAAGTTTTACAGAGCGTTTTTTGCTCTATAATTTGATTTAATTCTGCAATAATTTCTACAGATTTGCGATTCAAACTGTTAGTCTGTTGCGAATTTTTGTTAATATATAAAACTGCTTCGCCTTCTTGATCAGATAAAGCTAAATTATTTAGGTATAATCTTTTAGAAAAATTCTTACAATTTAATTCAATGATTTTAATTAGTGATTTAGAAGGTTCAAAAGCATGAATTTCCAAATTTGCATTTTTTTTAAAGCACATTGCAGAAAATAATCCACAGTTAGCTCCAACATCAAACACTATATTTGACTTAGCAGGAACCAGGCTAGCCATATTATGTACTTTCTCTACACTATGAGTAATATGATACTTAGCTGAGCTCTCATTATTAAGATGATAAAAGTCGCCTCTAAATTCGAACTTCACTGTTTTTCTTTTTAAAAATCTTAGATTTTCAAAAAAATGTTTAATTTTGTGATTTATTTCCATTGGGTAAGCCTAAAAATTTATAATTTGCCACTATTCCATTTTAATGGAATAGCGATTAAGCCAGGTCTTTTATCAGCATAACTAAGAAACGATGACGGTTTAGACGTAAGCTCTACGTCAAACTGAAGGATATCATTAAGTCTCTGAAACGTTTTTAGGTTAGCTATTCCAGTTGCCAAATCAATTGAATAGAAACCCGACTTCAATAAAGGATTTGGTAGTTTTATTTCTGAGAAATATTTTCCTGTCTCTCGAGACTCAAGTTTATGAGTATCTTGATCAGTGTCAAATGATAAAAATAGCGCTGTTCCATTTCTCTTGATCTCTAAATTAATAATCATTCCAGATTTACTCATGTTAACTTTATACTCAATGTAAACAATAATGTCTTCAAAAAGATCAAATTTCGATTCAGGACTACCTTCAGAATTCAACAGCTTTCCATGAGTAATCTGAAGAGGTAAATTATTGTCTTCTTGAAGACTGAAGGATAACTTCTGCTGTGAGTCAGAATGCTGCAAATACTTTTCTACCATCAATGGAGGTAAACCACTATTAGCTATACTTCCATCTTCAATGAGAAAACAATAACTGCACAGATTTTGAATCATATCCATTTGGTGACTAACGAAAATGACCGTTCGCCCATCTTTGCCTACTTGTTCCATCTTGCCTAGACACTTTTTCTGGAAAGACGCATCACCAACTGCTAATACCTCATCAATGATTAAAATCTCTGGTTCTAAGTGCGCAGCTACCGCAAATGCCAAACGCACATACATGCCTGATGAATAGCGCTTGACCGGCGTATCTAAAAACTTCTCCACCTCCGCAAACGCTACGATCTCATCAAACTTGCGGTTAATCTCAGCCCGGCTCATGCCTAGAACAGCACCGTTGAGAAAGATATTTTCCCGGCCCGTCAGCTCCGGGTGAAAGCCTGTACCGACTTCTAAAAGGCTGGCAACCCGCCCCCTAATCGCGATTCGTCCCGTCGTCGGTTCCGTGATGCGGCTGAGAATCTTCAGCAGCGTTGATTTACCCGCCCCATTGCGGCCAATAATGCCAACCACCTCACCCCGCTTCACCTCAAATGACACATCCTTCAGCGCCCAAAACTCCTCGCGCTGAGCATTTGTCTGTTTTCCAGCAAAGTGATGCTTCAGTCCGTGAACGCTACCCGCAATCGCATCTCGCAGCGTCTTATACTGCCCCGCCTGCTCGTGCCGCAGCAGATACTTCTTACCTAAATTCTCAACTCGAATAACCGTCTCGCCCATCAGAACTTACGCCTTCAACCCCATACCTGCATAAAACCCATCTCGAATCGAATCCGCAATGCCCTGAAAATGCCAGCGGGCATAGCGGCCAATTGGATAAATGTGATGGGCTTCGAGCGATCGCATCGCCTGCTGCTTCCACTGCGAACCTGGTAACGCCCAAGTATAAGCCACATCAATCCAGGTCGGATCAACCACTTCTGCGGCAGCAATAAACTGCCAGTCCTGTAGCTCTTGAATGACTGCTTTTGTATAGGCCGCTATTTCTGCCGCAGTCGGCCGCAGCCCACCCAGGTAAGCCCGCTCTACATAAATGCTGACGCGATCGCCCGTCTCTCTAGCACTCTGGGGTAAAAATGAGCGATCCACGTTGCTGTAAAAGCCTACCCGGTGAAAGCCAGAGCGAGCATCCGGATTATAGAGCCAGTGATCAGACGGACAGCGATCGCCTCGCACCGCGCCAATATTGAGCACTAAAACTGACGTATAGGGATCAGCGGGGGCCTCTACGGTTAGCCCCGTTAGCGTCATCATCTGGTTGAGCGGCAGCGTCGTCAGCAGCTTGTCGTAACCTTGCTCCGCCCCGCTAGCAAACTGAATTCGCTGGCGATCGACATCAATATTCACCACCCGGCAGCCATAGCGAATATCACAGCGCTCAGCCATTCGCTGTGCCAGCGTGTTTAGTCCCTCGGCAGGATACACAAACGTTGTGTTATAGCCCACAGGCGGCGTCTCCTGCAGCGCCCCTCGAATCGCCAAAGACAGATTGACCGGAGATTTGTAAGCATCTTGCGGCGCAATTTTGGTGTATAACCCCGCCGTGTAGAGCTGATTAAACGGATAAAAAAATAGTTCGCAGAGCTTGGGGCCAAAGTTAGCTGCCAGCCAGTCTTCCAGGGTTACAATAGCGGGCTGCGGCTGACTCATTTCGGCTAAAATTTGAGCCGCCGTTTCGGTGTCTAAAAACCGCAGGAAGTTTTGAATGGGATAAGGCACATAGCGATCGAGCTGGCGAAAATAAACCGAAGATTGCCGCGTATAGCGCTTCACCGGCGTGAGCTGTTCTATAAAGTGCAGCACAGTCGGATCGCCGCCAAAAATCCAATGTCCGCCGCCAATTTCAAACCGATAAGCCTGCTGATCCGCCGGAGCCTGCTTCAGGCGCTCTTGACTGCCAGGCCGCACATAATAGGACGAGCAGATTCCTCCCGGCGCTGCCGCCGCTTCTAAGACAGGCCACCCCGAAGCCAAGCCCGCTGCCAGCCCGGTCACGCCGCCCCCCAAAACGAACGTCTGTGCCATAGAAGCCCCTAGATCACATCTGCAAAGCTTTTTTCCATGCGGCGAAAATACCAAATGCCGCTGCTGAAGAGAAAAATCACCAGCAGCAGCGATAGCGAAAAGCCCGGTAGGTAAATAGCCGAGTTGTTTCCCAAAATCGCCCAGCGAAAACCGTCAATCACCCCCACCATTGGATTCAGCAAGTACAAAAGACGCCACTGCTGCGGCACAATGCTGCTGCTAAAGCCGACTGGCGAAATATAGAGGCCGAACTGGACCAGAAAAGGCACCACATAGCGAAAATCGCGGTACTGCACATTAAGGGCGGCTAGCCACAGCCCCGCTCCCATTGCAGCGGCAAAAGCGATCGCGATAAACACAGGCAGCGTCAGGATCCGCCAGTCGGGAACAAAGTTGTACCAGGCCATCAGCGCTAGCAAAATCATGCCTGATATCAGGAAGTCTACAAAACTAACGATGACAGCGCTAGTGGGCACTACCAGTCGGGGAAAATAGACCTTAGAAATTAAATTGGAGTTATCAATCAGGCTATTGCTGCACTCAGCTAGGGCATTGGCAAAGAACTGCCAGGGCAGTAGGGCCGCGAATACCAAGATGGGATAAGGTGCATCCCCCTCAGAAGGCAGATTGGCCAAACGGCCAAATACCACGGAAAACACAATCATGGTTAGAAACGGACGAATCAAGGCCCAGGCAACGCCAATCGCTGTTTGCTTATAGCGCACCAAAATATCACGCCACGCTAGAAAGTAAAACAGCTCCCGATAGCGCCACAGATCTCGCCAGTACTGAGCTTCAGTGCGGCCTGCTTCAATGATGATTTCGGGCGGAGACACATTCTCCATAGGGTGAGGGCCATGAAACAGTCGTTCATTACTTTATAGACTGCCCATGAAGATTTGAACAACGATCAGTAATTACCGACGCGATCGCCGCTGTTCACCATAAGCCAACAAACGCTCGATCGCGGTTAGCCGATGGGACCAGGTTTGCAGGCGATAGCGATTGCTGGCCGTATTGAGTGAAATATCGTTGCTGTAAAGACTTGCCTGGAGCTGACTGAGGCGCGATCGCGCCTGTATAAGTTTGCGGGGTGACGGATCATCCGCTAGCTCTGATAGAGCGCGGCCCAGTAGGTTAACGTCTGTGATCCACTGGGTTCGGCGTCCGCCATCAATCCAGAGCTGCTGGTGGGTTAGGAGCAAATTCCATTCCTGCTGCAGCGCCTGGTAGCGAACGGACGCAGCCGCAAAAGGAGCCTGCTGGGGCAGCGGTTCTGGTGTATCAGCTGCTGGCCCTTGAATACGATTGAGGGTTTCCTCAAAGTTGCCGTCCAGATTGGCAGTAGCAAAGAGGGCATAGCCACCAGCCGGCAGATCTCGCAGAGCCTGAATTTGGTCTAGCGCTGCCGCTTCCGGCAGGTTAAGCAGGCGAATGCCGGGGATGATTAGGGTAGAACCAAAAGTATTTTCGACCAGCCAGGGCTGCGTCAGCTTTTCCAGGCGATTGGTATCAAGGGCATAGCTCATCAGCACTACCCAGTCTACGGTACCCTGCTCGGCCCAGTTGCCCCAATCCTGCTGAATTTTCTGCAGCCGCTCATGCTCTGGCTTAGCAAACACTGCCGTTGATAGAATGATGTCAGGGCGACGACGGCGTATCAGTTGAGAAACTTCCTCGACAAACGAGCTAACCTGCTCAACTCGGAACTCTGTCCAGCGATTCCACAGACGCCGCTGCCGCTGCTGTTCGGCAGCCGTAGCGCTAGCATCGTCCCGAGGAGAAAGCGTGCGCGGATCAACGCCAGTGAGCTGCAAGAACTTATGCCGGGCAGCAACGCCATAGCCATAGGTGCGATCGGCGCTGGGATCCTGAAACGGATAGCGGATATAGTCAAGCTGAAAACCATCGACATCGTAGCGGGTAATAATTTCTTCGGTGAGCCGCAGCAGGTAGCGGCGCACTTCGGGGTTGGCCGGGTCTAGGAAGGGTTTGGTTTGGCCCCGTGGAATCAGATTGCCGCCATTATCATAGGCAGCCCAGTCGGGGTGGCGGCTGAGCAGAGGGCCGGGATAGTCGGCGGGCTGGTTGAGTAACTGATTGTGGAGCTGATTACCAGCGGCAAACGTCCAGATCCAGGCGTGCAGCTCGATATCGCGCTCATGGGCCAGCTCTACAGCCGCCTCTAGCGGATCCCAGTGGCGGGTAAGCGGGTTTTGCTCTGGCGCAATGCGGCTGGGGTAAATGGTATAGCCGGCATTGACGGTTTCAAAAAAGACGGTGTTGATGCCAGCGGCGGCCATGCGATCAAAAATTTCGGCCAGTCTTTGCCGCGAGCCAGCACGCACGATGGTACCCCGATCGAGCCACATAGCCCGAATTTCTGGCTGGGCAAAGCGATTTTCCGTTGGGAAGCTTGACCACAGAGCGCGGCGCACAGCGAGCCAGCGATCGCGGGCAGCGGCATAGTCTTTTTGCTCTATTAGCTGGGGCCAGTCCTGAATCAACTGCCTGGCCTCAATCAAAGCCGGATGAGAAGTGGCAGCAGGTAGGGTAGCGAGATCAATATCGGTGGTGCCAGCCGTTATCAGAGGTACCGGAGCTTCTGGATCTAAGCTGACGGGCTGTTCCGTAGCAGCAGCGGCGAATAGAGCGCTCTCAAAGCGCCCCACTAAGCTATTTAGCTCCTGCAGCATGGCCAACGACAAAAAGCCATTGATCGGCTGATTGCCTGGCTGAATCAGCAGTCCCGGCGGCTCAGCCTGATCGGCGGGATCCTCCGTCTGCGCTTGCCGCTGCAGCAACCGGGCATTCTGGGCCAGTAAGCTAGTTGTGGGCGAGGTCGCCGCCGGGAAAGGTTCAGGAGCGATCGCGGTTGGGGCCGCCGGATAAGCCCTATCCTCCAAAGTCTGAGCAGCCTGAGCTGAGGAGCTAAGAAGGCCACCTAAACCACAAAGGGTGCCTAAAAAAGCTGAGGCCAGTCGGGAAGTTGAAGGAACGCTAGACATACGCAACAGTTTAAAGATGAACAGTCAACAAAAAACAGATAGCCGATTACAGTAGTTCATTCCGTTAATAACGCCGCAGCCAGTTTGACCTATGCGCTATCTACCGAACTTGCTCAACCATCTGTTTAGGAACTTTCAGCGGGGTAACCCAGGCAAAGAGAATGCTTTTGTTAGATATACAGCAACTCTTCTGCTTTTCCCTACGGAAATCGCGCAGGTTAACAACAGCTTATTATCCGCTCTTTTGACCGAAATTTATGAAAACTGCTTTAGACCCAAGCTTGACCAGGCTGACTGTTTGGGAGATCAAATTTCAGCTCGGTTAGGATTTACACAGCCTTGATCGTTCTTAGCTAACCCGTTAGCGGGTGGCAGACCGCAGAAATCAGTACAGTATACTAAGCGTAGTCATTACGAGTTCATTTCTGTTTCCATGACGAATCCAACGGTAGAAAATGTAGCCATTATTGGCTCTGGGCCAGCGGGCTATACCGCAGCTATTTACGCAGCGCGAGCTAACCTGAAGCCATTTATGTTTGAAGGCTATCAGGCTGGCGGTTTGCCAGGGGGACAGCTGATGACCACGACCGAGGTAGAGAATTTTCCTGGCTTTCCTGACGGTGTTACCGGGCCGCAGCTAATGGAGCAGATGAAGTTCCAGGCGCAGCGTTGGGGGACGGAAATGGTGACTGAAGACGTGGTTGAGGTGGACTTTAGCCAGCGGCCCTTTGTGTTGCGTTCAGAGGAGCGCGAAGTGCGATCTCATAGCGTCATTATTGCCACGGGCGCAACGGCTAAGCGGTTAGGATTGCCCTGCGAAAATCAGTTTTGGAGCCGGGGCATTTCCGCCTGCGCTATTTGCGACGGAGCGACGCCGATCTTTCACGGCGAAGAACTGGCTGTGATTGGCGGCGGTGACTCGGCGGCAGAAGAAGCGGTGTACTTAACTAAGTATGGCTCGCGCGTACACCTGCTAGTGCGTCGCGGTGAAATGCGAGCTAGCAAAGCTATGCAGGACAGAGTTTTTAATAATCCTAGAATCACGGTGCACTGGCACACGCAGGCAACAGACGTGTTCGGTGCTGGCGATCGCTTAGAAGGGATTCATATTCGCGATCTGCAGACAAACGAAGAGCGCGATCTGCACGTTAAAGGACTTTTTTATGCCATCGGCCATACCCCCAATACCAGCTTGTTCAAAGGACAGCTAGACCTTGACACAGTGGGATACATTCAGGTTCGACCCGGTTCGGTAGAAACCAGCGTTGAGGGCATCTATGCGGCAGGCGATGTCCAGGATCATGAGTTTCGGCAAGCAATCACCGCCGCCGGAACAGGCTGTATGGCGGCGATGCTGGCTGAGCGCTGGCTCTCTGCTAACGGACTGGTGAGGGAGTACCACCAAACGCAGGCGTCAGAAAAGGCAGAAACCGCCGGGCGTAAATCTGAGTATCAGCAGGCGGCTGAATTTGATCCCGGCACCACTCGCCACGTGGGCGGCTATGCCCTGCGTAAGCTTTATCATGAAAGCGATCGCCCAATTCTAGTCAAATATGCTTCGCCTACCTGTGGCCCCTGCCATACGCTGAGGCCAATTTTGAGCAAGGTCGTAGATGAGTTTGAGGGTAAGATTCACTACGTTGAAATTGATATTACCGAAGATCCCGATATTGCTGAGTCAGCCGGCATTACGGGAACACCAACGGTACAGATCTTTAGAAACAAAGCCTTGGTCAATGAACTACGGGGGATGAAGCAAAAGAGCCAGTATCGAGTAGCCCTGCAGCAGGCTGGGGCGGCAGTGCCTGTGTGAGGGCACGAACCAATTTAAAGATCTTTCAGCCTTGACTCAGTAGTTTAAGACTGGCCCAGTGCTTTATCATGCTTCTACCCCCTTCGTAGTTCACCCGCTTTGATACAAACTTGGTTGCAGCGTCTGCAGCAGTGGATTCGCCATTTTTATCATCAGTCCTGGCTCCAAGCCTGGATTCGCTGCGGCTATGCCGCTAAGGGCAGCGTTTATTTTGTTATCGGGCTGATTGCGGTAAGAGCCCTGCTGCTGCCGGGCCGCTCGGTCAGCGGGACGGATGGCGCTTTGATCGAGATTTTAGTCCAGCCTTTTGGTCGTGTTTTCTTGGGTATCCTTTGCGTTGGGCTAATAGGCTATGTGCTATGGCGGTTTATCCAGACCATTCTAGATCCTGAGCATGAGCAGACCCTCAGCCTGCAGCGAATTGTGCAGCGCTGCGGCTATGCGACGAGCGGGGCTAGCTATGCGGGCGTCGCCTATTCAGCTTTTGAGTTGGCAACGGGCACCAACGAGGTGAGCGAGGGGGATGACGCCATTGAAGATTTGGTCACGACCCTATTTGAAATTCCCCTGGGTGAATGGCTGATTATCCTGGCCGGGTTGGTTGTTATTGGCGTCGGCCTTTCTTACGTCTATGGCGCTATTAGCGGTTCTTACCTCAGCGAATTCCAGGACTCGGCTGATCGGGTGGTGGAATCTTGGGCTACGCGGGTAGGGCAAATCGGCATCGCGGCCCGTGGCATTGCTTTTTTGCTGATTGGCTTGTTCGTCGCCAATTCCGGCATTTCGCTGAATGAAGATACGGCAGGTGGTCTAAGCAATGCCCTTCAGCACCTGCGATCGCAGCCTTTAGGCTTTGTCGGTTTGGGCTTAATCGCGGCTGGATTTATGGCCTACGGCATTTACATGGGTTTTGCCGCCTGGTACCGACAATTTACAGAAAAGTCTTAGCTCTTAGCCGAATAAGGCGATCGCTAGATGCCAGCACCGGCTTGAACTAAACCGCTTCTATCAAAAGCGATATGACTTCCGAAATGGTTCTGTATTCTGCATTACTTCTGAGGGTAGAACTTGGGCTTGAACCTGCCATCAGATAGAGAAGAATCTGAGCTACCTTTTCTACGGTTGAGAGGTGCAAGCAGCAGTTCACTCCTGAGCGCTTGCGATGTGAGAAGAGGTTGAATATGAAAGTACAACAAGATAATTCTTTAATGCGTTGGTTTAGCCGGGGCAGCGTGAAGCTGACAGGTACGCTCGCGCTTGCGGCGATGGCTTTGGTACTGCCAGCCTGCAGCAATGAGCCTTCTAATTCCGAGATTGTCAATCCTGAAGAGAACGTCACCTCCGAAGAGGTAAGCGACAACGTTGATCAATACGTGGGGCAAAGCGTTTCGGTACGGGGCGAAGTGCAGTCTGTCCTAGATGACTCATCCTTTGTCCTCAATGAAGATGAGCTGTTTGGCGGCGAGGAAATCCTGGTCATCAACGCTTCGGGGCAGCCGTTCATTGTCTCTGACGAGTACAATGACGTTCAGGTAACGGGCGAAGTTCAAGAGTTTATCATCGCTGACTTTGAAACCGCATATGGTTTAGATTTAGATCCTGAACTCTATGCTGACTACGAAAATCAGCCAGCGATTGTGGCTCAGTCTTTGGCCCTATCCCCTGATCCAGGTGAACTCGCCGAAGATCCTGAAGGGTTCTACGGTCAGCGTATCGCAGTTGAAGGTGAAGTTGAGGAAATCTGGTCAGAAGCTGCTTTCAAGCTGGATGAAGAGCAATTCTTTGGCGGTGAAGGACTGCTGGTTCTCAGCCCAGATAGTCTAGCGGCTGTGCAGGAAGGCGAAGATGTTTCTGTGACAGGTACGCTACGGCAGTTTGTGGCTGCTGACTTTGAGCGCGACTACGATCTCACCTGGGATTTAGATGTCCAGCAGCAGATTGAAGCTGAGTATGAAAACCAGCCTGTCTTCGTAGCTGAAGAGGTCTATCCCTCGGCTCAGTAAATTAATTCAACTACCGTAGAGTTTGAAAACAGGGGTGCGATCGCGCCTCTGTTTTTTTAGTTCGCCTTTTGATTTCTGAGGGTTCGTAAGACTCTGCCATAATAATCGGGCAGCGTTTATCAGACACTATGGCACCGCGATCGCTTCAATTTTTTCGCTGGCTGTCCCCCAAGCGAGGGCTGACCATCTCAATTATTTTCATGTGGCTGGGACTGTTGATTACCTTGCTTTTTGGGGCGATCGCCCTGTTGGCTCCGCTGCTCCAGTCCTGGGGAATTTTACAAGATCCAATGGCCGCGATCGCAAATCCGATTCATCAGCCGCCCTCCGCCCAATACTGGTTTGGCACTAGCCGCCAAGGCTACGATATTTTTTCTCGCACTCTATTTGGCACCCGGGCAGCTTGGCAGGTCGTAGTGTTAGCCACGCTGATGAGCGTAATCGTAGGAGTGCCACTGGGCATGATCAGCGGCTATCTGGGCGGGCGGCTCGATCGCGGCCTGCTGTTTTTTATGGATACAATCTACACGCTGCCGGGGCTATTGCTGTCAGTGACCTTGGCCTTCGTAGTGGGGCGAGGGGTGCTGAATGCAGCAGTGGCGCTGAGCATTGCCTATGTGCCTCAGTACTACCGCGTGGTGCGCAATCACACGGTCAGCGTCAAAACCGAACTGTTCATTGAAGCTGCTCAGGCTATGGGAGCCTCTACCTGGACAGTGTTAAGCCGCTACCTATTTTTGAACGTGGTGCAGAGCGTGCCGGTACTATTTACCCTCAATGCTGCCGACGCGGTGCTAATTCTGGGGGGATTGGGCTTTTTGGGACTGGGGCTACCGGAGCAGACACCGGAGTGGGGCGCTGATATTCGCCAAGCGTTAGACGCCCTGCCGACAGGCATCTGGTGGACGGCCCTCTTTCCTGGCTTGGCACTGACCCTAATGGTAACGGGGCTGTCGCTGCTAGGAGAAGGGCTAAACGAGTTTATTAATCCCCTGATGCGGCGAGAGAACTGGCAGTAGAGAACTGCTAAAGGCAAATAGCCACAGCTCAAAATAGGCTGATAGCTTCTAGTCGCGATCGCCGTAGAGCGCTTCGTAGTAGTGCTGATATTCTGCCGACAGCAGCGGCTGCCACCAATCACGATTGGCTAAATACCATTTCACCGTTTGCTTCAGCCCTGTGGCAAAGTCGTACTGAGGCTGCCAGCCCAACTGCCGCTGAATTTTGGCAATGTTCATGGCATAGCGGCGATCGTGTCCCGGTCTATCAGCGACAAAGGTGATTAACTGGCGTGCTGGGGTAACAGGCAAATTGTCAGCATAAGCAGCCATTAAGTCACAAAGCTGCTCAACAATATCAATGTTCTTGACCTGATTGTTGCCGCCAATGTTATAAGTTTCACCAGGTTTAGCTTGGAGCAAAATTGTCTCTAGGGCACGGCAGTGATCCGTTACGTGCAGCCAGTCTCGGACATTCTGCCCGTCGCCATAGACAGGCAGCGGCTTGCCCAGCAAAATATTGACGCACATCAGCGGAATCAGCTTTTCTGGAAACTGATAGGGACCGTAGTTGTTAGAGCAGTTGGTGATTAGGGTGGGTAACCCGTAAGTGTGAAAGTACGCCCGCACCAGATGATCGCTGCCGGCCTTAGAAGCGGAATAAGGACTGTTGGGCGCATAGGGCGTTGTCTCGCTAAAAGCTGGCTCATCTGGCCCCAAGCTGCCAAACACCTCGTCCGTCGAGACATGTAAAAAGCGAAAGTGTTCCGGTTTACCCTGAGCCTCCCAGTGCTGCCGAAAGGCTTCCAGCAGCGTAAACGTGCCCACCACGTTAGTTTGAATGAAAGCAGCCGGGCCAGCAATAGAGCGATCGACATGGGATTCAGCCGCGAAGTGAAGCAGAGTATCAATTTCGTAGGTTGCCAAAATTTTGGCGACTAGCTGCGCATCGCAGATATTGCCCTGAATGAATTGAAGACCTTGCTTTCCTTCTAAGTCGCTCAAAGTAGCGCGATTGCCCGCATAGGTGAGGGCATCTAGAGCGATTAAAGTACCGGCGCGATCGCTCTTCTGCCAATAGCGTACAAAGTTGGAGCCAATGAATCCGGCTCCTCCAGTAACCAAAACCTTCTTAAGCTGCAAGACCTTTTCCTTCACGCTTGACTTAGCTAAATGAGTTCAATTTGACAATCATCGCCAATCATAAACCTTGATGCCTTAGGACGCTGAGGGCTATGAACTAACCTGGCTCGCCGTCCAATTAAGCTATCTACAATTCGCTGATGTAGGGACTCAATCACAGCTCCCTCAAGTACAACACTATGATCTAATTCCACATCAACTAACCGTACATTATTAGCAATGCTGCTGTATGAACCAATAAAACAGTTTTCAATATGACAGTTTTTACCAATAACGACTGGGCCTCGAATAGTAGAGTTGATTACTTTAGAACCTTGATCGATGCGTACTCGTCCACTAACCTTTGTAGCGTTATCTACCTGTCCTTCAACCGAGCTATATATCGTATCGTCCAAAATTATTTGGTTAGCTGCCAACAGATCGTCTTTCTTACCTGTATCCAGCCACCATCCCCTTAGGTGCTGAGCCATGACGGTTTTATCAGCATCTATCAGAGCCTGAATAGCATCGGTAATCTCTAATTCTCCCCTATCTGAAGGACGCAATGCAGAAATTGTTTTATGAATAATAGGTGCGAATAAATATACGCCCACCAGAGCCAAATTGGAAGGTGGTTGCTCAGGCTTTTCTACTAGCTTGATAACGCTTCCCTGCTGGTTTAGCTCAGCCACTCCAAAGGCCGCTGGATTAGAGACTTGCTTCAGTAGAATCATGGCATCCAGCGATCGCTGAATAAATTTCTCTACAAAGCTTGTTAGATTATCTTGAATAAGGTTATCACCTAAATACATTAGAAAAGGTGAACCACCTAGAAACGGTTGAGCTACTTTCACAGCATGCGCCAAGCCATCAGGACTCGCTTGCTGAATATAAGTAATTTTCGCTCCAAATTTATCCCCATTGCCCGTAACTCGGCGAATTTCATCGCCGGTTTCAGGGCTGATAATAATACCGATATCGGTGATGCCTGTAGCTACAATTTGCTCAATGCCATACCAAAGAATAGGTTTATTGACAACAGGTACGAGCTGTTTAGCGCCAGTATGAGTTAGCGGTCGCAATCGAGTCCCTCTGCCGCCCGATAAAATTAGCGCCTTTATATCCATAAGCTCATTACGCAGGTTTCATCTGTAGGTTTTCCTTGAGCATTTTGCGTAAGCTAATACGCCAATAAGGAGCTGTTTGGCAAAGAAGTTCGGCTAACTTCTCACCGGCCAACACAGAGTAAGCAGGTCGTTTTGCCAGGGTTGGATACTGGTCGCTTGTAATAGGTTGAACATGCTTAATTTGCAACGGATAACCTATGACTCTGGCTTCTTCGAAAATGGCGACAGCGAAATCATACCAGCTCACAGCGCCATTGCTGGTGTAATGGTAAGTGCCAAAGGTCTGTTGGTTAAGCTGGGGTATCAGCATAGCGATAGTTTGGGCAATATCAGATGCCCAAGTAGGACTACCCACTTGATCACAAACTACCTGTAAATCATCTCGTTCGGCTCCTAAACGTAGCATGGTTTTGACAAAATTATTTTTTCCTCTCGCTCCGTAGACCCAAGCAGTCCGCACAATAGCATAACGGCGAGTAGTAGCGTGTATAGCTAATTCTCCGGCTCGTTTAGACTTGCCGTATACGCCTAGAGGGTTGGTAACATCATCAGTTTGATAAGGACGATTTTGCTGTCCATCAAAGACATAATCAGTAGAAATGTGAACGAGCTTTGCTCCGCAGGTTTCAGCGGCTTGAGCTAACTGCTGCGGAGCGGCGGCATTGACTTGCTGAGCTAGCTCAGGCTCGCTTTCAGCTCTGTCTACAGCAGTATATGCGGCAGAATTGACAATGACATTGGGTTTTTGAGCAACGACGGCAGGAACAATCTTGTTCAGTTGAGTCAAATCAATATCTGATCGGTTCCAAGCTGTTACCTCCCCAAGACTGGGTAGGGTTAACTGTAGCTCTTGACCAACTTGTCCATGACTGCCTACCAATAAAATCTTCATGACTCAAACACCTCAGCCGTTTTGAAAAGAACAGCATTTTGGTCCTTTTTCGATAGTATGGGGCTGTCAGCTACTAAAGGCCAAGCAATCGCCAAGTCAGCATCGTTCCATAAAAGGCTGCGCTCGTATTCTGGCGCATAGTAATCAGTGGTTTTATAGAGGACATCTGCTGTCTCTGACAGCACGTAAAAGCCGTGAGCGAAACCGGGTGGCACCCAGATTTGCTGCTTATTTTCGGCGCTGAGAACAGCGGCGACCCACTGCCCAAAGCTAGGCGATCGCCGACGGATATCTACAGCAACATCGTAGACTTCACCCTCAATGACGCGAACCAGCTTGCCTTGGGGCTGCTGCACCTGATAGTGTAAGCCTCGCAAAATATTTTGCCTAGAGCGGGAGTGGTTGTCCTGAACGAAAGTATAATTCAGCCCTACCTTGTCAACGAATACTTTCTGGTTGAAGCTCTCAAAGAAAAAACCGCGATCGTCCCCAAATACCTGAGGCTCAAGCAATAGAACATCGGGAATAGCGGTTTTGATAATTTTCACAACAGATCTGACTTACTTTTATCTTCTGAAAACTGTATCATCTGTTGCGAGCCAACATGCTAGCTACAGGTAAGGCTCTAACACAGCGACTGTGGCCTTTCCAGTCTTTTCCCAGCTAAACCAGTTAGCCCTTTGAATACTTGCTTCGCTGAGTTGCTGCCTGAGTTGGGGCGAAGCAGCGATCGCCCCCATAGCTTCTGTTATTTCATCTATATTACGTGGGTTGATTAGCCAAGCGGCTGAACCGACCACTTCGGGTAAAGAAGATAAATTTGAGGCAATCACCGGAGTGCCACAGGCCATTGCTTCTAGGACGGGCAAACCAAAACCTTCCCACAGGCTGGGAAAAACCAGGGCGATCGCCTGATTGAGCAAAGCAGGTAGTTGCTCGTAGGGCACGTACTTAAGAAACTTAACCTGATTGGCTAGTCCCATTTCTGCGACTTGAGTTTCCAAAACTGGGGTGTAACGTGGATCGTAAGGGCCAGCTATCCATAGTTCATAGCAATCGCGCTTAGGCATTTGGGCAAAAGCTGAGACAGCCCCCGATAAATTTTTGTAGGGAGCATGTCGGCCCAAAACAAGAAAATAGTTTTTTGTCGCTAGATTCAAAGGCCGAAACTGGCTTGCATCATGAGCCAGCAAGATCGGAGTGATTTTATTAGCACTAATGCCATAGAAAGTAACAACGTCGTTTGCTGTAGCTTCAGAATCACAAATAATATGTTCTGCTGATTTTAATACCTGGGGTACATAGTAATGGTACAGCCATTTTAGAGCTACAGAAAAATGTGGGAAACGCAGAGGTGTTAAATCATGAACAGTGACTACAAATCGGCAGTTCGATCCTAGGGGCGCTTCAGTTATTGGAGAAAAAAGCAGGCGATCTGACTGCCGATCGCAAATCATGGGCAGACGAAACTGTGTCCACAGCAAGCGTCTTACATGCCCAGCTATACCTGACTCAGCCGTCATGTTAGCAGGTACGGCATAGTATTGGTCAAGATGGCTGACCGCAGTGGCTAGGTAGCAAGGGTTTAGCGAGCTGAGATGGGGAATTAAATTTAGAGCGTAGGTAGTAGTGCCAGTAGGTTTGCTAATTAAATAAGACAGATTAACTAGCATAATCGTTGAGTCCTTTTACCGGCTCTTTACGCCCTGTCAGCCTAAAACGTATGAACTGACAGATACCTTGCCAACGGGCAATCGCCATACCAGTATTACCAGTCACTTGCTCCCAAAAACTCCGAGCAAGCAAATAAGCTAAATTCAAGTATAGCCCTATAGGAGTTCCATACTTCTGCAAAAAATACAGCTTGCTAAAAGTTGCATGCATTAGCTTCGCGCCTGGATTCTGCCCGGTTGTACTGGAGACTGCATGAGTAACTAACACAGCTTCAGTAACAGCAATCTGCTTACCTTGAAGCCTGTAGCGCTCACAGAACTCACAGTCTTCATAATACAAAAACATATGCTCATCAAATGTTGGGCAACTTTGAAACTGAGCTAAATTAATAATTAAACTACAGCCCGAAACCCAGCGGCTGTTGATAACAGTAGGACAATGTCTATTTGGTTCTAAAAAGCTAGATCTTTTAAAATTTGTTTTCAAATGAGTCACCGAACCTGACCAAACATTGAAGTGCCCAATCTCAAACCAAGGACGTTCATAGCCATCGCGAATACGTGTGCCTAAAATAGCCAAATCAGAATATTTCTCTAAACATCTTTTGACGTATGAAATAGCATCTTCATCCAAAATTGTATCGGGGTTAATCAACCACACCAAAGCATCTGAATCTTGCTGATAAATCCAATCTAAACCAATATTACAACCGCCCCCAAAACCTAAATTTTTACCTGCTTCAATCACTATCAATGATTGATATGTCTGTGCTAAAGTTCGAATCTCGATATCAGCAATTGCATTGTTTACGACGATTACACCATAATCACAACCATCTAAGTCGACTGATTTCAACAGCTTACGAATAAAGTCGGTGGAGTAATAGTTAACTACCAAAAAATAAAAGGTAGTCATTGCTTCTGAAGCTTTTTGAAGATTGGATTGATACAATGAAACAGTTTAAACGATGAAATTAAAAAAGAACAAAATCTTTAGTTTTGGTCATTTTCCAACACTCTTATTAAACTGTCTATTCAAATCTCCTCGAAAACCATAGTAGGTACCGCAAAAGCAAGCCCAAACTTTTATAAGTTTTTTGTCGTGTTCAACTAGTAAAATAGATAAAGCTTTTATACTTAAGACTTTAAGGCGTCTGTAAATGCAAGTTAACTTGTAAAATCCTTGAGAATTTTTAAGCTCAAGATAGGTATGATTGCGGCATATATAGTAGTAACGCAAAGCCGAGTAACGCTGAAATATTTTTTTGATACCCCAAAAGTTGAATTCAATCGGAGTTGCAAAATTGTGGTACAAAGTTGCGCTGGGAACAACAATATTATGAAAGCCCTTTTGACTAAGTCGTAAACCAAAGTCTAAATCTATTCCGTCAATAAAAAGTCTGATATCAGGCGGTGTCACTGTAGCTATAGCGTCTAAATGTAGCAAAGCTCCAGATGTTATGGGTGCATCACAGAAGTATGGCGAGTCAGCATTTGTTTTAGTAAAAGCCTCAAAATGATCCTTTCTAAATTCAGCAGGCATGATTATTTGACCTGTGCGTGTGTCTAAAGGAGTTGGAGCAACAATTCCAATTTTTAAATCTGTTTTATGCGCGTATTTATCGAATACAGAAAGGAGTTGACTCAAACAGTTTGAAGCAGGAATACTGTCTTGATCAAACATCCACAAGAAATCATATTTATTCTGAAGCGCAAAATTTATAGCCTTAATAACTCCGCCCGAAATACCTATATTTTCCGGATAATTTTCTACAACTATTGACTTGATTTGCGCCTTCAAAATATTTAATGGTTTTGGTGAGTTATTAATAACAAAAATTTCATTGACTGTGTATGTCTGACTTGAAATACCTTTTATGCAACTTTTAGTCGCGTTTTCATCATAATAGGAGGTAATGTAGGCAAGTACTTTATGCACTAATTTATTTCCAATTCTCTAAATAGTAACTAAATAGGAAAGTAGCTCAGAGCTAAAACGATTTATTTTTTCGGAGCAAGTATGCTAGCTAAAAGCTGTGATCGAAGCTAGCTTTGCTGAGAAAAGTTTTGAACAGTTCTTTGAAAGAGTGAATTTTCTAGATCTAGACAAATTAGCTTAATCTAGATTTAGGTAAAAGCTAATAAAATTAAATTCTTTTAAAGACTTAGATATGCATTGTTAATCTTTAAGGTATTCTCTTTTTAGGTAAAAATAGGTTCTTTCCAATGCTTCTTCCCATGAGATGATAGGCTGCCAATCTAGTTCTCTCCTAGCCAAATTGATGTCTAAAACATTTCTGGGAACATCTAACAATCTGGAAGGCTTGAATACTCGCTCCATTGAGCAATCAGAAATCTGTTCAACTGAGCCTATAATCTGTAGAATACTACGACCAACGCCAGTGCCTATATTGAGGACTTTGTGATCACCTGTATAATCTTTTGCTTTAAGGAATGCAGAAATTACATCACCAACATAAATGTAATCCCTAATAGTGCTCCCATCACCCCAAATTTCAACTTTTTCACCTTGTAAGTGCTTACTTATAAAGTTAGAGATTGCACCTTGCTTACGGCCGCCATATCCCTGCCCTTCTCCAAACGGATTGGATATACGAAGAGCACAATAATCTAATCCATATAACGAAGAGTACATGTGAAGATATTTTTCTATGCTAAGCTTAACGATTCCATAAGAGCAAATTGGGTTAGTGCGAGCATCTTCTGAGATTGGCATAGAAGATTGAACTCCATAAACAGTTCCGCCTGAGGAAGCAAATATAAGCTTGGAAATTTTTGCTTCAAGTGCAGCTTCTATAAGAGTAATAGCTCCTTTGAGATTGATCTCTATATCTCCGTTAGGATCGAGATTCGATGTTGAAGGAATATGAGATGAACCAAGGTGGTAAACTGTATTACAGCCTGCGATTGCAGCCCTTAAACTTTCTGAATTTTGCAGACTGCCCTGGAAAAAATTGGTACACTGCGCACATGATATAGCCTCAACCTTTCTGCTTAGTACATTGACCTCTGATCCCTGAAGCATCAAGGCTCTACACAAATGACTGCCCAAAAACCCTGAACCACCAATTACCAAGCAACGATCATTAGTCATCAATATTAATTGTTTGTTATTCTGTCAAGAATAGCCGAAAATCGCTCACATTCTGCATCCCAGCTTGTATTAGAGGCAAAATTTAAGCCTGCGTTTGCAATTTGCTCTCTCTTATCTTCGTTTTCTAGTATTAAGCAAAGAGCGGCACTAAGACTTTCGACAGTAGGCTCAGCCAAGAGACAATTCTGTTCGTTTAAAAGCCAGCTAACATTAGAACCAGAATTACTAACAACTGGACACTTACATGCCATTAGTTCAAGCGGTAAGAGTGACAAGTTAGTGAAAGATAATACAAGAGCTGCATAGCAACGACTATAGACATCGGGTAACTCCTTTAAAGCGACTACTCCAAGGCTAGTGTGTTTAAATGGGATATAGTAAGAAGCCGTATCCCAACCAGCTAATATAAATTCAACATCAGGAAAGCGCTTTGAAACTTCGGTCAGCACCAATAAGCCTAATTCGAATCCTCTTCTAGGTGTAACAGGCCGAGCATAAAAAAATATTTTCCTGGTCTCGTTGTAAGCTTTACGAAGTTTAGGAGTATATAAATTTTTGTCATATGAAAAACCAACATAGTTAGTTTTCATATCGTAATCTTTAGCTAATTTTTGAGCTAGCCATTTACCAGCTGTGATACCGTAAAAGCCAAATTTATACGTTTCTTCAGCCCAATAGTATTCACTGCTTTTAGCATAAAAAAATGGCTCAAAGTCTTGAACAAAATAACATTTGTGTTCTGTAGCTTGGAAATTTCTTACGATATAAGCAGTTGTCCAACTTGTTGCGAATGTAACCCATGCTGCTGGTATATTCTCCTTACCAATAAATACCTCCGCTTGTAATTGCCTAAAATTCTGATTTATACGTTCTTTTGCAACGCTGGCTTCTAGAAACTGGCAAGGTTCAGTAATAGTAATTGAACATTTATATTTTCGCTTTTCTAGTCCATCAATAAATCTGAATATATTAATATGCCCGCCGGAACCAATGCTGAAATCCGGAATAATCCAGTTAATAGTTCTTTTGTCTTTTAATGAAGAAATTCTACGCTTATCTCCGAAAGGTTCATATAAAATAAAGCTGTAATGTGAAACTACGTCAGCTTTACCATTTAGCTGCTTTTGTTCACCTGAAACTATAGCTTTCAATCGCTTAAAGACATAATTGCAATATGCCTTCAAACCAAATTTTGAAAGGTTCAATTTTATCGAAAAAAATTTTCTTTTTGCTTTAAGTAGAATTGACATCAGCCTTTTAGTATCGCTTAATTAACTTTATAATCGTTTTTTACGAAGCGACGCGCTTGTGCTGCTTTATAGTTTCCTTTCACCCCGTTTCATGGCTTTATCAAGAGAGATTCTGTCTAAAAGAAAGCTGCTATCTTCCTGCACTAATCTCTGACCTATGTAGAAACCTAACTGCTTAGAAAAATTAAGTAGTGGAGAAATCAGAAACCAATAAGGACTTTTTAAAAAAATCTTTTCTTTGTAAGCAAATTTTATATCTCTGATAGTCGTCCTAATGGTTTGCAACAGTAATTGATATACACTCGGACAAAGCTGATAGCCAAAAATTTTCGATAAAGCTCTTGACTCGTCAACAGATCTTTTAAAAAGTTGAATAGGAGAATAATCATGAGAGTGATAAACAGCAGAACTATCGACGTATATTTTAGAGTATCCTGCTTCTAAAACGCGCATTGCCCAAACTTGGTCTTCTGCAAAATCAACATTGGGAAATGGAATTTTTTCAAGTATAGTTTTCCTAATGCAAGAATTATTATTAGAAAAAAAGTGTAAAAACTGTCTGTAAGCAATGTCAGATTCATATCTTTTCTTATCATCTATCTTCACAATATGAAAATCTAATAGAAAGTTATCAAAGTGCAGATTTAGATCTCGTCGATTAAATGGATTGCCATCAGGATAGGGTAAATGACGACCAAAAGCACCTGCAATTAGCTCGGATTCATACATTGCATTTACTATGTTGAAAAGCCAATTTTCATCTTTTGGAATAGCATCATGTGTTAAAAAGACTACAAACTCTCCAAAACTTTTAGAGGCTGCATAGTTTCGTGTCTTACCATGTCCAAAAGACTCAGGAGAAATCTGAAGCAAACGTATCTTATTACCTAGTTGCTTACAATAGTTTAAAGTCTCATCTGTTGAACCAGAGTCAACTACAATTATCTCGTATGCCCAAGGAGTCTTTTGTGTAAGCACTGCATCAATAACTTTATAAAAACGCTTACCTGGATTTTTGGTTGGAACTATAACTGATGCTTTAACTTTCATTTTCGTGTAATTTGAATATTAATTCTTGACAGGTTTAAAAGTCATCAAAAATATAACTTTATTTGGTTTAGAGACAAAATCAAATAACTTATCAAGGTTTCGATTTTTCTCTTTTACACATTTTTGTCAATCATACTTTTTCCAATTTTATTAAGTGCTTTAACCAAATCCAAAATTGCCAAACCTTCCAGAAGTTACTATGCTTTACACTTTCAACTACTTGCAGGGCTTGCTCGAGCTCAGCTTGCGTTTGCTCAAGATTATAGGACAGTTGATCTATATAGATTTTAGCCTCATCATAGTTTTTTGATAGAAAAGCATATTTGCTAGCCATAGATGAAGGATAAGCGCGAATAATAAACTGAAGAACTTCTGAGTTTTTATCATTAGTGACATACTCAAGTAGTTCAGCAGAAAATTTTCTGGGATCTAGAATAGGTGTTAGAGAAGAACTATTAAAGACCGATAAATGTGTAAAATCTTCTGAGTCTATACAGTAACCTGTAGCTTCAAACAAATGATGAATCGATTTTCGAGTGAAAAATCTCAAATGAGTATTATCGAGAAGGCCAAACTTTTCGTAATCAAACTTGCCCTCGAGCAAGGCTAATCGCACGGCACCGTGAGCAACATTAGGAATAGAGGCTACTACAAAACCATCGGGCTTCAAAATGTTGCGAACAGTGCTTAGCAAACTCCAAGGATCCTTTAAATGTTCTAGAACATCGCCAAATGTAGCAACATCAAATCGCTCATTTCCTAAAATATTCTCAATGTTTTCATAATCTAGATCTGCAACAATCACTCTTTTGCAGTATTGCTTGGCAATTTCGGCTGCCTCTGGATTTATCTCTACTCCTACAACTTCACAGTCTTCTTTCTGTAATAAATTAGCAAAATATCCGGATGCGCAACCGAAATCCACAACCTGTTTATTCTTTCCAACAAAGGTCAGCATTTTAAAGAGACTATTATTTTCACCTAAAATTTCCTTTGATATATCAGCATTGTCCGGATATTTTTTATATTTTTCCATTACTTTTTAAGGTTAATTAAACCAGCATCAAGTCGTATATTTCTTTGCCTAATTCATCTAAATCAAAAAAACGTTCAAGTCTGCTTTCTGATACTTTCTCTGAGTTTAGAGAGTACACTGCAACACCACATACTCCAATGTCTTGACCAGGATCAGCCATATTGCCGACAACTTTGTCAGTTGACCTAGAAATTTTTCTCCCGTGAGAAAGACCAACAAATAATCTATGTCCATCGTATGCTAAACCTCTGATATATGAATTAAATACTTTAAGATATCCTCCCTTCAAAAATAAAACCCTTGAGCGTGCTGACTCACACAAAACCAATCCAAAATTCGTGATGATGCAGGAATGCGGATGGCTAAGTTGATTTAACAAAAATTCACCAGACTGAATGTTAATTAGATAGCCTTGCTGCGCTGACTGCCAAAGAGCTCCTTCCTTTTTGCCAAATGCCGTAGCGTGTAATTCATTCTTGACAAACAATAAGGAATTAATGTGTACAGAGTCTTTGCCTGAGTCTGTGACAACTGCATAGACCGATTCTTTTTGAGTTACTAAGTTGAAAGCAATAATTGAGTCTGTTCCTGTAGAAGCTACATAAATAACTTCATTCTTTAAAGCAACTGAATGAGGATCTTTAACGAGATTCAGCAACCAAACATCAGTAACAGAATAAAAACGATTTAGCTTAATCAGCATTGGTGGAGAACTCTGAGTTGCTAAAATATAACCATCTTCAAAAGAAGCTATTCCTGTTACGCCTAATATCTTGATATTATTCCAGCGGGCTAGGTCAAGATGTATTTTCGTATAAATACCACTTGAAAGATCTATTTCAGCAAGATAGCAAGGTGCAGTATTTGTATTATTTTCGGATACTGTAGTCTGATTACAAAAGGTTGCTATGATCTTAGGCATGCAATTTTACAGTTCTGATTTCAGTTTTCACTTCTAAAAATAAATTTTTATTCATAAAAATCTTTTAATAAACTAATTGAAGACTTTTATGATCGGCTTGTTAGAGGAGCAAAAATCGACGTAGGCCGAACTTCCTATAGACTTCTCGTCATCAGAACAATCAACTTTAAACTGAGTAGCATCTATTATCCGATGTAAAAACTGAATTTCATGATCAATAATTCCTAGAACTCCTACATTCATAAAGTAAGTCCCAGGAAACATAATGGTTAAGAAGTTTATTTTTACAGATACTTTTGCATATGGAGTGATCTCATCTATAACTTCAAATCTATCTGTTCTTATACCACCTATTTCAATACCAGATATTGATTTAATCAGAGTGCCAAAAAAGACTTTCTCAGCTTTCTTATAAAATTCTACCTCGTACTCAAGAGTATATTCTTCTTTACTCTTTAAAAGAGTAACTGCTTTATTCTCATTATCTCTAATAGCAACTCCTTTTATTTTTGCCCCATTGGGTTTGTACTCTATAGAGCTTTTAGGTTTGATGACCTTATCGTTGGGCTTATATACAGAAGAATGTCTTAAACTATTCTCTTTAGATGCTTGGTCAGAATAGCTTAAACTAGCACTTTTATGAAAATCTAGTATTTCATGCCGAACTAACGATCGTAGATTTCGAGGTGCAAGAATTAACTTTCTATAGTTTTCAACTGCTATCTTAGAGGGTGCTCGCATAAGTATTTGGGATTTGTCTAAGATGCAAGCAGAATCACAAATTTCAAGAACTATATTAGTCGCATGTGAGACAAATAGTATGGTAACTTTCTGCTGTTTAAATAATTCTAGTCGGGAAAAACATTTTCTCTGAAACCCTTCGTCACCTACAGCTAAAGCCTCATCAATAATGAGAATTTCTGGGTTTACATTTACAGCTACTGAAAATGCTAACCTCACAAACATTCCACTTGAATACGTTTTAACTGGTTGATCAATAAACTCTCCAATATCCGCAAACGATTCAATTTCACTAAACCGAGCCTCAATTTCTTCTTGATTTAATCCCAAAATTTGACCATTAAAAAAGACGTTCTGTCGCCCTGTAAACTCAGGATTAAATCCGCTCCCTAACTCTAGCAGGGCCGACACTCGTCCACTTACTTGAACCTCACCACTAGTTGGCTGCAAGGTTCCCGCTATTATCTGCAATAAAGTGCTCTTTCCCGATCCATTGCAACCAATAATTCCAACTGTTTCTCCTTTAGGAATTTCTAAATTAATATTGTCTAAAGCCCAAAACTCTTTTGATTTTATTTTTCCTGGCAAAAAAATTTCCTTTAAGCGATCGCTAGGATGATGGTATCGCTTAAATACCTTAGAGACATTTTTGAGTGAAATAGCAATATCGTCGGACATGTAAATCCAGAAGACAGAAACTACAGTACATCAGCAAAGGCAGGGCGGAGCTTACGGTAGCACCAAAAACCTCCCCAAAAAATAAATCCAGAAATTACAGTGGCGCTGCCCCATTCGCCCCAGTGAGTTATCTCCCCTATCAAAACGATGTCTCGATACATTTCGCCAATTGCTGCCAAAGGATTTAACCAGAAAACCCAAGTTTGAAACGGCTGAGGAATCATGTCTGCTGGATAGATCAGCGGAGTTGCATAAAACCAGATGTTGAGAAGTACCCCTAACGTCTGTGGAATATCTCGGATGAACACCGTAATGCCTGCTGTCAAAAAGCCTAGTCCTGCCGTTAGCAACAGCTGTGGCAACCAGACTAGGGGTAATAGTAGTAAAGTCGGATGCACAGAATGATCTACAAAGGCTACGAAAGCGATTAGTACCATCAGGCCAAAAGTACTTTCTAAAAAACTTGCGCAGATAGGAACAAGAGGCAGCAGCGATAGAGGAAAGACTACTTTTTTAACTAAATTTGACTGAGCAATTACCGAGCCTGAGGCCTGAACTAGGCCACTACTGAATGCAATCCACGGTAGTAATCCCGCAAACAGCCACAGGCCAAAAATGAAAGAATTATCCTCAGGCATTCCTCTGAGACTCAGCTTTACCCGCAGCACGATGGCAAATACGTAAGTATAAATTAATAGCTGAGATAATTGATTAAGCAGCGGCCATAAGTTGCCCAAGATGGAACCTTTGTAGCGAGCTTCCATATCTCGCTGCACCAAGGTTCTAAGTAAGTTCAGCTTTGCCCACTGGGGTTCACTCAGTGGAATTAAAGGTTTAAGGCGGAGGATTGGTCGCTTGATAGCTCTGATGCAGAACTTGAGGGATGCCTTTAAGGGCCGCAATACCGCTGTCACGTGCTTTATCCTCACTCAGGTCAACAGTAGCTAGAATTCTGTTAACTTCTTATTGGCAGACATAATATCGTAGTGTTGCTTTTTGTGAGATTTAGCCCCTCCACGGGACTTTTACTGCAAAACTAGCTGAGCAGTATCTAAGCATTTAGGATCTTGTCAGGTCAAGATCAGAGATGCAATAGATCAACATCCCCATTCATTGAATTAGCCATTTTACGAGTATAGACAAGCTGCTCTAAAGCGATCGCACCCCTGATTCCTTTAGTGCCTGGTATGTAGACTCCATTTTAGGATCTGGGGGGACAAAAATGACAAGTCCGTCTCGACCGCGGGTGAGCAAGACACGGTAGCTGTTGCGGCGCAGGCGCAGCGGGTCTTTGACGTTGCGCTGGCGGGTGCGGGTAATCCAGGCTTGGCCGTTCCAGAGCAAGTCATCGCCCCAACCGATGATGGGAAAGTCTAGCTCCAAGCCTTGGCAGCTAAACTCGGTGACAACGCGCTCTAAGGCGCAGCAGGAAAGGGGCGAGTCGGGTGGGTCGATGTACCAAGGGCCGACCTTGAGCCGCTGGGTCGCAAGATAATCGTTGCGGATGCCGTAGTCAGGTAGGTTGCGGGCACGGGAGGAGGCCATCAGGCCGTAGCGCTTCTGGGGCTGATCCTGATAGCGATCGCGGCAGTATTGTTTAGCCACTTCTAAGTCGCGGGTGAGGTAGGCGTCAAACCCTGCAGCCGCGATCGCGGGCATCAGGGCCGCCGCCGCTGTAAGATTGCCGCTGAGAAGATGGGCAGCCCAAGTTTGGACGTCCTTGGCTAGGTGCGATCGCAGCGAAGTTGATAAGTTGAATAGATCATCGGTGTAGAGCTGGTTAGATGACAGCGCCTCAAAGTATTCAGCCTGCTGCGAGGAACAGTGTACCTGCCAGGGCTGCTGAGCCTGCTCTAAAGCTACATTCCACTGTTCAGTGCCTTCTTCCTCGCCCACGTGAATTTCTTGACCTTCCCCAATCAGCCCCAGGACGACACACCAGTCCGGGATGCGCTCAGCAATAGTCAGAACTGCGCCCGCCGCCGCTGCTTCAATGCCATATTTCTCGCTCATACGCTCGGCATCCCAGGCTCGCTGAGCTTCATCAAACACAATGATGTGCTCTGGCGGCGCGGTTTGGCGGCGGACCTGATGCTGGAGATAAAAATTGCGAATGCCCTGGACAAAGACACGGCTCTTGAGAGCATACTGCAGCACCTGAATTAGCGGCGCATTGCCGGAGAGCAGCACCGCCGTCTTATCCTGCTCGGACTGGAGCGGATTTTGATAGACAAACTGCAGACCCACCAGGGTTTTTCCAGCGCCGGGCACCCCCGTAATCAGCACTAGATGTCGTTCCTGTTGGGCCTGAGCCTGTTGGACTAACTGATTGAGATAATCCAGCAGTTCGGGAATGCGGGCGCTGCGAGCACGGCGAATATTAGGCAAGGGCTCGTGCTGAAAAATCTGCTGGGCGGCCTGCACGACGCTAGGCAAGGGCTGGTACTCAGCAGTAAGCCAGGCTTGGGGATCAACGGCGGGCGATCGCGTCTCTAAACCTACTAAATACTCAGCGATCGCGCTGGGAGAGAGTACCTGAACACTTTCTACCTGCTGACTAAGAGTCTCCGTTCGACGAGTCGGGACTAGGATTGGCGTTAGCGGATGCTGGCGAGAGCCACTGTGATATTCAGCTAGATCCCGAACGTAGGCAGCTACCTGGTCTAGATCGGCAGCGATCGCCGCCGTTTTTTGCTTAAATTCAACCACCAAAATCTGACCCGCCGCCAAAATCACTAAATCAGGGCGGCGACCGCCCTCGCGGGGCAGTTCGTACTCAAATACCAGCGTCCACCCGGCAGCGGCAGGACGCTGAGCCACAACCTGGCTGAGCTGGGCCTGCATAATTTCGCCGCTGTCGGCCCAAGCCTGCTGCTGAGTCTGAGTGGCCTGCTGCTGATAAAGAGTCTGATAGCTGCGCCCCAAAGCCTGGAGCCAAGCGGTAATTTCCAGTTGCAAAAAGTCTGAGACCGTTCCTGACCAGCCCCAGGCCGGAACCGTTTCTGGACTAAATAGGCCGAGCTGCTCCGTCAACGTGTCCTGTGGCACCGCTTAAAATCCCTAATTTCTCTGGGCATGATAAAACGCGGCGACGGGTCTTGCCCTGTCTCTAAAAGCAGACTTTTCCCAGGTTGCGCTCAGTTACCGCCAGAGGCATCTCGCTGCCGCAGCCTGTAAAGGGACTCATTGAGCTGCGATCGCGCTTCTGGATAGTCAGCATCGAGCTGGAGCACCCGGTTGAAGGCTGTCACCGCGTCATTGAAGTTGCGCTGGCGCTTGTAGGCTAGCCCTAGCTGAAAAAAGGCATCCACGTTGTCTGGCTCTAGGCGAACGACTTGGCGAAAGGTATCGGCGGCTTTGGCCGGCTGCTGTGATTTGGCATAAGCCTGGCCCAGCTGCCAGTAAGCCTCAGCATTATCGGGATTGGCTTCAATCTGGGTCTGATAGGCCGCGATCGCCGTTTGCGTATTGTCAAAGTCTGCTAGCGGCTGCACTTCAGAGCTGGCAGTTAGCTCATCCGAGCTGTCTAGGGTGACGTTCTGGCAGCCTGCTGCTGGCAAAACCACAACCAGCAGGCTGAGCCAGAAGGACACCGGACTAATTTGGATCGAAAAAAACATGAAAAAATTGGGCCTAGGAGCTTTGGCGGTCTGACTGCTGCTGGGAAAGTCGTAGCTGGTGATTGTGGCTGTCAAACATGAGGCAGAGACCGAAGTTAAACACCCCTAGGCTAGCGGTGCCCAACCAGAACCAGCCGCCGCCAGCAATTTTCTGGGCCAGGGCTTCGCCAAACAGACTAAGGCCAAAACCCACACAGAGCAGACCGCCAATGCCTTTAATCAGCCAGAGTTTTTTCTCTTTTGACATGGAATTTTCTGGATTTCTAAAATTTCCTTTGAAAGCTTTCTAAGATACCGCCCGGATTTGCGGCAGCTTCAGCTCGCACCCTGCGATCGCCGTCATTGCTGCCTGGTCGTTCTGATTCACGGCTGTCGCTAAACTGTCAACCCCTCCAATTCCAACTTTTTGCAAAGTAGATAGCCAGCTTTGGCTCTGGTCGATTAGATTTTCCACATCAACGCCGCCATGGCTGGGTTCAAACGGGTACAGGCGGTTAGTCCCTTCTCCCAGCAAAATAGCGGCCCCTTGCCAGTTGCTATTGCCCAAATGATAGAAGGCAACGGCTATCTGCAAAATCCCTTGATAAAAGGGTTTGACGTAGGTATCTGCTTCCATCCACAGGGCTTCTAGGGTGTCATGGCAGGCATAAAACTGACCGCTATTAAACTGCTCCACCCCCTGTTGAAAAGCAGGCGGTAGGGCCTCAAACGGGGTGCGATCGGAAAAATGAGTCATTAGACACTAGACTTAACTGGCACAAGATTGTAAACAAATTGTAAAAAGGAGATGCTATTCTCCACTGTGAGTGAGTGTGGTGTAGGAGTGAAAAAGTTTTATGGTAACTTCCCCTCTGCGGGCAGCAGTTCCTGTGTTGGGACGAGACAGTGCTGCCCCTAGGTCGCCTCAGGGACTGGGCTGGCCGCTATTAGAGCTACCCCAAGCCTCTCTTTTTGGGACTGACGGTATTCGAGGACGCGCTGGCGATTTGCTGACGGCTCCGCTGGCACTGCAGATCGGCTTCTGGGCCGGACAGGTGCTGCAGGGGCAGACCCTGCTGTCTGGTCCGATCATTGTGGGCCAGGATTCGCGCAATTCCAGCGATATGCTAGCAATGGCGCTGTCTGCGGGCCTGACTGCAGCCGGACTGGAGGTTTGGAATTTAGGGCTCTGCCCGACGGCAGCGGTGGCCTACTTGACCTGCACCTGTCAGGCCGTTGGCGGCATTATGATTTCAGCCAGCCATAACCCCCCTGCTGACAATGGTATCAAGTTCTTTGCCCCCGATGGTACTAAGCTCTCAGGGATGATTCAGGCTCAAATTGAGCAGGCACTGCGCCAGGGACAGTGCAGCCCCTTCGCTGAGGTGCAGAATAACCAGTGGGGCCAGCATCACTTCCGCCCAGAACTCGTGGAGCAGTACGCGGCCTTTTTACAGTCACCCCTACCAGCAGCCCTCAATCTCAGCGGCATGCGGATTGTTTTAGATATGGCCTGGGGGGCAGCAACCCGCGTAGCTGAGCCGGTTTTTTGTCGCACGGGGGCTGAGATTATTAGCTTACACGGGACGCCCGACGGCGATCGCATCAATGTCGGCTGCGGCTCCACCCATCTAGATCCGCTCAAGGCGGCAGTGCAAAACCATCAGGCCGATCTGGGCTTTGCCTTTGACGGGGATGCCGACCGGGTGATTGCCGTGGATGCCCAGGGCCGGGTCGTCGATGGTGACTACATTCTCTACTTTTGGGGCCAAACCCTGCATCAAACCGAGCAGCTGCCAGAAAATACGATTGTCTCCACCGTGATGGCGAATTTGGGGTTTGAGCGGGCCTGGCAGCAGCTTGGCGGTCAGCTCATTCGCACCAAAGTAGGCGATCAGCACGTCCACGCCGAAATGCTGCAGCGGGGCGCGAAGCTGGGCGGCGAACAGTCGGGCCATATTCTCTGCCATCACTACAGCATGACCGGAGACGGCATCCTGACGGCGCTGCACCTGGCAAATTTGGTCAACCGCTCTGGCGGCACCCTGTCTGAGCTGGTGGATCAGAGCTTCCAGCCCTATCCACAACTGCTCAAGAATGTGCGGGTAGAAGACCGCGATCGCCGGTTGAACTGGCACACCCATGAGCGTCTGCAACAGGCGATCGCTCAGGCAGAAGCCGCAATGGGCGACCAAGGGCGGGTCTTAGTCCGCGCTTCGGGCACAGAACCCGTAATTCGAGTCATGGTAGAAGCGGCTGATGCTGCGATGGCTCAGAGCTGGACAGATCGCTTGGTTACTGCTGTCCAAACCCACTTGGCGGCTTAGGCAACGAGACAAAGGTAGCTAATAATTTGCAGGCACCTTTATGCTTGTCCATAGGGCCTGCTAGTCGGCTAAAGCTGTCTAGCAAGTCTGGGACACAGTTCTGAAACCAAATGAAGCTGAGCTATCGTTGGCGTCGTCGCCTAGTTCGTCTGCGGCGGCAGTTGTGGGGTTTAACTGAGAGCAATCAGGGCGACTGGGTCTGGCTGAAAACGAAGCCGCTGCCCGTAGTGACTCTCAACCGGGAGCTATGGCGCTGGGCCGAGCCTTCAGTCAACTATTACATGCTGATGTTCCTGTCGGGGGTGATTGCCACCCTCGGCCTGCTCGCCAACAGCAGCGCCACGATTATTGGCGCCATGATCGTGGCACCGCTGATGGGGCCGATCATTGGCATGGCCTTTGCCGTGGCGATGGGCAACCGCCGTCTGCTGAAGCGGGCCAGCTTTTCGATGGTGACGGGGGTGTTGCTGAACGTGCTAACGGCCATGCTGATCACCTACCTAGTGGGCCTAGACACGCTCACCACCGAGGTGCAGGTGCGAATGCAGCCCACCCTAATTGACTTGGGGGTAGCTCTAGCGGCTGGCGCTGCTGGCGCCTATGCCAAGGCCCGCAAGCATATTTCAGATGCTTTGCCGGGAGTGGCGATCGCCGTGGCCCTAGTGCCTCCCCTCAGCGTCATTGGCATCGGCATTGCCTCCTGGTCTAGAACCGTCGCCGTTGGCTCAACTCTGCTATTTCTCACCAACCTAGCCAGCGTCATTTTCTGCGGTGCCCTGGTCTTTTTGGCCCAAAACTACGGCTCGCTCAATCGAGCCCAGCGGGGACTCACGGTTTCAGTGTTGGTCTTAGCGCTGCTGGGCTTGCCCCTGGGATTTTCCTTTCGCGATTTAGTGATTAAAGAGCGGACGCGGGCCAGGCTTAACCAACTCGTGCGGCAGCGCACCTCCACGCTCAACAATGTCGATATTGAAAATTTGACGGTGCAGCGGCAGCCCGGTCGCGGACTGGCCGTTGAGCTAGAAATCTCCGCCCCTTCCAACAGCATTTCAGGTCAGGATATCGATGTTTTACACAGCTTTTTAGAAGAAGAACTGAATACCTCGGTTGATCTGGATGTCTCCGTAATCCCGATCGATCGCTTTCGCTCATCGACCCATCAGAGGCAGTAGATTACGAGCAAAAAGCCAAACAGACTTTGCCAAAGCGACGCCTTGTCTGCCCCATCTTCCTTACCTGCCTCATCCCTGCCCCACTCCCCCCTCACCCGTGTCAAGATAGGCTAAGAAGCTCTAGCATTTTGAGAAAGTTTTGCAAATTACGTTTTTAGGGACCAGTTCGGGCGTGCCGACGCGATCGCGCAACGTCTCTAGCATTGCCCTGCGCCTGCCCCAGCGGGCAGAGGTGTGGCTGTTTGACTGCGGCGAGGGTACGCAGCATCAGTTTTTGCGCAGCGAGTTCAAGGCCAGCCAGATTCGCCGCATCTTTGTCACCCACATGCATGGCGATCATATTTTTGGGCTGATGGGGCTGCTAGCCACCTGCGGCCTTGCCGGAAACGCTCAGCAGCAGCGGGTCGATATCTACGGTCCGCCCAAGCTGAACGAGTATTTGCAAGCCTGTCGCCGCTACTCCCAGACTCACTTTTCCTATCCGGTGCGAGTGCATACGGTGGAGCCGGGGAAAGTGTTTGAAGATGAGGAATTTACGGTTCACTGCGATCGCTTAGAGCACCGAGTTCCCGCCTTTGGCTATCGGATTGTAGAAAAAGATCGTCCCGGTCGGTTTGATGTCAAAAGAGCGGCAGCTTTAGGAATTCCACCGGGGCCAATCTACGGTCGGCTAAAGCGGGGCGAACTGGTAGAGCTGCCCAATGGTCGCCGGATTCACGGCTCTGAGCTGTGTGGCCCACCGCTGCCGGGGCGCAAGCTGGCCTACTGCACAGACACCATCTTTTGCGAGCAGGCCGTAGAGCTGGCCGAGCAGGCTGACGTGCTAATTCATGAAGCCACTTTTTCCCACCAGGATGCTGAACTGGCCTACCAGCGGCTCCACTCCACCTCCACAATGGCGGCGCAGGTAGCTTTAGCGGCACAGGCTCAGCGGCTGATCATGACCCACTTTAGCCCCCGCTACGCTCCCGGCAACGCCATTCAGCTAGAGGACTTACTGAGCGAAGCGCGGGCAATTTTTCCCAACACCGTCATGGCTCATGACTTCTTCACGTTTGACGTGCCGCGATTAGAAGAAAGAGCGTCAAGCCCCCAGCCTTCCGTCGTCTCTTCTTGAGCTTGTCGAACCTTGGGGTAGTCAGGGCTGTTAGCGTAGTCAGCTTCTAGATGGGACTGAGCCAGCCGATGGCGAATATTTTTCAGATGAGAAGGGGTATCGACTGCCGAACGCGGCGCTGGAATGTCGCTGTTGGGCCAGGTCGAGAGATCGTTGCAGGGGCAGGGATGATCAGAAATTCCAACAGCTCGCATAGGAATGGGCATACTACAGCGAGCACAGGACGATAGCTCCCAGGCATCGCTGAGCAGTTCGGCAATACTCTGATCGGTGCCCTGAATATAGGCATCCTTGCCATCGCCAGCTAGAATCTGCTGCCAGCAGGACTCAAATGCCTCACTGTAGCGATCGCCATTGTAGATAGGCTGCGGCAGGCAGGCATTGGCACTGGGGCCGACAATGACAGGCTTGCCTAGCTGAAACCAGTAAGCCAGATATTCCCGTACTTCTTGCTGTGAAGCCATAAGCTTAAAATTCCTGTTGCCGTCAATGGCGAAAGAAAATTGACATTAACACCTAGCTCCATCCTAACGCTACTCCTTCGAGCCAACGGGTTGAAAACATCGTCCTTAGCTGTTTCAAGTATCTGCCGCCGCAAACTTAAGATTCGCTATAGAATTTGCCTTCTCTAAGGCTCAATTTTGAGGCCAATTGTCTGTAGCTCCACGGCATAGCCCGCTACCGCTAGATAGGAAGCCGAAGCGATCGCGGCCACCGCGCGGGTAAGATCCCCCAAGCGATCGCGGAAGCTGCGCCCCACCGCATGAGCCGGAATCACGCCCCAGCCGGTTTCTTCCGCCACTAAAATCACCTCTGCTAGCGTACTCTGTAGGCTTTGGATAAACGCCTGCTGCACAATGCTCCATTCTCCGTCCGGCAGTTCGAGGCAGTTGGTGATCCAGGTGCCGAGAGAGTCAATCAGCAGGCACTCATTGGCCTTAGCCTCCTCCAAAACATCCAAAAGGGCGATCGGTACTTCCCGCAGTTCCCAGTCCAGCGGACGCCGCTGACGATGCTGTTCCAGCCGGGTCTGCCAGTCAGCATCATCTGGATAGTTTTGGGCCGTGGCGACATAGATTACCTGCTTTTCCGATCGCTGGGCTAAAGTTTCGGCCCATTCGCTTTTGCCGGAACGGGTTGGCCCGGTGACTAAAATAATCTGGCTCATGCTTGAATTACTGCGCTTACTCTACTGAGACACCATAAAGGGAAATCTTAAGACTTTTCTAAAATCCCATTTGTTGAGAAAGTGAGGTGTGGACTGTTGATTAAAAAGAAATGACCAAGACCGCGTGGGTGTTTCCAGGACAAGGTTCCCAAAAAGTGGGGATGGGGGCTGACCTGGGCGATCGCCCAGAAGCCAAAGCCAAACTCGACCAGGCCCAGGAAATTCTAGGCTGGTCAGTGCTGGCAGTTTGCCAGGACGAGAACGACAAAGTCTCCAATACGCTCTACACCCAGCCCTGTCTCTACGTAATCGAGAGCCTGCTGACAGATTTTCTCAAGGCTCAGGGGCAGCAGCCGGACTGGGTCGCCGGTCATAGCCTAGGCGAGTACGCGGCCCTCTATGCCGCTGGCGTGTTTGATTTTGCGGCAGGGCTACGCTTAGTGAAGCGGCGGAGCGATCTCATGTCTCAGGCGTCAGAGGGGACGATGGCGGCCCTGATAGGCTTCGATCGCGCTGAGCTAGAGGCAAAGGTCGCCGCTACGGAGGGGGTTGTCTTAGCCAATGACAACAATCCCAGTCAGGTAGTGATTTCAGGAACGCCTGCGGCGGTAGAGGCAGTGATGCAGGGAATCAAAACCAAGCGGGCAGTTAAGCTCAACGTTAGCGGCGCTTTTCACTCGCCGCTGATGGCACCTGCTGCCAGGGAGTTTCAAGAGGTGCTAGACGCGATTGAGTTTAGGCAGGCCCAGGTGCCCGTATTGTCAAATGTTGATCCAACACCGAGTATCGAGGCCGCTACGCTGAAGCAGCGCCTTTCCCAGCAGATAACGGGTCCGGTACGCTGGCGCGAAATTTCCTTGGCCATGTCAGAAGGGGGCATTGAGCGCGTGGTGGAGGTGGGTCCCGGCAATGTCTTGACCGGACTGATTAAGCGCACCTGTAAGGGGCTGCAGCTCGAAAATATCAGCAGCGTTGCCCAAATTGGCTGATATGGGCAGATCGCGCGAACCCGTTGCTAGCCTCCTGCTCTACTACCTGTTTAAATGGCTGGTAGTCAGCCCGGTGCTGCACGCTTATTTTCGCGGACGGATCTACGGAGCAGAACAGGTCCCTCGCCAAGGGCCACTGATTGTGGTGGCTAACCACGCCAGCGACTTTGACCCCCCCATTTTGTCGAACTGTGTGCGACGGCCCGTGTCTTACATGGCCAAAGAGGAGCTGTTTAAGGTGCCGGTTTTAAGTCAGGCAATTCAGCTCTATGGGGCCTACCCGGTGAAGCGCGGCTCTGCCGATCGCAGTGCCATTCGCGCCGCCCTAAAACAGCTTGAACAGGGCTGGGCCGTGGGCGTTTTCTTGCAGGGTACCCGCACGGTCGATGGCCGGATTGACTCACCGAAGCTAGGCGCGGCCCTAATTGCCGCCAAGGCACAGGCGCCAATTTTGCCCGTCAGTCTCTGGGGAACCCACCGCATCCTCAAAGGTAGTTCCTGGCCCCGCCCGGTACCGCTGACGATTCGCATCGGCTCAGTCATTGCGCCGCCCACCTCCACCGATCGCCAGCAGCTCCAAAGCGTCACCCAGCAGTGCACCGAAGCCATTCATCAGCTCCACGACTTGGGCCGCTAGCCGCTTTTGCTCACGAACTTAAACCCATGACTCAGGACTTAAAACTAGAACTGGCCGAAATGGTAGAGCCTGCTATTTGGAGCGACTTGATTCCCCATGCTAAGCGGGACGCGGTGATTGTGGTGACGCCGCAGATGGATATGGTGGAAGTTGGGGTCGCGATCGCCACAGATAATGTCGCCGCCGTGCAGCGCTGGATTGGCGAACAGGTAATTGCCAAACCGACACCAGAGCAGCTTACCGAGTGGAACGGCAATGCCAGCAAGCGCTTGAAGGCTTTGATTATTCAGCCCTATGTGCTGGTGCAAGACAGCCTTGCTATTGAGGGGGAAAGCCCCAGATAATTAGGGGCATGGAACAGAATGACTCCTCCCCTAGTTGGTGGCAGCGCTTCGACAATCTGGCGCTGTTTCGTTTTTTGTTGCTGTTTGCCTGTGGCTGGGCGCTCATTGAATTACTCAATTATTTCGAAATCGTGGTGGTGATTTTTGCCTCATCCACGATTTTGGCCTTTTTGCTCAATCACCCCGTACAGTGGCTCAAGCGATTTCTGCCTCATGGCCTCGCCGTGACGGTTGTTTTCCTGATTGCGCTGATTGTCATTCTCGGCATTGTCAGCACGATGGGGCTGGCGGTACTGTCCCAGGGGCAAAAACTGCTGGAAACGACGGCGGATTTTCTCAACTCCCTGACCCCGGCAATGCAGCAGTTAGAAGCGATGCTGCAGGCGCGAAATCTCAGCGTCGATCTGGCCACGTTAGGAGAGCAGTTTAGGGAGCAGGCGATCGCCCTATTTGGCACCGGACTCGCTCTCCTGCAAGGGGCTTTAGCCAATTTTATCAACGCTATTTTGATTGCCGTCGTAACGCTGTTTATGATGCTGGACGGGGCGCGGATTTGGCACTGGGCCTTGAAAATGTTGCCAATGCATCGACGGCAAGAATTTACTCAGGTGGTGCGTCAAAGTCTGCTGGGCTTTTTTTGGGGACGGTTGTTGCTGTCCATTTTCTTTGGCATTTCCACGCTGATTGTCTTTCTGCTGATGGGGGTACCGTTTGCGCTGGTGCTGGCGGTAATTGCCGGACTGTTTGATCTGATTCCCGGTATTGGGGCGACGCTGGGGATTGGCCTGGTAGCACTGCTGATGCTGTCTCAGAGCGTGTGGCTGGCGCTCAAGATAGTTGTGGTGTGCGTGCTGCTACAGCAGGTGGAAGAGAATATTCTGCTGCCCCACGTGATGAGTGATTCCCTGAATATCAACCCGGTAGTGATGTTTTTTGCCCTGATTGTGGGGGCACGGGTAGCGGGATTGCTGGGAGTTTTCTTGTCAATTCCAATCGCAGCAGTTGTGATTAGCCTGCTAGAAATTGATGAAATGAAAAGCCGCTCGCAGTTTGAGGCCGCTAGCGAGGCAGCATCGGAGTCCTGAACACGGTAATCTGAGGGCGTACGTTTTGTCTCTCTAGCTTCTATGCGATCGCAGTCTGATTCTTTACCGCCGGGGACGCAGCTACACTTCTTCAAGTCCCCTAGGGCTTGGCTCTATGCCCTATGGAAATTTTCCCGCCCCCATACCATTATTGGCACCAGCCTCAGCGTTTGGGGCCTGTTTGCGATCGCCTGGGCCACTGCGCCCACGCTGAATTTGGCGACGCTGCTCCCCGTTCCCCTATGGGCCTGGGTGGCCTGTCTGCTCGGCAATGTCTATATTGTGGGGCTGAACCAAATCGAGGATGTGGCCATCGATCGCATCAATAAGCCGCACCTGCCCCTGGCTTCTGGCGAATTTTCCCGGCGGCAGGCGGTGGGGATCGTAGCGTTTTGCGGCGCGCTGGCGATCGCGATCGCCCTGAGTCAGGGGTCATTTCTGCTAGCTACGGTGGGGATCAGCCTGCTGATTGGCACTGCCTATTCGCTACCGCCAATTCGGCTGAAACGCTTTCCCTTTTGGGCCTCGTTTTGTATTCTCTCGGTGCGGGGAGCGGTGGTCAATTTGGGGCTGTATCTGCATTACAGCGATCGCCTGAGCTTGTCTCTGGGCGTCCCGGCGCGGGTGTGGGCGCTGACGCTGTTTATTTTGGTGTTTAGCTTTGCCATTGCCATTTTTAAGGATATTCCCGATATTGAGGGCGATCGCCGCTACAACATCACCACGTTCACGGTGCAGCTTGGGCAAAAGGCGGTGTTTAATCTGGCTCGTTGGGTGCTAACCCTGTGCTACGGCGGGCTGATTGTGGCGGGGCCGTTTCTGGCGGAGGTGAACGGCTGGTTTATCAGCGTCACCCATCTGGCGGCGATCGCCCTGTTTTGGTTATTAAGCTTGCGAGTGGCGTGGCAGGGACGCACTGCAGGTATTTCTTACCCGGCGTTTTATCAGTTTATTTGGAAGCTGTTTTTTATTGAGTACCTGCTGTTTCCCCTAGCCTGCTGGCTGTAAATAAACCAATATTCTGCCGCCAGGGACTTGCTTCAGCTTCGTGGCAAGCTCAAAGATTTCAGAAGATGCGGACTGAATAAATTTTCAGTGAGTAGGATCAAGTTAGACCGATTTTTAGATGTCAAGCGTATCAGGCCATGACATTTCTTTATCCTCAAACCCGGCATCCGCTGATTCCTCAAGCCCACGCGCCGCAAGCGGATCAGCTTTTCGCTAACCAAATCAAGGAGTTTCGGCAAACACTTTTTGGTACCTTACAAAGCAAGATAAAAGCGCTGTCTGAAAAATTTGCTCAGGCGGAAAACCAAGAGATTTCCTATCCGCATCTGCGCCAGGAACTGGATCGATCTGCAGAAATTCAGGCCGTTCATCATCAGCGTGGGGTGCTGCAAGATCGCCTCTGGCAGCAGGTGGCAGATGAGATTGAAAAAGACCGCGATCGCCTAGCGGCAGCCTTTGCCACCTACTCTCAACCTCAGGACACCCTAGAACTGGACCCAAACCTGGAGATTCCAGCCCATCAGTTGAAAGCAAACATTCATCGGATGCCGGGGGGCTACTTGCAGGACGGTGGGGACGCTGATTTCTGGACGGGAGCTTTGTATGACCACGGCGTTTTTCTCTATGGCCAAGGCTGGTTAGGCTCTCTCAACGATGAACTGGGCCACACCGTCATTCACCATGTTTTAGCTGAGCACTACCCGCAGCTCAAGCCCCACAAAATTTTAGATATGGGCTGTTCGGTAGGTCACAGCACCCTGCCCTATGTATCGGCCTATCCTGAGGCTGAGATTTGGGCCATTGACCTCAGCGCTTCCCTATTGCGATATGCTCACGCCCGCGCCCACGCTTTAGGAAAAACGGTGCATTTTTCTCAGCAAAATGCTGAAAATACGAAGTTTGCCACCAATTCTTTTGACCTGGTGGTCAGCCATATTCTGATGCATGAGATTCCCTGCGGTGCCCGGAAAAAGGTGTTTGCGGAGAGCTATCGCCTGCTAGAGGCAGGCGGCGTCATGGTGCATCTCGATAGCAAACTGTTTCTGTCACCGCCGACACCAATGGCCCGTTATTTCCGCGATACGGAGGTTTGGGCAAATTCGGAACCCTATTTAGGCTCCTCTAGGTTTGAAGATTTTGAGCGCTATGCTCTGGAAGCCGGGTTTAAGCCAGAGAATTTCAAAATTCACTCTGTTCCCGGCTATTATGCAGCTCAGCAGGGCAGCGAGAATGCGGGCTGGGCGGCATTTTGCGCGGTGAAGTGATGAAGCTCGATACCCTGTGGATGCATCAGCTGGAGCATCATCAGATAAACCCCACGCAAAGACTAAACGAACGGGATCGAAATCGCCGAGCTTCGCAGAAGCTAATAGTCCTTGCGCTTCTACAGAAGCTACGTTACCAGCCAATGTGACGGAAGTTATCTACTCTTCCCAAACTGTCCTGAGTTGAACTCAAAATGGACACTAGTAGAGCGAACAATCTGCATGTCTTCAGGCAGTTCAATCTTCTGGCTTGATACGATCGGGTAGTCGATCGCTATAACTATGGTTCTCTCAAATTTACAAACAGGTATCAGCTTCGACGAATTCCTTGTCCAGTATGGGGACAACGATCGCTATGAGCTCATTGATGGAGAGCTAATCGAAATGGAACCGACCGGGCCACATGAGCAAGTCGCTGCTCTCGTCAGCCGCAAATTCAACGTTGAGATCGATCGCTTAGATTTGCCCTATTTCATTCCCCATCGATGCCTCATTCAACCGCTTAGCTCAGCCAGTGCCTTTCGGCCTGATGTAGTTGTTCTGACTGAGCAAAACTTATCCCAAGAGCCACTTTGGGCTAGAGAGCCCGTGATTACCTTGGGTACTTCCGTCAAATTAGTCGTTGAAGTCGTCAGCACTAACTGGCAAAACGACTATGCCCGTAAATACGAAGATTATGAAGCGTTGGGCATTCCAGAATTTTGGATTATTGACTATCTCGGCATTGGCGGCAAATACTACATTGGCACTCCCAAGCAGCCCACCATTACGATTTGCCAGCTTGTCGAAAACGAGTATCAAAAAGTGCTGCTACGACGGGGTGAAACGATTCAGTCGAAGCTTTTTCCTGAGCTAAAGCTTACGACCGATAAGCTATTTGCTTTTGGCTCTCATTGATACTTTTTCGAGTCTATTAACCTACGGCAAAATCCGTCAGCCGGTGATGCGCTTCTGACTTGTAGGCTAAAGCAATATGCTCCACGGTTGACGCCGATCGCTCAGACACGTATCCTCAGACATTAAGCCGTTTCGACGGCGAGTTAACCGCAGAACTCGAAGACCTTCGGCGGTGCCTGCTAGTGTCGCAACCACTAACAGACACCTGACCCGCAACCTGAGACGACCAGATTACGGGCTAGTGGTCAGTTTACCCTAGCCACCGAATTTGTATCTCGCGCGGTGTGCTGGGGTTTTCGTGTTCTGTTTTCCTCAACCCAAAAGTAAAAGGAAACAGAACATCATGTTTCAAGAGTCTCATGCGGGCGCGGCGGCGTCCTCAATTCCGTCTACGCCTGCTCCCCAACGCGCTCCCAAGCGTAAGCGAGTACGCCACGTGCTGATTGGTGACGCCGAAGCCGTCCGGCTCGACATCCACCTGATGCACGTCAAAGGCTACGCCGAAGCTACGGCCTGGAGCGATCCCCAGCCCACCACTAGCCCCGGCGAAGTGGTGCGGGTGCTGATCAAAACGCCAATGGCCGAGTAGCATCCGCAGATCCCAGGGGTCTGTCAGCGTGAGCGAAATGCTTCACGTTGAGGCAAGACCCCTGGGAGCTAGAGCTTTGCGTTCGTGCTAATCTGCCAGTTAGGTTCTTTCGCGCGATCGCTCATGGGTAGTCAATCCACCGCCAAAACTATTTTTCTACTCGTCTCAATGGTGGGCTGGCTAATCGTGGGCGCAGCCCTGATGTATCTTTTTCCAGCGGCAGCGGACTGGCTAGTCGGCTCAGAGCAAACCCACCTGTGGATGACCAACCTCAGTCGCGGCGGCTATGATCCCATGCTGGCGATCGCCGGAGGCGGCGTTACCTTAGCCATCACCGTTCTGGGCAACCTCATCTGGTATCAGCAATTTGAAGGGAAGCAGTAAGGATTTAGCCGTGCTAGACTCCCGTGCCCCCACGACCTAACCAAAAATATCCAGTTGCTCGATTGGGGTTTCGCTGACTGCTGATTTACCATTGCCGTTATCGCGGCGCGGCTGGCTGCGGTGACTCTTGCGCAGACCTACCGCAATCTTGCTGTGCTTCTCAATCTGGCCCATCACCTGCTGCGCCCGCCGAATCACCGTAAGCGGCAGTCCCGCCAGCCGTCCCGCCTCAATGCCGTAGGAACGACTCGCCCCCCCCGGCTGTACCCGGTGCAGGAAAATAATCTGATCCGGCATTTCCTTCACCATCACCTGGTAGTTAGCCACGTTGGCCAAAATGCCCGCTAGCTCATTGAGCTCGTGGTAGTGGGTCGCAAAAATTGTGCGGGCCTGAATTTCACTAGCGAGATGTTCCGCTACCGCCCAGGCAATCGATAGGCCATCAAAGGTTGCCGTGCCCCGGCCAATTTCATCCAGCAGCACCAGCGATCGCGGCGTGGCGTGATTCAAAATGTTGGCCGTCTCGTTCATCTCCACCATGAATGTGGACTGCCCCGTCGCCAAATCGTCTACCGCCCCGACGCGGGTAAAAATGCGATCGCAAATTCCCAGCCGCGCTGACTGCGCCGGTACATAGCTTCCCACCTGAGCCATGAGCTGAATTAGTCCCACCTGCCGCAGGTAGCAGCTTTTGCCGCTGGCGTTGGGGCCGGTGAGGATGATGAGGTCGGGTGAGGAAGGTGGAGGGGGTGAGGAAGGTGAGGAAGATGGAGGGGCTGAGGAAGTGCTGCTGACATCATCTCCTCTACCTTCCCTACCTTCCCTACCTTCCCTACCTTCCCTATCTCCCCCACCGCCTCTACCTTCCCCACCTCCCAACCCTGTCGAATTCGGCACGAAGAATCCGGCTGGCAAAATCTGCTCTACGACGGGGTGCCGACCGGAGTTAATCAGAATTTCTCGACCTTCAACCATCTCCGGGCGGCAGTAGTCTTTGGCGATCGCCACTTCTGCCAGTCCGGCTAGGACATCGACGGCGGCGACGGCGCGGGCGACTTTGCGGATCAGGTCTACGTGGTGACTCACCTCTTCCCGGAGCTGCACGAAGATTTCGTACTCTAGCTTTTGCAAGGCTTCACGGGCGGTGAGGATGCGGTTTTCCCGTTCTTTGAGTTCGGGCGTGATGTAGCGTTCTTCGTTGGTGAGGGTTTGCTTGCGGATATAGTCGTCAGGGGCCTGGTCGGCTTTGGCGCGGGAAATGCTGATGTAGTAGCCGAAGGCTTTGTTGAAGCCGACTTTTAGATTGGAGATGCCGCTGCGATCGCGCTCGGTCACTTCCAAATTAGCAATCCACTGCTGGTCAGCCTCCACCTGCTGCCGCAGTTCATCAAGCTGCTCATTGACGCCGGGGCGAATCAGGTTGCCTTCCGTGAGATAAAGGGGCGGCGTTTCTACTAGGTGCGATCGCAGTTTTTGGCCCAGAGTTTCTAGCTCCGGCGGCACGGACTGGACGGCTTTGAGGTAGGCAGAAGCCGCCTTGGCCGCGATCGCGGCTAGATCCGGCAGCTTTTCAAAGGAGTCGGCTAGAGCCACCAGGTCGCGCCCGTTGGCAGTCCCCGATCCGGCCCGTCCGGCCAGACGTTCTAGGTCGTAAATTTGCTTAAGCAACTGCTGCAGAATCTGGCGCAGGTTGCCGTCATCTAGCAGCTCTTGAATCGTAGACTGGCGGGCCTGAATGCCGTCGAGTCCCAACAGCGGCTGCAGCAGCCAGCGGCGCAGCGCCCGTCCTCCCATCGCCGTCACAGTGCGATCTAAGGCCCACAGCAGGGAACCGCTAAAGGTGCCATCGCGGGCAGTTTGGGTAATTTCTAGATTGCGGCGGGTCTGGTGGTCGATCACCAGGTATTCCGAGAGGGTATAGGTACAGAGAGGCTGCAGGGGAGCCTGCGTGGCTTTCTGAGTCTCTTCCAAATACTCCACCAGTCCCCCCGCAGCCCGCACCGCCAGCGGCAGGTGTTCGCAGCCAAAGCCTTCTAGCGATCGCAGCCGAAACCGTTCCAGCAAGCGCTGTTTAGCTTCACTGTGGACAAAGGGAGCCTGCGATCGCAGGGTGTAGCAAAACTGAGCAGGCAGACAGGCCGGTAGCAGATCGGAAGACTGGCCCGGACGCAGCAGCATACCCAGATCGGGGGCATTAGTGGGCAGCAGCACCTCGGCAGGCTGGAGCCGCATCAGCTCCTGGGTAAGCTGTTCTAAATCGCTGGCCTGAGCGGTCAAAAATTCTCCGGTGGAGACATCGGCGTAGGCCAAGCCCCAATGATTGCCTGAAATCACCACCGCCGCCAAGAAATTGTTCTGGCGGGCGCTGAGCATTCCTTCCTCCAGCACCGTACCGGGGGTGATGACGCGGGTGACTTCCCGCTTCACCAGCCCCTGAGCTTCCGCCGGATTTTCCACCTGGTCGCAAATCGCCACGGCAAAGCCCTTTTCGACAAGCTGAATGCAGTAGCGATCGAGGGCGTGGTGGGGAATGCCCGCTAGGGGCACCCGGCCAATCGCTTTACCTGCGTCTTTGCTGGTCAGCACCAGCTCTAGCTCGCGGGCAATGGTGATGGCGTCTTGGAAGAAAGTTTCAAAAAAGTCCCCTACTCGGTACAGCAGCAGGGCATGGGGATTTTCCTCCTTTGCCTGCACGTAGTGACGCATCATCGGCGTTAGGTCATCCGGGTTCACCGAGCGGTGGTCGGCGTAGCGGACTGTATGCTTGGCTAGGCGCTCAGGAATTCCGTGATTTTGCAGCTCGTCGGCGGAAACGGTCATAGGCAGATGAACGGTGGCTCAGTCTTTCATTGTAGGTCTGAGACTCAGGTGACTGTGAGCACTCATTTTTATTGACCCAAAAATTTACGTCGGCTGGTTAGCCTTGAGGTTTTGAGCCGCGAGGCGCACGGTTTCGTCAATCCGCTTTTGGCGAGTCGCGGCTCGCTTGGCACTTTTGAGCCACCAGAGAATGCCTTTTTTAGCCGAGTCGCTGAAGGCTTGAAAGTGGGCTTTTGCCGTTGGGTCGGTCTCCAGGGCAGCAGCCAGATCGGAGGGAATAATCAGATCTTCCACTTCGTCATAGACTGTCCAAGAACCGTCTGCTTTAGCCTGATCAATCTTTGCCTGTCCGGCTGCCGTCATCAGGCCCTGCGCTAGCAGCTTGGCCACTCGCTGCTTATTCAATCGCGACCAAGGACTCCCCTGACGACGCGGCGAAATGTAGAGCATGGTGCGATCGCCATCGAGCTTGCGCGGCAGGCTGTCTACCCAGCCAAAGCAGAGGGCTTCTTCAACAATGGCGTCATAGGAGACATAGCGATCGCCGCAGTGCTTTTTGAACGTGACCAGCCAGATCCCGTCTGCCTGCGTGTAGTTTTCACTCAGCCAAGCTCGCCACTGCGCTCTGGCAGTCACCTGAACTTTTTGCTTAGTGGCAAGCGTCATTGGCTTAGATTTCCTGTTGGATATAGCTGTCTTTTGACAGGCCGTCTTTTGACATCCCACCTGCAGATTTTTAGGCTAGGCGAATTATTAAGTGCGTGTGGGAACATCGTGAATTTTAAGCTGATTAATGGGGTCTACCTTATCACTGGGCTGTTGGCAACATTAGGCGCACTCCCCGGAGAAGCCAGGACTGACGAGCAAGCAAGCAGCTTAGAAACTAATAGTGCTAGCGCAGCCATTAGCGCCGATGCCTTGCTACCAGTCATTCAAACCGGGGAAAGCGCATCACCTGGTATAGCTGCTGCAGTTTCAGCAATTAACAATCAACCCTCAGAAGCTGCTGTAGTCGTAGGGAAAAATGCGATCGCTGAAACCGCAAGCGAGGCTATGGCTGAAACGGTTGAGACACCCGTGATTAGTCCGCCACCTGACTATCAGTTCACCTCTGAAGACAACTTTTTACTGGTGGATAGCGCTAGCCCCGCCTCAGGAGAAACCATTTACTGGTCACCCGCTCGTCCGGATAGCCACGCGCCTATCGGCGTCATGGGCGATCATACACATGGACAGGGAGAAATTATGTTCTCCTACCGCTACATGTTCATGGAGATGGACGGCAATCGCAGCGGAACGGATTCCTTAACAACAGACGAAGTGCTGCAGCGGTTTCCGGTGACTCCCACCCGCATGACTATGGAAATGCACATGCTCGGCGCTATGTACGCCCCCAGCGACGATTTCACCCTGATGTTCATGGCTCCCTACATCTCCAAAGAGATGGATCACTCCACTCGCTCAGGTAGACGCTTCACCACGAACTCAGAAGGCTTCGGAGATATCAGCCTGTCGGGGCTATACACCGTGCTAGATCAAAGTCGGCAGCGGCTTCATCTCAACCTGGGCCTCAGTTTTCCCACAGGTTCCATCGAGGAGCGCGATGCGACCCCAATGGGACTCGATCAAATTTTGCCGTATCCCATGCAAATTGGCTCAGGCACGTTTGATCTGCGCCCTGGTGTTACCTACCTCGGCCAGGCAGGAGACTGGTCATGGGGCAGTCAGGCTATGGGGATCATTCGCCTGGGGACCAATGACAATGGTTATCGTCTAGGCGATCAGCTGATGCTGACTGCTTGGGGCGCTCATCGATGGACAGACTGGTTTAGCACTTCCCTGCGTCTGGGCGGACGTACTTGGGGCAATATTGACGGCCAAGATGACCGGCTCAATCCCAATATGATTCCGACAGCCAATCCGGATTTACGCGCTGGCACTCAGTTAGACCTGGGGCTGGGCCTCAATTTTTATGTCCCCGAAGGTAGCCTGCAAGGGGCGCGGTTGGGCGTGGAGTTTAATTTGCCACTTTACCGCAGTCTTTCAGGGCCGCAGCTAGAGACTGACTTTAGCGTCACCGCTGGCCTGCAGGCCTCTTTCTAACTGAAGCAAATCGACACGGATGCTGGGTTAGTTGGCTATCTTAAGTGAAGGCAAAGAGAGTGCTTTTCTAACCCGTCAGAGAGCCAATGTGAACGCGATCGCCGAGCATTTTACAAAACATCGTCGAGCCTGGGCTTGGGGCATCTGCCTCGGACTGGTTGACCTCACTATCTTGGCCCTGGTCAGCCAGCAGCCGCTGAATCTTTGGTGGCTAGAAGCGCTGGTCAGTCTGCAAACCCAGTATGCCGGACTGGCTGTGTTGGGCGTCATCGCGATCGCTCTCTTGCGCCAGCGCTGGCCTCTTTTAATCGCACTGGTCTGCGTTGGCGTGCTGCTAGCCCAGCTTTTCCCGTTCTACCGTCCGGTGGCGGCTAGCGCCCGCTTAGAACCGCTGAAGGTGCTGGTCGCCAATGTCAATATTCGCAACCTCAGCTATGACCAGGCGATCGCCCTAGTTGAGCAGGAACAACCCGATTTAGCCGTGTTTATTGAGGTAGACGATCGCTGGATTGAGCAGCTTCAGGTACTCACGCAAAGCCTGCCCCACAGCGCTGCCAAGCCCCGCTCCAGCGCTCTGCCCTACAAAATCGCCACTGCGCCAGATAATCCCTTTGGCCTGGCGGTTTATAGCCGCTTTCCGCTGCAGAATCCGGTGATCAAGCCGCTCGGCAGCTCTAGCAAAATCAACATTTTGGCTGACTGGCAGGTGGGCGATCGCCCGATTCACCTCATCGCTACCCATCCGCCGCCGCCCAAAAATCAGCGCCTGTTTGAACAGCGCAACCAGCAGCTAGCAGCGATCGCTCAGTACGCGCAGGAGCAGGCTGATGAATCGATCATCCTCCTGGGCGATCTCAATACCCCCATGTGGTCACCTTACTTTAAGCAGCTAATCGCGGCTACAGATCTGCAGAATGCTCGCTGGGGCCAGGGCGTATTGCTGACCTGGCCGACCTTTCTCCCTCCTTTCCTGCGCATCCCCATCGATCATTGCTTGGTGACGTCAGATATTCAGGTACTAGACGCCCACGTCGGCAGGAATATCCACTCCGACCATTTACCCCTAGTTGTGACTCTAAGCGTTTCTTGAAACTCATCTGCTAGCTACTATTGAAGTGATAGCAGTTTTGGCGATCGCCCCTGACTGGTTTAAGCTATGACCCTTCAGCAGCTCCAAGCTCAACTTCTGGCTCTATCGGTTGAGGAAAAAGCGCAGACTATTCAGCTATTGGTGGCTAGTCTCAGCGGGACTTGGGTAGGTATTGAAAAGACACCTGGCGTTATGGGCGGAGATGCTTGTATCCGCCAAACCCGTATTCCTGTCTGGCTGCTGGTAAGCTTGCGCGGCCAGGGAGCAACTGAAGCTGATTTGCTAGAGGATTATCCAGGGTTGACGGCTCAAGATTTAACGAACGCTTGGCTCTATGCTGAGGTAAATAGCAATGAAATTGAGGCAGCTATTCAACGCCAAGCCGCAGCCTAATAATGACAAGTTTTTATGCTGATGAAGGGTTCTCAAAAAAAGTAAGCCTTCTCTTAAGAAAGCTGGGTCATAACGTTCTGACTGTCCAGGAAGCCGGGCAAGCCAATCAACGAATTCCCGATCAACAGGTTCTCGATTTCGCTAGTCGTCAAGGGCGAGCTGTTCTGACTGTAAACAGAGCTGATTTCATTCGCTTGCATAAGCAAAATTCAAATCATGCAGGCATTGTTGTTTGCACCGAAGATTTAGATCGTCAGCGTCTTGCTAATCGTATTCATGACGCTGTTTCAGAGGTTGCAGACTTGACTGGTAAGCTAATTCGGATCAATCGACCCTCTATTACGGAATAAGCTTTCACAAAGATGAGCTTTTCCCCAGATAGCCCCTCGGTGTCACGATCCAGGGGCCGTAGCGCTGGCTGCTTTGGTTGCCGATGAGGACGGTGGTAAGCATGTCAATCGGGTGATTGAGAAACTCGTCTAGGGTTGTGAGCGTGATCGATTCATCGGTTCGGTAAACCGAACGGACTAGGGCGACAGGGGTATTGGGATCGCGGTGCTGGCGGAAAATTTGCTGGGCGATCGCAATTTGCTCCGTCCGCTTTTGCGACTTGGGATTGTAGAGAGCGACGACGAAGTCTGCTGCCGCAGCTGCCTGCAAGCGTTTTTCAATCACGGGCCAGGGAGTCAGTAAATCGCTGAGGCTAATGGCGCAAAAGTCATGCATCAGCGGCGCGCCCACTCGTGAGGCGGCAGCCTGGAGGGCAGTGATCCCGGGAAATACCTGTACCTGCTGGGCGAGTTCGGCTAAATCCTCAGCCTGTAACATTTCCAGCACCAGCCCCGCCATGCCGTAGATACCGCAGTCCCCGGACGAAATCACCGCCACGGTCAGGCCCCGCTGGGCCAGGGCGATCGCCCGCTCTGCCCGCTGCCGTTCCTGGGTAATAGGCAACGCTTCCACAATTTGCCCCGGATGCAGCAGCGGCTTGATCAGATCTACATATAGCCCATAGCCAATGACCACATCCGCCTGAGCGATCGCCCCTTTCGCCGCTGGGGTGATCTGATCGAGGCTGCCCGGTCCGGTGCCCACTAGCCAAAGCTGACCTGTGCGCCCAGTATATTCCTGCTCCGCCTGGGCGATCGCCACCGTTACCGCTCCCGGTTCTCCGTCCTGGCGCACCACCTGCTTCGAGACTCGCAGCGCGGCAGCCGTCTCATCCGCCGCCAAGAGTGCCGCCGCCTCAGCCACGCTGGGCGTCCCGACCGCAGCAGCCACCACCTCAGAGGGCGTCGGCACATCCACCTGCCGCAGGCTTTCCGCGCTGAAGCAGCGCAGCGGCCAGCCGCGATCGCGACAGAGCTGGACTAATCCCACCTCGTCGGCTTTGAGGTCAAGGGTTCCTACCCCCGCGATCGCCGCCTCGGCCAGGTGATTTTTTTGGCAAACCTGGGCGATCGCCGTCTCTATGAGTCTCTGAGAGGTGCCCCGCTCGCAGCCAATCCCTAGCCACAGCACCCGTGGATGCCACTGAACTTTAGGCAGGCTGCTCTGCTGGGCGAAGCGGCGCTGAGCCGGACTAATCCAAACGCGGGCTGCTGGTTCAGGTCGAATTTCTTGCCGCTCCGCCGTGAACTCAGGCCAGCCCAACTGCAAGGGATGATCGGCAGGCAGCCCTGTCTGCCAGAGCGACGACCCGGCTTCTTGAATCACCTGGACGGGCTTTTCAGCGGCGATCGCGGCGCTCACCCCTGTCCAGTCACCGCTACCCCGCAGCCAGCCAAAGGGAATCCCCCAGGTATCAACTCCCGGCATTTGTAGGCGATTGGCTGCACCCGTAAGAACCGGCGTTGCGCCTAGACAGGCTGCTATAGTCTGCGTCAGGCGATCGCCGCCCGCCTGATGCCCACCGCAGAGACTGATCACAAACTGACTCTGCTCATCCAGAACGACCACAGCCGGATCGGTAGCTTTATCCGCTAGCAAAGGGGCAATCAGCCGCACAACGGCCCCCGCAGCCAAGCAAAATACTAAACCGTCATAGTCAGACCAAGCCGAGCTTAAAGCCTGCCGTAGTGAGGTTTGGTAAACATGGTGTTTAAGGCCCGTCAGCCGAGCAGCAACTGATGGATACAGCGATTCTGACAGCCAGAGTTCGGCTCCGCTAGCCTGACACCAAGGAATAAGCTGATTAATCCCCGCTGGCGTCGTGGCGATCGCAGCTATTGAACTAGAAAGCAGCTCATTCATAAAATTAGGCAAACGTAACTGATTAATTTACAAACACAAAAATTGGTCGCTGGGCATCCTATGATAGGCCCTCAAACACCTGTAAACTTCAGTTGCAGCCCCCCAGCTTTTGTAGCAACATATACAGACATGGGGCGATTTTTGAAACTTAGCGGTTCATTTCCAGTTCAAGTCACAGTCCATTCATTTAGGAGTCTAGAGTTTTGAAAAAGATTGATGCAATTATCCGGCCCGCAAAGCTGCAAGATGTCAAAGCCGCTTTGCTGAAAGCAGGCGTGTCCGGCATGACGCTCTCTGAGGTCAGAGGCTTTGGTCGGCAAAAAGGGCAAACAGAGGTGTACCGAGGAGCCAAGTACACCGTCGATTTCCTGCAAAAGCTTTGCCTAACCGTTGTGGTCGAGGATCATCAGCTCGATAAAGTCTTGGAGACGATTGCCGCTGCCGCCAATACCGGGCAAATTGGCGATGGTAAGATTTTTGTTTCACCCGTTGAAAAGGTTTACCGCATTCGGACAGGTGAAACGGATTCAGACGCAGTGTAAAGCCTTAAGGTAGGACGGCGGTGCTGTTGAGGCTGATTTGCTCTTCCTGAGAGAAAGTAACTTCAGCAACCATGCCGGGTTCGCCCAGCTTTTCCGCCTCCTTACCGTTGTGAGCCACCAGGACGCCGCCAGCATTGCCTGCTCTTACGGTGAGCTGCTCGTCTGCCTGCCACTGCTGGCTTTCACCCTCTTTCATAATGCCTTCAAACTGCGTTTCCCCGTCTACCACAACCCGCATCCAAGACTGGGAAATCAAAACAACCTTGACCTGAATCCCCTCGGCTGGCAAAGCTTCCGTGATGGTTGGTGATTCAGCACTGGCCGCACCCTCTGGCTGAGACGCGTTCCCTGCGGGCGGCTGTTGGGCTTCCTCAAGCTGATTTAAAGGATCTAAGGCTGGCAAGGTAGCAGCTTCTGGTGTGTTGCGCTGAAGTACATAGGAAAGACCGCTTACCGCAGCGATCATAATCAGCACATAGACCGCATAGAGGTGAAACGGACGGAGCTGAGCGGCGGCTGACGTCTGCCAAGATAAGCCCGCCTTGCGCAGATGCGGGTGAAGCACAAACTGGCTGGCGACCATCTCACCGTCAAGACCTAGTTTAGTAGCATACAGCTTGATTAGCCCTCGGATATAGATGGGTTCTGGCAGTTGCTCTAAATCAGCAGACTCAATAGCTGCCAGCAGGCTACGGCGGATTAGCGTCCGGCTGGCCAGTTCCTCTAAAGATAGAGACTGCTGCTCACGCGACTGCTTCAGAAAGCTGCCAATTTCGGCTAGCTGTTCTCGCTGCATCTGTTCTAGGTCTCGGACTTTTTTCTTCATGGGCTAACCATCAGGAGCATAGAAGCCTCGCTGTTCATTGTGAACTAGCTGGCATATGACTTGACGAAATCAGGGATGTATCAGGCATCGTTTGAGTCAGCATAGCCACTTCTGGGGCAGCTAAGATCCGGTAATGACCGCTTGGCAACTTGCCAAGCTCAATTGGGCCAATAGCAGTTCGCTTGAGCGTAACTACTGGATGACCGAGCTGTTTAGCCACGCGACGAATCTGTCGGTTGCGCCCTTCCCGCAAGACTACGCGCAGCAGCGTCCGGTCTGGAGCTGACTGCTTTAGCACTTTTATCTGGGCGGGCAGCGTTTTTCGCCCTAATAGGACTATACCGTGTCGCCACTGCTGCAGACGATGGGCTGAGGGACGGCCCTCAACCTCGACTTCATAGGTTTTAGCGATTTGATGCCGGGGATGGGTGAGCTGATAGGTCAGATGACCATCGTTGGTTAGCAACAGCGCTCCGGTAGAGTCGGCATCTAGTCGGCCTACCGGATGAATGCCCTGCCCTTGCTGCCAGGCTAGAGGCAGCAGACTGAGAACAGTGGGCCGTCCCCAGGGATCTTCGCAGGTAGAAACGACGCCTGCTGGCTTATGCAGCAGCAGGTAGTAGCTATCTGGCTGATTAGCAGGCTTCAGCACTAAACCATCAACGGCAATTTCATCGGTTTGCGGATCGGCTTTTTGGCCTAGCTCCGCGATCGCCCCATTGAGCATGACGCGACCTTCGCGGATAAGCTGCTCGGCCTGTCGGCGAGAAGCCACTCCCCACTGAGATAAAACCTTCTGTAGCCGCTCCTCCATACCAGGGTCTAAATCAAGCTAATATTGCAAACCGCTCAGGCATTATTGAAGCAGGTTATTACAGAAGATTACAAGTGGGGAAGACCGTTATTGTGCGGCTGAAACCGGGGTAATCAGCAATCGATAAGGTAAATAAATCTTCAGCCACCCACCCCCCGTATCCGGATGATTGTTCGCCTCCACCCGCCCCTGATGAGCCTCAATAATTTGTCGCACAATAGCCAATCCCAACCCTGTGCCCCCTTTGATCACTTCCTGCTTGGGCGTACCGAGACTGGTAGAGACCTCTAACCTTTGGGTTCGGCTGCGGGCCGGATCAGCCCGATAAAATCGTTCAAATACGTGGGGCAGGTCTTGCTCAACAAACCCAGGGCCAGCATCAGTAATTTCGAGCAGAACGTAGCCTGCGTTTTCTGAGACATCGCTAGGGTGGATGCTGAGGGCAGCTTGAATATGCTGTCGGGGCGGGCTGTACTTGATAGCGTTATCCAGTAAATTGACCAGCACCCGGTACATTAGGGATTCGTCTAGCTCAATCAGCAGTTTTTCAGGGCCAAAATAGGTAATCTGTAGCTGCTTGATGCGGGCTAAGGGTTCCAAACTCTGCCAGGCGGCAAAGATAAGCTGGGTGAAGTCTAGGGCTTTGGTGTTGAGGCCGCTGAAGTGTGGTCCTTCTAAACGGCTGAGATTTAGCAGGTCTTCAATCAGGTTGCTGAGGCGAATGGTTTCATTCAGCAGGCGATCGAGCCAGCCCTGTAGAGAGGCATCAACGCGAGTCTTTAAGGTTTCTGCCACTAGGCGAATTGAGGTCAGCGGCGTTTTTAGCTCGTGGGCGACATCTGACATCCAGCGATCGCGCTGCTGGATTAGCCGCGTGGCCTCCCGCCGGTTTTCCAAAAAAACGCCTATTTGGCCTCTTTGCAGCGGAAAGGCAGAGCCTCGTAGCGGGTAAGCCGGACGCTCTGATAGATCAAATGGATCGGCTGGAGCTGAATAAAGCGTCCAGTCTTGATGGCCAGGCTGCTGGCTTTGACGAGTGCTCTCAATAAGCTGATCTAACTCATAGGAGCGAACGACTTCTAATAAGAGGCGAGGCAGAGCTTCTGTATCCGTCGAGAGCGGTTTTAGGGCTAGCAGCTTTGCGGCCCGCGAATTGTACCAAAGTAGCTGGTTCTCTTCGTCTACCAGCAAGTAGCCAATCGGGGCTTTTTCTAAAATTTGCTGATAGGCCTGTAGCTGCTGCTCTAGCTGGGCAATATCGCCCCGCTGCTGGGCGATCGCGCTAGAAAGCTGAGACGCATAGGAAATACCGTTCACCCCGGCATCAGATTTGAGCTTTTGCAGCCACACTTTGAGCCGCGAACTGTACCAAGCCCGATACCAAAGCAGCAGGCTTAGCCCTAATCCAAGCCCCAGCAAAAACCACAGTAGCGGCACAGTCTTTCCCTAAGCATCGTTTTAAGCATACTCAATGAAACTGATTAAAGTCTCTTGCGATCGCTCAAAAATTGAGTGCTGATCAGAAGAGGCAAGGCTCGCTAGACCTGGGAAAATTGCTGGCAACAGCCTTAAGGCGCGCCTGTATTGCTGGTGTCGGGCAAAGAAGTGAGTAAATCGCCCGGTTCACCCAACGCCTCTATCCAATTGACGACCTGAGGGTGCTGTTGCTGCCAGACTTCACACTGAGCTTTTACATCGGCCAGATGAGCTTCTACGTTATCAGGCGTTACGTAAACGCCAAAATCTGCTGGCCCTGCGGCAACTTCATGATCAAATAGCCGATTCAGGATAATATTTCCCACTAAAAATGTGTAATGGGACGGATCGTCAAAATGCTGCATGTCCGAAACAATCGGCTCTGTCGTAATGCTGTTGCAGCCTGCAAAATCCCAAACGGGATGAATGGCAACAATTTCTTTTAGCCACTGCTGATAAGCTGGCCACAGATTTTTAACCTTAGCAATATGAAACAAGCTCACATGCAGCGGCGGAACAAAAACCTTTAAATCAATCGATTCTGCTGCGGCCATAGCCGTAATTTCTCGAAACTGCTCTAGCGTTTCTGGCGATCGCTGATAGTTCCAATACATCTCCTCCGCTGCCGAAAAGTCTTCTAAAATTTCAATCTCAAAAATCTGTTGCCGCTGCTGGGGATCAATGTATCTACTGCCAGTGCCATCTTCATTAAAATAAGCGCCTCGTTGCGCTGGATTAAAGGTAAGCTGGAGAGCGCTTAGAGAAAAATATAGTGCTAAAAAGTCTTTTACAGGTATTTTTTCAGCCGCGATACGCGCCTCGGAAAATCCCGGCCTGACCCCTCTCGAAGCATTAAAGGCATAAAAGTCTAGGCCGACGACAGCAGTTTTCAAAGTGCCTTGGGCAGCCGAGTGTTGAAAATACTGCTGCACCTCGTAAATATTTGCCCCCAAAACACCGAGGTTATAAGCTGAAGCATAACGATCAAAGACAGCATGGTTGGGATCAAGTCCTCGAACAACTCCAGAAGATCCCAGCAAAACAGCTTCTGGATTCAGCCGATTGACTTTCAGGGCCTTGACGAGGCGGTCATTGTGAACACGCCCGCCCCGGCCTCTCAAACCGTAGGGATCGCTGATAAAGTTAATAGCAAAAACTACGCTCAGGCCAATCGCGATGCAGCTAGAAAAAGTTTTCAAAAACGAGTTATAAGATGCCATAGCCAGTTTTGAAAATTGATGGATTAAGCATTTTTTGAAATCGAACCCATAGGCTATATGTCCAGGCGGAAATAGCCCTTCAAGCCACCGGATGATTCTGCTGCAATTGAATAGCTAAAGTTGACCGAGACACTGACTCGATCATTCCGTATCGCTTTTACACTATTCGCGCAAGCAGCTCAGCCGAAGATGAGAATTTAGCTGATGTCTTGAGTAATCCTACTGACCTAAAATATAAAGCTGCTGCCCAGAACTATTGTTTTGAGACGGCTGACTTTACTCAATCTTCTTAATTAATTCAAAGATTTTTCTGCGGATTTGTGTCTGAAGTCAAGTAAAAATAAAAATTTTGTAATCGCAGCTAAAACTGTCTTGCTGCGGCAAAGCCCCTGATTTTCTGCAAGATGGCGACCTGAGGATAGCGACTCAAGGACAGCGAGTGCCAGCCACAGATCGGATCAACAGTAATTTTCCAAAATTTCATAATCCTCGGGCTAGCTTTTCAGTCAAACCACCAGTAGCCAGAACAATACGCATTGAACCAAAAAAGCCTCTCTAGCTACTCAGCTAGAGAGGCCAGGATAATGACAATCGCTAACTGTTAGGGTGATTGGGGAGCTTCGCAGTCAAAGAGCCGCACGATGGCCGCAGAAGCGTAGTTCCTCAGAGCTGGCGCACTGGGGGCGAAAGCAGTACCCGTCTCGTTGAGCGGCGAGGCTACGCCGCAGTGAGCCGACATCAGGCTGATTAGATTTTCGCCCCAGTGACCGTTGATATCTGTGAAGCCAAAGGGCTGCTGATTCAAGGGTAGATCAGGGCTAAGACCTAGCTGGCGACGACGGAATTCAGCCGCCCGGCGAATCATAGCCATCAGCTCAACGCGAGAAACCGTTGCAGAGGGCCGGAAAGTACCTACCACGTCACCGCTGACAATGCCATTGTCTTTGGCGAACTTGATTTTAGCCGCACTCCAGCGATTCGCCGCGACGTCGGGGAAAGGAGCCGTGGAAACCTGGTTAGGCACAGCTAGATCGACATTGGGCAGCTGAACCTTTAGCGCTTCAACTAGCATCGAAACGGCCTGCTCACGGGTCACAGGCTGGCGCGGGCCAAAGGTGCCGTCTTGAAAACCGGAGATGAAGCCAATTTCAGTAGCCCGCTCAATCTGATTGGCATAGAGATCGCCGCGAGTATCTGGGAAGGTCGGCGGCGTGGGCGTGGGGGTCGGCGTAGGAGTCGGCGTGGGGGTGGGCGTCGGCGTAGCAACCCCTTCAGCCGCCAATACCTGAGCTAAGGTCAAATCGTTCGTGAAGTAGTAGTGCCCTAGGGTGCGGCCTTCATAAGTACGCTTCGTCAGACGCCAGCCTGGATTGAGCATGAGCTTAGTGAAGCCAGTGTTGCTCACGCCTGCGGCTCGACCAATTGTAAAGCGACCACTGGTGTTAGAAACTCCCTGCAGTACGAGGTTGCCGCCTTGCTCGCGCACTTGCAAGCGGAAGCTAGGGCCAAGGTCAGCATTGGCTAAGCGGATAGAATAGCCGTTGCTGTCCGCAGCGCGGTTACAAATACCCGTGAAGTCAAAGTTTAGGAGCAGGGGCGTCACTGCCACTGGATTAGAGCCAGATTCGCTCCAGCACTGACGCTCATCGGTGACTTGCTCGTAGACATATAGCTCATAGGGAATGAACCGAGAACCCGGTGCTGCAATGACAACGACCTCGTCTTGGTCAATTTCGGTGCTGCCAAAGGTTTGAGCCAGCGCCGTACCCGTGCCGCCCAAAAGCCCTATTGCTGAAACTGCGAGGGCTGCTGCTTTCAGCCGTACAGAAGTTTTCATGTTAATCCTTGCTTACCTGTGAATTTGAACAGTGCTGCCGGACAGCCGGAGATGCACACCCGCTTGCAGAGGGCAGTCATAGGGCATCGAGCTGTTGCAGACTTTTTGAGTGAATTTTTGCTATGTATCTTTGCTGTCGAGGTTGAGTCTACAGCAGAAGGAATTGGAATTGAGTTTAACTTGAGGATAAGACTGTTTCGCTTTGCTCCAATCGGTAAGATCCAATACAGATCTTAAAAATCCAGTCCTCACACTTATCTCCCTTGTAGAAATTCTTCACGACAACAAGGCAAAATAGAGCTGGGTTTGGACAGTTTCTCATGGGGCACACTTGAATGAGCCTCTGCGTCAGTCAGATAGGGCTAGTTGAGGAGTAAGGCTTTGCAGCGCGATCGCCGTCAAATTATTGGTACGTTTCTCGTAGCAGCTTTTACGGGGCTTGGGAGTCTGTCTCTACCGGCAATTGCAGAAGACAGCGAAGTGGAAGCTTTGCGCAAAGTCCGGCAGGTGGTAGAAAACAACGGCTGTCCCGGCTGCGACCTGCGCGATATAGATTTGCGGCGGCTAGACTTAGGCGGGGCTGACCTCAGCGGGGCCAATTTAGCCGGGGCTAACTTCTATCGCAGCCGCCTCGACGGCGCTAATTTGAGCGGGGCCAATCTGGAAAATGCTTACTTCGGCAACGCCAGCCTACAGTATGCCAATCTAGCGACTGCCAACCTCCAGGACGCCGATCTAACGCGGGCTACTGTGACGGATGCTGACCTGTCACGGGCTAATCTGCGCAATGCCCGGATTGAGCAAACCGACTTTCGCGGAGCGCGGTTACCCCAGGCTGACATGACCGGGGCGCTGGTAATTAGCAGCAATTTTGCTGAAGCCTACCTGTGTGAGGCAATTACCCAATATGGCTGGGAATATGTAAGTGACTGCGAATACTTGACGATTGACTAAGGCGGGTGCTGGGTTTCGTACCGCAACCACAACCGACATTGACTCATGTTTGACGGCGCCTCTTTACTTAGCGGCATCGCTCATTCGGCGTTAGCGAAGTAAGGCAGTTTGACTGCAGATGGGGGCCAATGGCGGTAGATAAAGGCAATTAGCCAGGGCAAACCCAGCACTAAATAGAGGTAGCCGAGGGTTGCCTGCGATCGCAGATCGGCTAAGGTATAGTTCACCGGGGTGAGGCTGGAGACGGTGAGGCCATTGTCTATAAAAACAAGGCCATAGCCAATGGCGGCAGCGGCAAGGGCGTGGACGATGGGCGGCGCTAAGCTGCGGGTCTTGAGATAGAGCAGGATTTCTATGAGGCTAAAGGCGATCGCGCTGAGGGCTAATCCCAAAGAAGGCAGGTTGGCTAGGGCCGCGATTCCCAGATTGACGCCCACAGCCCAGGATAAACCCCACTTGTAGCTCCAGCGGTGCAGCACTAAGCCAAAAATCAACAGCTTAGCGATGACGTTTTGATAGAAGCCGAGCAGCCATATCAGGCTGATGAACAAAAGCGGCGATGAGCTGGCAGCTAGTGCCTCGGTAAGTTCGTTGGTGTTCTGGTTGACGGCGGTGAGGACTAGATCAGGTGCCCAGTAGGTGAGCAAGGCGTTGCCGACGCGGTAAAACCCCATGAGGCAAAGCTGAGAGGCGATCGCCAGTCCGAGGGTCAATTTCCAAGGTAAGTCTGGCGTGATGGGTCCGATGAGCTGCTTGAGGCGGATCTGGTGTTTGCGACAGCCTAGCCCAACGACGAGGAGGCCGATCCCAGTGACGCCAACGAAGTAGAGCTGGCTCAGCCAGAATGATCTTTCTTCAAGAGCCTGTAGGTCAAGCGCTTCTAAAAAAGAAATAGGCAGCGCGATCGCCAGTACGGTAGAAAACACTATTAGCGCGATCGCCATGCCGATGACCAGTCGCAGCAGCACATAGCGGACTTTGAAACGGCGGAACGGATTGGCGACGGAAAAGTCAGAATCAGACACCATAACCTGAAAACAATTACCCTGCTCCAGGGTAGTCGATCATTTAGGTAGGAATCTGTGAGAGCGATCGCCCTAGGTATCTGGCTTGGCGCTCTATAGGGGTCGCTATGGCGTCAGCTCCCAGGGATCTTGCCTCAACGTGGATCATTTCGCTCACGCTGACAGACCCCTGGGATCTACAGAGCGCTATTCGACTAGCGGCGTTTTGATCAGTACCCGTACCACTTCGCCGGGGTTGGCGGTGGGCTGGGGGTCGCTCCAGGCAGTGGCTTCGGCATAGCCTTTGACGTGCATTAGGTAAATATCCAGCCGAACGGCTTCGGCGTCACCCAGCAGGATGTGCCGCACCCGCCTACGCCGTGAGGAGCGTTGAGGCACTGGAATACACAGATCTGTGGACGCAGCCGCGCCCGCATCGGAAGATTGAAACATGATGTTCTGTTTCCTTTTACTTTTGGGTTGAGGAAAACAGAACACGAAAACCCCAGCACACCGCGCGAGATACAAATTCGGTGGCTAGGGTAAACTGACCACTAGCCCGTAATCTGCTCGCCTCAGGTTGCGGGTTAGGTGCTTGTTGGAGGGGCTAACTCCTTCAGGCACCGCCGAAGGCCTTCGAGTTCTGCGGTTAACTCGCCGTCGAAACGGCTTAATGTCTGAGGATACGCATATGGGCGATCGGCGTCAACCGTGGAGAGGCGATCGCTTACTCAATCAGCTAGGCTTAAACTAAAGCTGTTCAACTATTCTTTCTGCTTTATGCAAGCTTATGAACTACCCGCCACAGTAACTGCTGATGGTTATCTGGTATTGCCTAACTTTCAGCTCAATCTTCGCCAAAATACTCAGGTTAGAGTCATTGTTTTGGTGGAAGAGGTGGAAACTGACGACATTCAAGAGGCTGATTGGCTGCACTCGGCTGCTCAAAATTCGGCCTTTGATTTTCTGAGTGATCCTGAAGAAGATATTTACAATGTAGGTGATGGCAAACCCTTCCAGTTCCAAGGGTAAGGTTGTTTTAGTTCCGTTCCCTTTTGATAATTTATCGACTACTAAGGTTAGACCTGCTGTTTATCTAACTGATCCAATCGGAACATACAAACATGTCTTGTTGGCCTTTGTTACTAGCCGTATTGCTCAAGAAATTTTGCCAACAGATATTATTCTTGACAAATCGCATCCAGACTTTGCTGTTAGCGGTTTACATAAGCCGTCTACTCTACGTCTGCATTTTTTGATGACGGCTCGCGTTTCTCTGATTTTGCGAGAACTGGGATACTTATCTAATGAAACTCAAGCGGATATTGCTAAGCAATTATGCAATTTTATAAAAGAGTAAAATGAAATGGAGTCAGGTTCTATCTTGTTGTATAGAAGATACAAAAGCTTGCTGAACAGGATGGAATTTGATTGATCAGTTTGTTGCTTTAGCCGTTGCCGAGAAGATTTCAGCACTAACGACCGAAAGGTATCTCCAAGAACAAGAACACGCGAGCCGAGGAGATCGAATAAACTATGAGAGTGTATTAGCTAAAGTTGCTAACGTTGAGCCAGAACCCTACTGGCGCAACACAGCTAAAATGGAGAATGAAGTAGGGTGCTGTTAGCGCAGCGTAACGCACCGAATCCAAGGGTTTTAGCCTATTGATCATTTGCACCATTTGAGGCGTGTCAGCCCACTACGATCAGTTAGCGTCAGCATAACAACCCTGGTGTAGCGAGCTGATTGAAACTGCTGATAGTCTTGTCAAGAAAACTGTAGCCGCTGACCAGGAAATTTAAAACCAGTCAAACTGTCCCCACAAGACATTATTCATGATTGCCGTCCCGCATTACGTCAGTCCCGAAGAATATCTAAACATCGAACGCCAAAGCCCCATTCGTCACGAATATCGGCGTGGCCTAGTCTACGCGATGGCAGGGGGGACAGATAACCATGATCGCATCACGTTTAACCTTCTCAAGCTGATTGACAATCACTTCGGCGACCCCTCCGAATGTCGTTTTTACTCTGGCAACGTAAAAGTTAGCTACCAAGATGAGTTTTATTATTATCCAGATGCTTTCGTCACCTGTGATCCCCGCGATCGCGATGACCGCTATATCAAGCGATATCCTAAATTGATTGCTGAAGTCCTTTCTTCCAGTACACAAGCCTTCGACTTAGGCGAAAAATTTGACGATTACCGACAGCTTGAATCCTTAGAAGACTACGTTTTAATTTCGCAGGAACGTCAATATGTAGAGTGTCGTCGCCATATATCCATAAACAGGTGGGAGACGACAGTTTACGAGACAGGCGATATGGTCATCCTCAAAAGTATTGACCTGACGTTTCCAATTTCTCAGCTATATCGCGGTTTAGACACTTAGAATCAACAACCATGTCCGAAAATGGCGAGACAGTTCTGGTCAGAGTCGCTAGAGTCAAAGGGTCGTAATCCTCTATTGGCATGTCTGCCTTAGATGCCCATTCCTGCTACCAGGCAGTCCTGACCCACGATCCCCGCTTTGACGGCGTTTTCTTTGTCGGCGTTGCCACCACCAAAATTTACTGCCGCACCGTCTGCCGCGCCCGCATCCCCCAGCGGCAAAACTGCAGCTTCTATCCCAGCGCCGCTGCTGCTGAGCAAGCAGGCTATCGCCCCTGTCTGCTGTGTCGGCCTGAGCTAGCCCCCGGTCATGCCCGGATTGACGCCATCGGACGCCTCGCCGCCGCTGTGGTCAAGCGGATTGAGGCAGGGGCTTTGGAAACGCAGCGATTTGAAGACTTGGCGCAGGAGTTGGGAGTCAGCGAACGGCATCTGCGCCGCGCCGTCCGGCAGGAACTCGGGGTTTCCCCAATGGAACTGCGGCAAACCCACCGGCTGCTGCTGGCCAAACAGCTTTTAACCGATACTGCCCTGCCAATCGCAGACATTGCCTTTGCCAGCGGCTTCAGCAGCCTACGCCGCTTCAATGCCCTATTCCAGGAGCGCTATCGCCTCCAGCCCAGTCAGCTCCGACAGACTAAAAATCTGCCCCTGCAAGACAGCATTACCTGCGAGCTAGCTTACCGCCCGCCCTTAGACTGGCAGGCTTTACTAGACTATTTAGCTGGACGGGCGATCGCCGGTGTGGAAACCGTCACGGGCGATCGCTACTGCCGCACCGTCCGACTAGGCCAACATCGCGGCTGGCTGACAGTTGAGCCAGTCATAGACCAGCCAGCTCTACGGGTAAAGCTCTCCCTCTCCCTAGTTCCAGTGTTGCTGCCCGTTTTAGCCAGGGTGAAAGCGCTGTTTGATCTGACGGCGGAACCCCAGCAGATTGCCGCTCATCTGGGAGCACTGGCGCGGAACCATCCAGGGCTGCGGGTACCAGGAGCCTTTGACGGTTTTGAAATTGCGGTGCGCACAGTTTTAGGGCAGCAGGTGAGTATCAAAGCGGCCAACACCCTAATGAATCGGTTTATCCAGCACTTTGGCGAGCCGACAGCGGCCCCGTTTGCCACTCTGACCCATTTGCCTCCAACTGCCGAGACACTGGCGCAGGCTGATCCTGATGCGATCGCCGCCTTGGGCATTGTCAAAACCCGGGCTCAGGCAATTGTGGCCCTAGCTCAGGCGATCGCCAATCGCGCCTTGTCTCTGCAACCGGGCGGCAACACCGAGCAAACTGTAGCGCAACTCCAAACCCTTCCCGGCATTGGCCCTTGGACAGCGCAGTATATCGCTATGCGGGTGCTAGGCGATCCAGACGCCTTTCCCTACAGCGATTTAGGCATTCGACAGGCATTAAATGAGAAGAATTCAAAACGAATTTTGGCGATCGCGGCTCAGTGGCAGCCCTGGCGGGCCTACGCCACCCTGCATTTATGGAAATCTTTAGAACGCCAAAAATCTCAGGTTCAGCCTGCTCCGGTTTCAGCGGTCATTTCTGCGACTTGAGGCACTGCCATGATTTACTTCACTTTTTATGAAAGTCCAATTCAAACTCTGCGGCTGGTTTCCGATGGGCGATCGCTGCTGGGCCTCTACATGCTCTCTGAAAAACACGCCCAAATTTCAGCTCAAGACTGGATAGAAGACGAGACAGCCCAGCCCTTTGCCTTAGCGCGCCAGCAGCTAAGCGACTATTTCGCAGGGGCTTTAACCCAGTTTGACCTGCCTCTCAGTCCCCAAGGTACACCGTTCCAGCAACGGGTATGGGCCACACTGAAAACAATTCCCTATGGCGCTACGCTGTCCTATGGCGAACTGGCTCAGCAAATCGGACAGCCCCAGGCTGCTCGCGCGGTGGGTCTGGCCAATGGTCGCAATCCGGTGTCCATCATCGTGCCCTGTCACCGGGTCGTGGGGGCCAATGGTAAGCTGACGGGCTATGGCGGCGGCGTTGAGCGCAAACAGTGGCTGCTCAACCACGAGCGTCTAAATCGAATGAAACCATAGGACTGCTGATGAAACTTTCAGATATAGCGGAGCTGTTGCTGCTAGCAGCGGTTTGGGGTGGATCGTTCTTATTTATGCGGATAGCGGCTCCGGTATTAGGGCCGATCTGGCTGATTGAATTTCGGGTATTGCTAGCGGGCTTGGTGCTGCTGCCAATCCTAGTCCATCTCAATTTGATCCAGGAAGTCCGCCGTCGCTGGCTGCCGCTGCTGGTGGTGGGCGGCGTCAATTCGGCGGTGCCTTTTTCGCTGTTTGCCTTTGCGTCAATTTCATTGCCCGCTGGCTTTATGGCAATTTTGAATGCGACCGCGCCTCTCTTTGGCACTGTCGTAGCGCTGATTTGGCTGAAGGAACCGCTGACGCCACCGCGCCTGATGGGATTTATTTTAGGATTCGTGGGGGTTGTGATTTTAGTTGGCTGGAACGCGATCGCCGCTACCCCTGCCTTCTTTCTAGCGGTAGCTGCTGGGCTGTTTGCCTCTTTGCTCTACGCGATCGCCGCTCCCTACGCCAAACAAAACCTAGCGGGTGTGCCTTCTTTGGTGGTGGCTACGGGCAGTCAGCTTGGGGCCGCCTGTCTACTCCTGCCTGCCTTACCGTTTACGGCCCCGCAGCAAATACCTTCGGCTATAGTGATTGTTTCAGTGGTTGCTCTCGCCCTGCTTTCTACCTCTTTCGCCTACATTCTTTACTTTCGTCTGATCCAAAATATTGGTTCCACTAGAGCCTTAACCGTTGCCTATTTGATCCCGCTGTTTGCCATGTTCTGGGGCGCAGTGGTGCTGCAAGAGGCAATTACAGCCTCAATGCTGTGGGGCTGTGGCTTAGTTTTGCTGGGAACGGCGATCGCCAATGACCTTTTCGTCAAACTGCTGCGTGGCAAAAAGACTTAGCAGAAATTCGTCTAGAGTGAGAAGCGGGTGGGCGGCAGCGATCACCGTTAGCAACGTGAGTAATCGACATCAAACTCGTGTGTTCCATTTTGGATTAACCTGGCTGAAAAAGCTATTGGAGAACTGGGGAAAGCAGCGATCGCGGCCTGACCCAGCAGCCGAGGCAGAAACAGGCGATCGCGTCTGCTCCTCAATCTCCTCGGCCTCACTCAGCCCCGATCTGCAGCAAGAAATCCGAGCCGAGCGCCCATTCTCTCTGGCCGAAGCCATTGGTCGAGAAGGCGGTGATTTTCTCAAAGGCGAGAATCTAGTACCCAGACCGCTGCGGGCGATCGCTGAAATTAACCTCTTTATCGATCAGTATCTTGTTGATCGGCCCGGTGCGCTGCATCTGGTGCTGCAAACCTGGGTCAAGTCCGATAGCCGCGTCAGCCAGCATTTCGACGCGCCTCTCTTGGCCCTAGAAAAGATCTTGGCCGCTATCCTAGCTGACTCCTATCTTTTCTATGAATTTGCCCGTCAGGTCAATGCTCAGTGGGGCAGTCTCTACGATGAAATTCCTCGCTTTCAGCCACCGGGTCAGCCGCCCCACCCTCAAACCGCATATCCCCACGCCTGCGTTAAAAAACAGCTTACCGAGTTGCAGACTCAGTTGCAGGCGTTATCTAACAACTAGCAATTGGTAGGGTGGGCATGCCCACCCTACACGTGTTCTGTCTCAAATTTGGTAACCAACCTCTACCGTCATCAAACCTTGACTACCTTAGAGAAATCAACCCTACGCTACAGAAAAGGTTTTTATGGTGTCTCCTCGAACTGTCAGCTTTTATGCCAGCTTGGTGCTTCTAGTTGCAGGTGGCTCCGCGATCGCCGCTCAGGCTTCTTCCCTACAGAGCGCCCCAACTTCTACCATTCAGCTAACTCAGACGCCTGCTAACACGTCTCCCGTCCGTCTACTCACTCGCCGCATTCAGCAAGATCTAGCCCAGCGGCTCAACGTGTCTCCCAGCAGCCTGCAAATTATAGAGGCCACCCCGCAGACCTGGCCTGATCAGTGTCTGGGGCTAGCTCGCCCCAATGAACGCTGCCGGGGGGGTGAGGTGCGGGGCTGGCAGGTGCAAGTTGCCAGTGCCCAGCAAATGTGGACCTATCGCAGCGATCGCTTCGGCACACGGCTGAAGCTCGAACCACTAGCCGCTGCCCCTGACTTCGGCACAGGTGACTTCTCCATTGAAACCAGTCAGCGCCTCCTGCAGGCGGTAGCTGAACAAGTCAATCAGCCTATTGATCGCCTGAGCGTTCTGGAGGTGCAGTCTGCCACCTGGGATGGTTGTCTCGGCGTTTATCAGCCGGATCTGGCCTGCACCGCCATTGCCCTAGCGGGCTTTAGAACACTGGTCAGCGATGGGCAAACGGTTTGGGTCTACCATCTCAGCGAGGATGGTGAGCAAATTGCCCAAAATCCGACCGCTAGCGGCGCTCAGTTGCCCTTACTAGTATCATTCATGCCTGTTGAGGAATCGCTGAGTCCAGATGATGATTTGGGAGTAGAAGTGGTGTTTCAAAGTCAGCTCAGCGGCGATTTGGCAGGCTCGGTGCAGCGGACGGTGCTGATGGCTGACGGCCAGCTTTACCGCGAACAGATTCGCCCGCTTGATGGCGGTCAGCCAGTCCGCGAACAGATTGCGACCCTCAGCGCTGAAGAGGTAGACGCCTTTCGCCGCCAGCTAGAGCAGCATCGCTTCTCAAACCTCAACCGGACGCGCTACCTGACGGAGGCCGCCTTTGCCGACTATCCCACAATCCGTCTGCAAACCCCCTACGCCAGCGTTGACTATATCGACCTAGCAATCGAGCAGTTACCGTCTGACCTCAAGGCAGTCATTACCCTCTGGGATGACCTCACTCAGACACAATAGTTCAACGCGCCTACCCTGGGGGCGTAGGTCAACCTTTTCTGCCTATCTTACGGGTTAGCAAAAGCTATTCCACTGGCGATCGCGCAGGGCTAAGCGCGATCGCTTCGCTGCAATTTCAGGCGCGGTAGGTTTCAGAAGTATCAGCACGCTCTACACCAAAGCTGGTTCCTGTAAGGCTCCCTGCATTAAATGCAGCCAGTCGATCAGGTTTTCAAGCTGCTTTTCCGGTTTGAGGACGCCCATGCCGCGAATCGTCACCTTACCGGGCGTGTAGACAAAGCGGCTCTGTAAATGGCTGGGCAGCTTTTCCTGTAGCAGTTTCCAGGCGGGTTCTTCCATTGGAGTTTCCATCATTACGTGCTGCTTGCCTTCGGGGCGGATGCGAGAAAAACCAAGCTGCTTGGCCACTTGCTTCAGCTCTAACATGCGAATGAGCTGCTCGGTAGCATGGGGAATCGGGCCATAGCGATCGCTTAAATCGGCGGCGAGCTGAGTCAGTTCGCGGCGGCTTTCGGCAGCAGCGAGGGTGCGGTAGGTGCTCATCTTTTGGTCCAGGTCAGCGATGTAGCTGGCCGGAATGAAGGCGGTGACGTTGAGATCCACCTGGGTATCTTCCACCTGAGGAATTTCCTGACCGCGAATCTCAGCAATCTCCTCTTCCAGCATGTCCATGTAGAGGTCAAAGCCGATGGCGTCCATCTGGCCGGACTGCTCTGCCCCCAGGAGGTTGCCCACGCCGCGAATTTCCATATCCCGCATGGCGAGCTGGTAGCCAGAGCCAAGCTGAGCAAACTCCTGAATCGCTCGTAGCCGCTGCCTCGCTTTATCCGTCAGCTTGCTTTGCCGGGGGTAGAACAGCCAGGCATGGGCCTGAATCCCCGATCGCCCTACCCGACCCCGGAGCTGATAGAGCTGGGACAGGCCGAAACGGTGTGAATCTTCGATCAAGATGGTGTTAACGCGAGGGATATCCAGTCCTGACTCAATAATGGTGGTGCAGAGCAGAATATCCGCTTCGCCGTTGCTGAAGGTGAGCATGGTGGACTCTAGCTCTCCCTCTGGCATCTGACCGTGAGCGATCGCCAGCCGCACCCCCGGCAGCATCTCCCGCAGCCGCCCTGAGATTTCTTCGATCCCCTCGACGCGGGGCACCACGTAAAAGATCTGGCCGCCGCGATCGAGTTCTTGGCGGATGGCAGAGCGTACCGTTTCCGGATTGTAAGGCGCTAGGTGGGTTTTGATGGGTCGGCGGGAGGGGGGCGGCGTGGTGATCAAGCTCATTTCCCGCACGCCGGAAAGGGCCATGTAAAGAGTGCGGGGAATGGGGGTAGCGCTAAGGGTGAGTACGTCTACCTGGGTCTTTAGTGCCTTGATTTTTTCCTTCTGGTTGACGCCAAAGCGCTGTTCTTCGTCTACGACCAGCAGGCCCAAATCTTTGAACTTCACCGCTTTACCTAAGAGCTGATGAGTTCCCACCACCACGTCTAGTTCACCTGTGGCTAAGCGCTGCTGGATATTTTTGCGCTCCTCGGCAGTGCGGAAGCGATTGAGCAGGCCCACCTGAATTGGGTAGGGGGCGAAGCGCTCTTTAATTGTGTGGTAGTGCTGCTGAGTCAGAATCGTCGTCGGGGCCAGCATTGCCACCTGCTTGCCTGCCGTCACCGCCTTAAAAATGGCCCGAATGGCGACCTCGGTTTTGCCGAAGCCGACATCGCCGCAGACCAGGCGATCCATTGGCCGCAGGCTTTCCATGTCCCGCTTGACGTCCTGAGTCGCTTTGAGCTGGTCGGGAGTGGGCTGATAGGGAAAAGAATCCTCTAGCTCCTGCTGCCAGGGCATATCTAACGGGTAAGAAAAGCCTTCAAGCTGCGATCGCTGGGCGTAGAGCTTCAGCAAATCCACCGCTACTTTTTTGATCGCTTTGCGGACTTTGCCCTTGGTCTTTTCCCAAGCCTTACCCGTCATTTTGTTCAGCTCAGGCGCTTTGCCCGCCGCCACCCGGTAGCGGGACAGCGTGCCTACCTGATCTGCCGCTACCCGCAGCAGGCCATCAGCATACTGAATTACCAGATACTCGCGGGTTTCCTGATTGACCGACAGGCTCTCCAGCTTCAGAAAGCGGCCAATGCCGTGGCTGCGATGCACCACGTAGTCGCCTGGCTGCATCTTGTTAGGATCGACCTGCTTCGAGGTCGCCCGACGGCGCTTGCGCACGTAGCCCGCTGTGGCTAGGGTATGCTGGCCGAAAAATTCCCGGTCAGTGACGACAGCAATGCGAAACGTGGGCAGCACAAAGCCCTCTAGCTCCGCCAAGCCGGAGTATTTCACTGCCACCGGCGTTTTTTGAATCTGTAGCTTGTCAATCGCCGGATAGTCTTTGGGATTGGGCACAAACTGGGCCGGACAGTCATGTTCCTGCAGCAAGGCCACTGATCGCGAGGGCTGGGCCGACACCAGCCAAACAGCAAAGCCGCGATCGCGCTCCTGTCTCAGAGTTTCTGCCAGCTTGCCAAACTGGTGCGGCACCGCCGGAATCGGACGACTTGCTAAGTTTAGTCCGTTTCCTTCCTCCGCAATCTCGGATAGGTAAAGCCGCTGAAAGCATTCAATTTCCGCTGCCGCCTGCTCAAACGACCGATGAATTCGCAGCGATCGCCGCTGTCCTTCAGCTAGCCCATTGACTCCCCCATTTTCCCCACCTTCTTCATCTTCCCCATCTCCTGTCCCTCCGCGTCCCTGCGTCCCCGTGTCTCCCCCTATCTCAACAAATTCCTCAAACTGTTCTTCCACATGCTCAAACCAGCGATCGCTATGGGCCTGACACTGCTCTAGCTCATCAACGGCAATCAGGGTACTTGCTGGCAGGTAGTCTAGCAGCGAGGCGGGATGAGCAAAGGCAAGCCCCAGAAAGCGCCGCATCCCTTCAACGGTCTGCCCGTTTTCTAAGGCTTCTAGGGACTCAGGGGGTAGGAGCTGGGGTAGCAGTTCGGCTTGCCGCAACGCCTCAACCACCATAGGCGTGAAGTGGGTGGCGGTGAGGACAAGCTGCTCAATTTTGTCGAGGGAGCGCTGGGTAGTAGGGTCAAACTCCCGCAAACGCTCCAGCTCGTCGCCAAACAGCTCCACCCGCACGGGCAGCTCAGAGGCCACCGGAAAAATGTCGATGATGTCGCCGCGCTGGCTCCACTGGCCTTCCATTTCGACGGTGGCGACCTTCTCGTAACCCAACCGCGCTAGCTGAGCGGCAAGCTGCTTCAGGTTAATCTCCATGCCAAGCTGGAGGTTGACGCAGTAGTCCTTAAACACTTCTACCGGCGGCAGATAGGGCTGTAAGGCTCGCTCGGTCGTAACGATCGCGGTGGCGGCTAGGCCGTTGCCGACGCTGCCTTTCACCAGATCGGCTAGCACCTGCATCTGGCCCCAGGTCATTTCGGATTCCTGGTCAAACGGCTCGTAAGGAGAGGACTCGGAGGTAGGGTAAAAGTGCAGCGTAGACCAGCCCATCGCTTCTAGCTGGGTGGCCCAGCGTCCGGCTTCTTCTAATGTGGCGGTGATGATCAGCAGGGGCGACTGCTGCTGCTGGGCTAAGGCTGAGGCGACAAGTCCTTTAGGCAGGCGAGCAACGCCGTTGAGGCTGAGAGATTGCTGCTGGTTAAGTTTGGCGAGGAGTTCGGCGGCGAGCTGGGAGCGGCCTAGCGATCGCGTGACAGAAGAGAAAGCCATGTCGGAATCAGACAATCGTGAATGGGATGGGTTGAAATTTCAACATTTTCCCATTGTAGAAGGGCTAATTCAGAGTCGGCGCTGGCTGGCAGCAGATCGCAGAGATTTGAGCAGGTATCTGGGGCGGAAAAGCTGAATGTCTTGGTAGCGATCGCGGTAATGGAGAAAAGTGTAATGCTCGTATTCGTACCAGTGCATTTCACCTTTTTCCTGATTGCAGGTGTGGCAGATGACCCAAAGATTTTGAAAGTTGAGGGCTAGCCAAGGGTACTGGGCACGGGGCAGTTTGTGGTCGATAGTGCGCCCGCCAACATCGGCAAACCTCCGGTTACAGACAGGACAGGCCCAGTCGGAGTTATCTCTGGCCCACTGCTGACTTTCGGGGGTAGTGCCGCAGTTGCGATCGCCATTGATATAGCGCCAGTGGTTAAACTTTTGATACTCCTCAAAATCCTCCTGGGTAAGCCGATGATATCGCTTGCGACCAATCTCATCAGCTCGCTGAAAAAGTTCTTCTAAGCTGTGGTTGTCTAGGTTCATAGTCAATATCAATTAGGCATCAATTAGATAGTTCAGCGACGCTTTTTTAGACCGGAGTTTTTCTTAACAGCAGAACGGGATCTAGGGCGATAGTCAATCATTTCAGTGTCTTCTTCCGGAAACTGTCGATCTACAGTATCGGCAATAGTATTCACTGCTTGCGTAAGCTGCTGGTTGAAAGTCTGAATTTCTTCTGCAGTTTGATACTTGTGCCCAATACGATCGGCTTGCAGAAATAGGTCTTCTAAACTTGGCTCGTCCTCTTTTGCAGCTAGTAAAAGTTCTAGCCTTCGGTAAAGCTTGATTACGTTGTCCCAGCCGACGTTTTTATAGCCTTTTTGCTTGAGTTCGGCCTGCTCGGCTTTGGCAAGCTGATTTTTGCGCTGAGTATTGGTGCGCTGGACTGAGCGATAGTCCATGCCGTTGAAGCTGCGGCTGCGCGACGTAGAGCTGGTCATAGTGCGTTACCCCAATGTCCAGCGAAACAGGCGGATCAAAGCTTTACGAATTTCGCTGTCTTCGTAATCCAGTAGAGATTGAGTGTCGCGAGCAAGTCTGAGACGAATCTGATCGACAATATTTTTCAGGTCCTTATTGTCTTGTTTCAAAACTTCGTTGGCGTCAACCAGTTCGTCATTTTTTGTCGTTAGAGTTTGCACTTGGCTGGACAAAATCTGATTTTTAGAATTTAGCTGTTCGATTTGCGCTTCGAGCTTTTGCTGTTCTACTGATAAGTTTTTCTTGCGATAGCGTGATGATGCATTAGATCGCTCTAATACTGCGATTTGCTGCTGAAGCTGCTTTTGTTCTGAGTGCAGAGATTTCAGCTTTTTCTCTAATTGCTTTCGCTGCAGACCGAAATAGCGATTATTTTTACTTAGCTCTGTGTTCTTGGCGATGAAAGATTCAGCCAGTTTGGCAACGCTGGTCTCAGCTTGTAGCACTTGCCAGAGTTGATTGCATTCCTCTGTGCTCAAGGATTCACTGATATTCTTATTGATGCCAAACTCGACTTTTAGCTTGTTTTGAAGCTCTTGCTTCGTGCTCATTCACCGTCTCCCTCATGGGCTTTTCCTAATTATGCCTACAGGTAGCCGAGGAAGTGACACTTGCACCTAGCAGAAATCATAATCTCTGAGCTTAGTTGGTTCAGTGTATGAAGCTCTTATGAGGGTACGTTGAACGCTTGGAGCGAGGTGGATTAGGCTGTCGGTGGGGGTGAGAAAGTCTGTGCACTCGAAGGGTTCACCGAAGTTGTGCAGATACAGGCTGTGGATGACGGTGTTGAAACCGGGTTTGAAGCCAACAATCAACAGTGCTATGGCTGTAAAAGGTGAGGGCACGACAGGTCATGCCCCCAGCGCCGATAGGCTAAATCTGAATCCAGCCAAACCAGGACAGCACTACCGCAAGCACCAGCAGTCCCACAATCGCCGCGCCACCATAGGCGATCGCCGCGCCGGTCTTGCTGACCCACTGCGGATAGGGCGGGCGCTGCCAGTTCCAGCGATAGCCATCAGCGCCGTCAAAATGGTTGCCGAGCTGCTCTAGCTGGCTGCGGTAGTAGGCATCATAGCGGGGCAGATTCAGGTCAACCGGGCGATCGCCTAGGGTATGACCCAGCAGCACCCGGCGGCGGGGGTAGGGCACCGTATTGTCGCCAAAGTTCTCTAGATATTCCTGGCTGTTGAGCAGGGTTTCCACAAAGCCCTGATAGCCCAGGGTGGCAATCGTTGTAGACCAGGCCAACTTTTCGCGATCGCTGTAGACATCGCGCCCCAACACCCGGCGGATGCACTGCTCCACAAAGCGATAGTTGCTGTTGAGTTCGTAGAAGCTATCGCGGTAGGTGGGAGAGAGCAACAGGCCGCGAATAAAACCGCGCACCGTGATTTGACCGCTGCGGAGCTGAGATTCTAAAACCGGATCGCGATCGCACTCAAAGGCGTGAAAGAAGATCTGGCGGTAAGCCACCTCAATCAGCGTGTCCATTTCGGCAGGGGAGAGGCTATCGTCTACGGAATAGCGACGGGGCTGATCGTCATTGGGTAGTTCATAGCCATTGACGCGCTGATTTTGGCTAGAAGGCGCATATTCTAAAAGCGGAATGGTCACGGTTTTTATCCCTCTTTCTTAAGCAAAAGTACTTAATGGATCAGGATAAAGAGGAGATATGACCGTTGGGGTGACTGCTTAAAGCAAATCAAAGATTGACAATATTTCTAAAAAATTGTCTCAGTTTTTACAGTTTTCCTTCCCAAAAAGAATACTTGTTGGCTTGGCGACGGCAGGGAGGCCAACTGCTGAGTTCTGCATCGGTGAGCGTAGTTGGCGGCGGCGGCAGCGCTAAGCCTAGACAGAGATGCGACAAGACCTGTCGGAATGACGGATCATGTCCCGGTAAACCCACCTGCGCGTGGGCATATTCATGCACAACTGCCGCTTGCCAATCGGCGGGGGCAATTTGCCCCACATCAATCAGCAGGGTTACGGGCTGTACCTGGAGATTGCAGAGGGCATCAATGCCGTAGCGTTCTGCAATAGGCGCGGCTAGCACTTCTGCCAAAAGCTGCTGACCGGGCTGGAAGCAATCCTGACAGGCCGCTAGAAACTGTCGTAGCTGAGCGTTCACCCGCTCAACGTGCAGACCGATCCAGCGGTTAATCTGCAGTCGCCGCGACATCTCCTCCGGTAGCTGGATCATATCCGGCGCGATCGCCAGTTGCCGCAGCCGCTGCAGGTAGTCTGAACCCATCAGAACCGGATCGACCTCACCAGCCCCAGATAGAGTGGAACTGGGCGGCGGGGCTGGCTGGCTGGGATTCAACATGGGCACTCTCGGCAGCATCATCGGTTAGGCGAGTTTCAGCGCAGAAAGAAGCGGTGCTGAAGCCGCCAAAGCGCTGTACGGTGCTGGTGCGAATGCGCAGGTTGGGATTGGGAAACCAGAAGCGCTCAATTGAGCTAGTGGCTTCGTAGTCAGTAATTAAGTTGAGGCCGCCCTGATCGTCCACCTGAAAGTAACCGACTACGGGCATTTTTTCAGCATAGCCCACATCGCGCAAAAGCTTGCCCTGATTGGGATTGCCATCGTCGGGAACGAGGGCAAAAATGGTAGCGCCCTGGTGACCGTCTTTGTCTTGATCCCAGGCCATTGAGCCTTGCCACTGAACCGAACCACCGCCAATAGCCAGGTTGGGATCAATCTGGTGGAGCTGGCAAATCTCCGCCAGCCTGGGATCGCCCGCTTCTATGGCACTGGCTTGAATCTCCAGTTCTCCCAGTTCGGCCCGCCGAAACGGCAGGTGATGGGTGGTTCGCTGCGATCGCCAGCGCCCTTCACTCAGCCGAAAAAAGTCCATTGCCTCCATGCGTTTTCGCTCCTGAGAATCGTGTTACTTCAGGTTAAGCTGAATTGATCATCTTCTATAGTTTGCCGTAAATCTGCCGGGGTGTTGCAGTTAAACAAGAGACGGCGATCCCAGCCTTCGATCGGTTCAACTGTTTGATGGCTGAGCCAGCGCTGAAAAGAGCGTCCGCTCGTCGCCAAAAAACGTTCTAGATCAGGCAGGCTCTGACGGCGATAGAAGCCACACAAAGGTTCCCAGCCCTTCGGCTGATGGGGCAATAGGGCGACCGTACCGGGCGGCACCTGCGGTAAGCGCTCTGCCCACTGCTGCAAGATGTCGGCCTGCAGGTTGGGCAGGTCGCAGGCTAGCAGCAGTACCCAGTCTGCCTCTACCTGCCGCAGCCCTTGAATGAAGCCCACCATTGGCCCGTGGGAGATTTCGGGAAAAGGATCTTCGGCGTTGACTGGGGTTTCTGCCACCCAGCGGCACTCCTGCGGCAGCACAGACCGATAGCGATCGCCCCAGGGCGTGACCACATAGATCGGGTCGGATAGACTGTGGGCCACCTGATAAATGCGCTGCAGCAAGGGCTGACCGTCAAGCTGCAGCAGCGCTTTGTCCGTTCCCATACGGGTACTGTTCCCGCCGGCTAAAATGATGGCGGCCAGTGAGGTCATCGTCTTTGGGGTACTTTTTTAGGGGCAGGCGGCGGCGCGGATTTAGGGGTCTGGGTTTCGGCCCAGTGCGTGCCTTTGAGGAAGTAAATCAGGACGGTCACAGCCGCTAGCAGCATATAAAAGATGCGGATGCCCCAGCCAGCGAGGCGAAAGACGCGGGAGAAAACCCCCGGTTCTACGCCGCTGAAGCGCGTCAGCTCCGATCGCACCCATTTCTCTTCAGCTGCGAGGTTTTTGAGATCGTCGGCGTCGGTGGGCAGGACGGGGACCTGGGTAGTATAGCGATAAAAGCCCCAAAACCCGCGATCGCCAACCTGCGTCATTAGCAGGTCGTTAGTTAGGTTCTCAGCCGCTGCCAAAGAGATGTCTGAGCGATCGGCAATTCTTTGAATCCAGAGATGCTGGCGGGTGACATAGCTAGCACTGAAAACGCCTGCCGCTAGGATAAAGACAAGCAGCATAATGCCCACTTTGGGCGCAACGCCTCTGAGCTTAGGCAGAAAGATCGTAGCCGCGCCCAGCCCTAGCCCCAGCAGGGCAAAGACGACAATATTGGAGAGTTCAACAATCTCTAAACTTTTGAGCAGTCCCCCAATCCAGGGCACCGAATAGACATAGCGTTCAGCCGCCCAGGCGATCGCCACCTTCACCCCGGCTAGCAAGAGCGGTAGCGCTAGCAGACACAGCAGGAAAAGGGCGATATTTTTAATCTGAGAAGACCGCATGGTTTATGAGGAGTCTTGTCCTCAGCAAAGGGTTAGCTGCTAGAAACTAGCTGACGAGTCTGATAGTAGCCCTAGCCGCAGTCGGCTGCTCTAAAATATAGCGCACTGTTACATTTGCCTGAGGATTTCGGCGCTGAGTCCTGGGCTGTAGCCGCCCTTGCAAAAAGCTAGGCTGCAGGCCACACGACTCTGGCTCAATAGAGCCGTAGACGCTGTGTGATACGCCACAAATCTCCCTCAATGTATAGTCCTACGGCGTATCCAGCAGGCTGATTTTTTCTGAGATTCTCCCACACGACTGAAGCATCTCCACAGCGCGATCGCCATTATGAAAGCGTACTGCCAGGGCTGAACTGGCTAACAAGAAGTAGGGAGAGACTTTATTATGTACGTTGGTGAAACTCAAAGAGCAATTGGGCTGTTTAGCGATCGCGCTGTGGCCGAAGCCGCCTTAACCAAGCTACGGGATGCGGGCTTCAACATGGACAAAATTTCGGTTGTGACCAACCGAGACTGCGCCACCTCTATGGCTGGAACCGAGGTCAAAGGCAAAGACGAGCAGGCCAAGGGCGGCGCTAAAGCGGGGGCTGTCGCCGGTACCGCTACGGGCGGCATTATGGGTCTAGTAGGCAGCCTGGGCGTCTTAGCGATTCCAGGAGTTGGCCCGGCTCTAGAACTAGGCGTGGTCTTAGCCAATACGCTGCTGGGCGCAGGCATCGGTGCGGCTGGCGGCGGTCTGCTGGGCGCCCTGATCGGCTGGGGCGTTCCCGAAGAAAAAGCCAAATACTACAATGAACGGGTGGAAGCGGGTGAGTACCTCGTCATGGCGGAAGGTACGCCAGAAGAGATTCAAATGGCCGAGGCAATTTTAGAAGAAAACCGGGTGCAAAGCTGGTATCGCTACACGCCCCAAAGAAGTAGTCTGTAGTTTTTTTAGTGACTTAGTGAATTAAAGTTGGGCGTACGGCAACGTGCGCCTTTTTAATAGGTGAGCGTCCTTTTAAGTCCCCAGCAACAATTCGTGTGCTCTCAAATTTCGTATGTCTTTATACAAAGAAGCCGCAATAGTCGGGAAAACTATGTCTAAATCCATATGTAGCGACTGCTATAGCAGCTGGTAAGGCTGGAAGTCATAGCCCCGCTCAACGGGCATTTGCTGCAGGCCAAGCGTTTTACCTTTGGATGGATGTTCCCTGGATCGTGATTTGGTTTGGAGTGCAGAAATGAGACGTCGTAAAACCTGGGCTTTGATGCTGAGCGGCCTAATGATATTTCCCTTAGGATGCGGAATCATACCCGTGGCCTCTTTACCAGAGAGCCGTGACCCGGCTCAAGATGCGGCCTTAAAAAAACCGCAAGCCAGCCAGAAGATTGACATTATTGGGGCCAGTACGCCCTATCCTGCTATCAAATTACTGGCCTCAGCCTACCAGTCAAAGGTCGGCGATATCCAAATAACGTTTCTGGATTCTAGTCAGTCAAGCGGCGGCATTGCTGGGGTTAAAGCAGGCTTGGCGGAAATTGGTACCGTTACCCGCCCGCCCAAATCGACAGAAGCCGACGACAACTTAGTGCATCTTGAAATTGCTAGAGACGCCTTGCTTATTGCCACTCATCCCAGTGTTGAAGGCGTTGATGATTTAACTACCGCTACCCTACAGGCTATTTACAGCGGTGAGGTGACAAACTGGAAAATGCTAGGTGGCCCCGATGCTGAGATTGTTGTTTTAGATAGGGCAGAAGATACCTCAGCCAAACGCCTGCTACGTAAGCACTACTTAGGCTCAGATCTCAAAAATGCTCCTGGGGCCATTAGGCTGCGCCGCGAATCAGATCTAATTGAAGCCCTACAAAATACGCCCTACAGCATTGGAACCGTCTCTTGGTCCAGGATTGCTTCTGGCCAACCGCCTGTGAAATCCATGAGTCTTGACGGCATTGCTCCCACAGCCGCGAACTTAGATTCGGGTAGATATGCTATGTATCGCACCTTGGGAATTGTTTGGTATGGAACACCGTCCGAAACGACCCAAGGTTTCATTAATTTTATTTCTAGCGAGACGGGGACAAACATCTTGCAGCAAGCTGGCTTTGCTCCTGCCCTAACAAATTAGGTCCATAAATTGGCAAATGGAAATTATCTATTACAACCATTGTGATCAATCTTCGCTACTCGAAACTCCCCTTAGCGGGTAAAATCCTACTTCCGATACTGTCTGTTTTTCTCGGCATGTGGACGGTGGGAACGGTTGCGGTAGGCTACCTTGAGACTAGCAAGCAGTCGAATGATTTAGAAAGAGAAACCCGGAATGCTGCAGTTCAAATAGCCAAAGAGATTGACGCAGCCCAAGAACTTCTGAGCTTTAAAGCAAAATCAATTACTGACATTGCTCCCCTATCAGAAGCCGTGGCGGCTCAGGATGAACAAGCCCTATTAAAAATTCTGCTACCGCTCAGATCAGATCTCAAATTAGATCTGGTCAAAATTTTTGATCGCGAGGGTATCGTTCTATCTGATTTAAGAAGCACTGTTTTGGGTTCAGCCCAGCTTCAGGACTCAGAAGTGATGGAATTTGCTCGCCAAGAGCTACTGGTGAACAGTCTGGTGGTCACGGCAGATGGAGCAATGCCCTTGCTGATCAAGACCCTATCAGTGACGTCCCGCCAGGGGGACGTTGGTAGCATCATGGTGGGTTATGCCTTGACGCCAAAAGTTTTGAGCATGATTTTGGGGCCTAGACGGCAGCAAATTCTGATTCTACAAGACTCAGAGGTGATCGCCGCTACGTTGCCCATCCAGACCCCGGTAAACTGGTCGCCGCAGCCTTCACCGTCGCAGCTAGTGCAAATTGATGGAGCTGCTTACCTCGGCCAATCTATTGAACTACCCCAGATTATTGATGACCGATTTCAAGCTGTTGTATTGACGCCGCTAGCCGCATTTCGAGCCTCTCAGCGACAACTTTGGCTTTTGGTCGGCAGTGTGGGCTTGGTTGGGGGGCTGATGGTTTCTGCTATCAGCCTGTGGATTACCCGCTTGATCACCCATCGAATTACTAAGCTGACAGAAGTCACCCAAAAACTAGCAAGCGGCGATCTTGGCGTTCATATACCCGCTGATGGCAGTGATGAAGTGGCCCGGCTGGCGATGAGCTTTAACTACATGACGGAGCAGCTCAAACACCGCGATCGCAAAATTAAGGCGCAGCTAGAAGAATCAGCGCAGTTGGTGAAAGAACTCCAGCAAATGCCAGAACGAGTACACATGGAAAAGATGGCAGGGTTGGGACAGATGGTCGCTGGAGTTGCCCACGAAATTAACAATCCAGTCAGTTTTATTTACGGCAATTTATTTCCGGCTAAAGAGTATTTTCAGGATTTACTTACCCTGGTTCACCTATATCAGCAGTATTCTCCCAATCCTCCCCGCGAAGTTCGAGAAGCAGAGAACCGTATCGACCTCGACTTTGTGACTAAAGACTTGTCTAATCTGTTGGAATCAATTCAGTCAGGGGCAGAACGGATTCGACAAATTGTTGTCAGTTTGAGAAATTTTTCTCGCCGCGATGAAGCTGTTATGAAAGCGGTCAACATCCATGACGGCCTCGACAGCACGCTCACAATTTTAGGCCATCGTCTGAAGGCTCAGTCCCGCCGACCAGCCATTGAAGTCATCAAAGACTATGGTGTTTTACCCCCTGTTTACTGCTTTGCCGGGGAAATCAACCAGGTATTTATGAATATATTGAGCAATGCTATTGATGCGCTTGAAGAGAGTATGGTCAAGTCAGATGCACAAGCTTCTGAGCACGAAGTCAATCTCTATCCGCAAATTCGATTACACACAGAGGTGAATGACCCCAATTGGATCACCATTGGGATTGCCAACAACGGTTCAGAAATTTCTGAAGCAGCTCGCAGTAAGTTATTTGACCCTTTCTTTACCACCAAGGAAGTGGGGAAGGGAACGGGGTTGGGCCTCTCTATCAGTTATCAAATCATCGTTGAAAAACACAAAGGCAAGATATGGTGCAATTCCCGCTCCAATCAAGGCTCTGAATTTATTATTCAAATTCCAGTAGGTATCCGTCCTGCTCCACCCGAAACGAATCTATTGGTAGCTGAGACCGCCACGGAGACTTGACACAGGACGGGATTTTGACTGAACTTCGCTAGAAGCCGCTCTTATGCTTTGTTCTCTAGCGGATTGACGGCAGGGGCGTGCAGAATTTCCCCTTCGTAGCCGAAGCGGGAGCCGTGACAGGGGCAATCCCAGCTTTTCTCAGCGTCATTCCAGGCGACGATGCAGCCCAAGTGGGGACAAACTGCTGAGACTGTGTGCAGCTGGCCGCTGGTATCTCGGTAGGCAGCAATTTTCTCGCCGTTATGGGTCACTAGCTTGCCTTCACCCACCTTGACCTTTTCAGCAGAGTCAAAAAGACCTTTGAGGCGATCGCCCACCCAGCGAGTACCCACATCCAGATTTTGCTTGACGGACTCCTGGCTGACAAACGGCGTCGGTCGGGTGGCGTCATAGAGCTTAGCCCAGGGATTGCCAACCCCTAGAATCGTGTCTGACAGAATCATCGCCGACAAGACCGACTTGCTCATACCCCAAAGGCTAAAGCCAGTGGCGACATAGGTGTGGTTGCTGGCAGGGGTGAGCTTGCCGATATAGGGCAGCTTGTCAAAGGAGACAAAGTCCTGGGTAGACCAGCGGTACTCTGGCATCACGCCAAACTGAGTCTGCATGTATTCCTCTAAGGCTTCATAGCGCTCTTCAGTAGCCGCGTCATCGCCAACTTTGTGACCTTCGCCGCCTACCAGCAGCAGAGTGCCGCCATCATCGGTGGGCGTAGTGCGCAGCGAGCGATATTTTTCGCCAACGCCAATGTAGGTATCCTGAGGCGCTTTATCAGCGTCAATCCGACCGCCAACGATATAAGAGCGCTGGGGATAGCTCTTCGCAAAGAACAGCCCCGGATCAAGGATAGGCAGGTTAGTGGTCACGACCACGTCCTGAGCCGTGATCGTCGGGCCATTGCGGGTCATGACGCGGCAGGGTTCTTCACCTTTAACGGTCATGACGCGGGTCTGCTCAAACACATAGCTGCCGTCACCGGGAAGGGTGGCCGCGATCGCTAGCGTAAACTTGCGGGGATGAAACTGCGCCTGATTGGCAAGCTGGAGTGCTCCCGTGACAGCAAAGGGCAGATCCAGCGTTTCTACCAGCGTCACGGGAAGTTCTAGGCTGATGGTGGCCTTGAGTTCCGCCTGCAGCTTTTCTAAGCCAGCGGCATCGGTCGCAAAGGTGTACGTATTTTTGCGCTCAAAGTCGCAGTCGATATTCTCAGCCGCCACAATTTGGGCCAGCTTCTCAACAGCGGCCAGATTAGATTCCCCATATAGGCGAGCATTCTCCTGGCCGTGCTGCTTGATCAGCTCAGCATAGATTAGCTGGTGCAGCGCCGTCACCTTAGCCGTCGTGTGGCCCGAAACGCCCTTACCAATATGCTCAGCTTCAATAAGGGCTACGGTTTTACCCGCCCGCTTTAGCAGAAAGGCTGTGGTTACGCCCGCTAGTCCTGCGCCCACAATGGCAACATCGACAGCGACATCTTGAGTAACAGCCGGATAGTTGGACGGCAGCGTAGAGTCAATCCAGTAAGAAAGGTGGTGTTCAGCAAGCGGCGTCATAGGGTCAGCTCCTCAAAAGGATAAGACCTATTTTGGTGAGAACCGAGCGGCAATCTCATCTGCCCTAAGACGTGATATTCCTGAGATAAACAGGACTAGACACCTGAGGCTCGCATCTTGTAGGGAATTTCTTCGATGGGCAAATTCTCGGTATCCAGGTTGTCGTAAATTAGCTGCAACCGCTGCTCGCCAGCATACTTAATCAGCTTGCCGCTGTACTTGGCGGCCCTAGTCCCTAAGCTTTGAATCCGCACCTTGCCGTTAAAGACGGTGGCCCTCGCCAGGTAAAGCACCAGATCGTCCCGTGACGGGCGGTTGACCGTGGTGCTGGCCGTCAGGTGGGCAAGGCCCCGTTCGTCGAGTTCCTGAGTTAGCGCCATGGCCGTATTGCGGATGCCGCGAATGGCGACGATCGCGGCGGCGACGGCCAAAGTGATGTCAATGCCGGTGTCTGTCAGAATCTGATGGGTGGAGAGATACTGAAAATTCTGCTCCCCCAAATCATCACGGATGCGCCGATGAATTAGGTTGTGGGGATGGTAGTTAGCCAGTGCGCCCGCGATCGCTCCGCAGGCCGCTCGCGGTTCGCGCCAGGGAGACTCACGGGTTTTGCCATAGATCCGCTGGCCATTTTCTTCTAGCCGCCCGACGTGGGTTTTCAGATCGACCGCCACTAAAACCATCGACTGAGGATTGCCCGCATAGAGCCGCTGACGCAGGGGCTGATCGAGCTGATGGGCCACCGTAACGTGGGCCAGGGTAGCCCCATTGTCCGTACCGCCCCCGGCGGGGAAGAAAGCTTCTAGCTTCAGCTCGCCAATTTCAGAGAGGGTGGCAAAGCGCGAGGCGACTACGTCCCGGTAGCGTTTAGTCACTTCGCCCTGGTGAATGCGATCGCCGCAGTTGGTATAGGCCAGAGTTGTGACTACGCTGGGCAGGCTCAAATCAGCGCCGCAGGCTCTCATATCGGTGGGACTAGAGGCGGCAAACTGCAGTTCGTCTCGCAGCAGTTGCAGGCCATTGATCAGCGTATAGCGATCGCTGACAATTTCGTTGAGATAGTTGTGATAAGCATTGCGTTCCATGCCAAAGCTGGCTGAGAGCTGCCAAAACTGGTCAACTCGCTGCTGGGCAGCGGCGGCATCAAAATCAGAGGACATAGCAGTTTGCTCAAAAGCGCTAGGCATCAATCTTAGAGGTAAATTTGAGTCGCAGGATAAATTGCTGGGCCATTTCAGTTCCCGGCAGGCCAACGGCACCCTCTATTGCAGCTTATTTAGGCTCTAGGTTAAATCCTCAAAACTTATGCACTTGACGAGGTTTCAACGGCTCATAAGATCTCCCCGACTGTCGCTACCCCCTTATCAAGGGGGGCAGGGAGATTCTACCGCTATCCCTAGCGCCGTGAAGCTTGAACTGCAGAACTTCCTAATCCTGCCAGATCCCAAAGTGTTTTGGAGATTCCGGCTGAATTAGAGACTTCGCCTTATGCTAACGATTGGATTGACTGGCTAGGTCAGCGGCTGAGAGGATTCGGTAGCGTAGCGGCTAGACATCTTTGCCCTTTAACGCCTATCCTGCACTCAATCTGAGAGTCATGCCGTCGATGAGGAATGAGAGAGATGATTGACACAATTGACACTGCTATTGAAGACATTCGGGCGCGCGAGATTCTAGATTCCAGAGGACGGCCCACGATTGAAGCTGAGGTTTACCTGTCTAACGGTGCTGCCGGACTGGCTCAGGTTCCCAGCGGCGCTTCGACGGGTAGCTTCGAGGCCCACGAGCTGCGGGACGGTGATAAGAGTCGCTATGGCGGCAAAGGCGTCCTCAAGGCGGTAGAGAACGTAGAAGAAGCGATCGCCCCAGAGCTAATTGGCCTCAATGCCCTAGAGCAAACGGTGATTGACCAAGCCATGATTGACCTAGACGGCTCCGGCAATAAATCCAAACTGGGGGCCAACGCGATTTTGGCGGTTTCGCTGGCCAATGCCAAAGCCGCTGCCGATGCAGTGGGCCTCCCCCTCTACCGCTATCTGGGCGGGCCGCTGGCTAACGTGCTGCCCGTACCGCTAATGAACGTGATCAACGGTGGTGCCCACGCCAGCAACAACGTCGATATTCAAGAGTTTATGATCGTGCCCATTGGGGCCTCTTCTTTTAAGGAAGCCCTGCGCTGGGGCGCAGAAGTGTTTGCCACCCTGAGCAAGGTGCTAGCGGACAAAAATCTGCTCAGCGGCGTGGGAGATGAAGGCGGCTATGCGCCCAACCTGCAGTCTAACCAGGCGGCTCTAGATCTCTTAGTCGCGGCGATCGAGCAGGCAGGCTATAGGCCCGGAGAGCAAGTCGCCCTCGCCCTCGATGTCGCTGCCAGCGAATTCTACCAAGACGGTCAGTACACCTACGATGGCGCCGCTCACTCCCCGGACGAGCTGATTCAGTATTTGGCTGAGCTGGTGGGCACCTATCCCATCGTGTCGATTGAAGACGGGCTGCATGAGGACGACTGGGAAAGCTGGCAAAAGCTGACGGCTAAGCTGGGGGATAAAGTGCAGCTCGTGGGCGACGACCTATTCGTCACTAACCCCACCCGCCTGCAAAAGGGCATTGATCAGGCCGCAGGCAACTCTATTTTGATTAAGCTCAATCAGATTGGCTCCCTGACAGAAACCCTACAAACCATCGATCTAGCCACCCGTCGCGGCTATACCTCCGTGATTAGCCACCGCTCCGGAGAAACCGAGGATACAACCATCGCGGATTTGGCAGTCGCTAGCCGGGCCGGACAGATCAAGACGGGTTCTCTCTGTCGCAGTGAGCGCGTCGCGAAATACAATCGTCTGCTGCGAATTGAGGACGAGCTGGGGGATCAGGCGGTCTACGCGGCGGAAGTCGGCCTCGGCCCCGGTCAAGGATAGATATCATCGGAGGCAGTAGGTTGGGTGCCTTCCTCCCAACCTACTTCAAGCAAAAAGTTCGTAGGATGGGCAAAGCAAAGCGTGCCCATCAGCGCGTAGACATTAGGCTGATGGGCACGGATTATCATCCTTTGCCCATCCTACGGTCTGTGTGGCATGACTAGCGAAACCCAACACCGGCAAGGCATCTGTTAGGTTTTTCGCTATTAGCCCAGCCTACATTCTTGGGCAGATCAGGCCACTACGTCTAACGGGCTAAAATAGCCGCGATCGCCTGGGCGATTTCTTTTACCTGGCTCAGCTCCAGCTCCGGCCAGATAGGCAGGCTCAGCACCTCCTCCGCCAGAGCTTGGCTGTGGGGGTTGACCGGATACTGACCTTTGTAGATGGGTAAGCGATCCTGGGGCACCGGGTAGTAAATCATGGTGCTGATGCCCTGAGCGGCTAGAGCCTGCTGCAGGCGATCGCGCTTACCGTGGAGGACTCGAATTGTGTACTGGTGGAAGACATGCCCGTCAGACAAAGCGGGGGTAATCAGGCCGTCTATGGCAGCTAGCTGCTGATTGTAGGTTTGGGCAATCTGGCGGCGCTGCTGGTTCCAGGTGTCGATGTAGCGCAGTTTTACCTGTAGGATGGCGGCCTGCAGGGCATCTAGGCGAGAATTGTAGCCCAGCATTTCATTGCGGTAGCGCTCTTTGGAGCCGTGTACCCGCAGCATCCGGGCTAAATCAGCCACAGCCTGATCGTGGGTGACAATCAGCCCGCCATCGCCATAGGCACCCAGATTTTTAGTCGGGAAAAAAGAAAAAGCGCCCACGTCGCCAATACTCCCTACCTGCTGGCCCATGAGCTGCTGCCGCACGGCATCCGAGCAGCTATTTTCACAGCCCGTACAGTCGCCCTTATAGACAGCGCCGAACGCCTGCGCACAGTCTTCAATCAGCTTCAGATTGTGCTCCCTCGCAATTTCAGCAATCTGAGCCATTGCCGCCGGATTGCCGTAGAGGTGGACGGGCATGATGGCTTTGGTCTGAGGCGTAATCTGCTGGCGGATTTGCTGGGGATCTAGGTTGAAGGTGCGCGGATCGATATCTGAAAAAACCGGCTTAGCGCCGACGCTGCTAATGGATTCTGCCGTGGCAAAAAAGCTGAAGGGCGTCGTAATCACCTCGTCGCCGGGGCCAATGCCCAAAGCCCGCAGGCCAATCATCAAGGCATCGGTGCCGGAATTGACCCCAATCGCGTGTTTGACCCCCAGGTAGTCAGCCGCGGCAGCCTCGAACTGCTGCACTATGCTGCCTAAGACAAACTGCCCGGACTCCAGTACCTGATTGACTGCCGCCTGAATCTCAGCTTTGATGGCCTGATATTGAGGCTTAAGATTGAGGATGGGAATCTTCGTTTGACTCACGGCAGTCTCTAAGTACTAAGCAGGCTTGGATCACAAATACGGTGATGGGTGACTAATTTCCCCATCCGCATCAAACTCTAACATGTCTCTCTGTTTAGTGAATAAACGCGATGAAAGTGGCGATCGCCCACGAATGGCTAGCCAGCCATGCCGGCTCAGAAAAGGTAGTTGAGCAGATTTTGCAGCTCTATCCGCAAGCCGATTTATACAGCCTGGTGGACTTTTTACCGGATGACCTGCGCGGCTTCATCCAGCACAAACCCGTCACCACTTCTTTCCTGCAGAAGCTGCCGCTGGCGCGGCAAAAGTTTCGCCAATACCTGCCGCTGATGCCGCTGGCGGTGGAGCAGTTTGATCTGTCAGCCTATGATTTGGTAATTTCCAGCAATCATGCAGTAGCGAAAGGCGTTCTCACCCGGCCCGACCAGCTCCATATCAGCTATGTGCATACGCCGATTCGCTACGCCTGGGACTTGCAGCACCAGTATCTACAGCAGGCGGGCCTCGACCGGGGCGCTAAAAGCGCCCTGACCCGGCTGATTCTGCACTATCTGCGGCTGTGGGACGTGGCTAGCGCCAATCGGGTCGATCGGTTTGTCGCTAATTCTCGCTATATTGCCCGCCGGATTTGGCGCACCTACCGCCGTCCGGCCCAGGTGATCTATCCGCCCGTAGACGTGCAGCGCTTTCGGGCCGATTTTCCCAGAGAAGATTTTTACTTAACGGTGTCGCGCTTTGTGCCCTACAAGCGGGTGGATTTGACGGTGCGCGCCTTCGCAAATCTAGGGCTGCCGCTGGTGGTGATTGGAGACGGGCCGCAGTGGCGACAGGTGGCCGCGATCGCCCGTGGGCCCATACGCCTTTTAGGCCAGCAGCCCGACGCCGTGGTGACTGACTACATGCAGCGCTGCCGCGCCTTTATTTTCCCGGCAGAAGAAGACTTTGGCATCACCCCGGTGGAGGCCCAGGCGGCAGGGGCACCCGTGATTGCCTATGGCCGGGGCGGCGCGGCGGAGACAGTGGTTTCCGGTGAAACCGGGGTTTTGTTTGCCGAACAGACGGCGGCCAGTTTAGCTGCTGCCGTTCAAGAATTTAAGCAGCAGCGATCGCGCTTTGACTCCCAGCAAATTCGCCAGCAGGCCGAAAAGTTCAGCCGTGAACGGTTTCAGCAGGAGTTTCAGACCCTGGTTGAAACCACCTATCTGCAATTTCAGGGAGGTGATGTCCTAGAGTAGTTACGGGAATGCGGCGCTCTGTGGTATCTCGGATGACCCTCTATCGAACTCTACAGCCTGCAGTGATTCAGTTTAAGGTCTTAACCCGACCCCTGCCGACCATTGGCCTGCTGCTGCTGTCTGACTTTCTGGCTCTGCTGCTGGCGGGCTGGCTCAGCGTCGAAATGCGGCTATTTTTTGACGGCCAGTTCACCCGCGAGCTGTACGGAGCGCTGTGGCCGGTGCTGTGCGTATTTATTGTGGCTTACGGCATTGTGGGGCTGTACCCAGGGGTGGCGATTAGCCCGGTGGAGGAGCTACGGCGCACCAGCCTGACGACGACGCTGATTTATTTGGCCTTGGGGTCGGCTATCTTTTTGTTTCGGGAGGGCGAAGCCTACTCTAGAGCCATTTTCCTGATGGCGTGGCTGCTGTCGATCGCCCTGGTGTTGGTGGGCCGCTTTGGCTTGCGCTCGGTATTTGCCCGCTGCCGCTGGTGGGGCTATCCGGTGGTGGTGCTGGGGGCCGGTAAGACCGGGGAGATGGTGATTCGGATGCTGCAGCGCCAGCCTGCGATTGGCCTCAAGCCGGTGGCGGTGCTAGATGACGACCCGCAAAAACACGGCAGCTTAGCAGGCGTACCCGTCATTGGCGGCCTGTCTCTAGCGCCGATGCTGGTGCGGGAGCAGCAAGTTCCCTATGCGATCGCTGCCATGCCCGGCGTCCCCAGAGAGCGGCTGCTGAAGCTGCTCAGCCTCCACGGTCAGACATTTCCCCACATGCTGGTGATTCCCGACCTGTTTGGCATTGCTAGTCTCTGGGTGGCCGCCCGCGACCTGGGCGGCATTCTGGGATTAGAGATTCGCCAGCAGCTTTTGCTGCCGGGGCCACGGCTGCTGAAAGCTCTGCTGGACTATGGTTTAACCCTGGTTTTAGGAATTTTATCTCTGCCGCTGATTGGTCTGATTGCGATCGCTGTCAAGCTGGATTCCCCCGGCCCCATCTTCTACGGTCATACCCGTATCGGCCAAAATGGCAAAGTCTTTAAGGCTTGGAAATTTCGCTCTATGGTGAAAGACTCGTCGTGGGTTTTAGAGCAGTACCTCTCTAGCCACCCGGATGCCAAAGCCCTCTGGCTGCGAGATCAAAAGCTGCAGCGCGATCCGCGCACTACCCGCGTCGGGGCGCTGCTGCGCCGCACCAGCCTAGACGAGCTGCCCCAGCTTTGGAATGTGCTGTGCCGGCAGATGAGCCTGGTGGGGCCGCGCCCGATCATCAATGACGAGATTTGGCGCTATGACGACAAGTTTGAACTGTATTTGCAGGTGCTCCCCGGCGTCACCGGCCTGTGGCAAGTCTCCGGGCGTAACCGCATTCCCTATGAAGAACGAGTTAACCTAGACGCTTACTATGTGCGTAACTGGTCAGTCTGGCTCGACATTTATATTTTGATTCGCACTTTTTGGGTGGTAATTACGGGATATGGGGCCTATTGACTTAACTAGAACCCCCCTGCGGCCCCGCCTGGCTCACTTGGCGACAGTCAGCCTAATTTTGCTGCCGTTTGTCAATCTGCTGGGGCTGGTGGGGTTTGTAGGGGTGCTGCTGCTGCGCTTGGGAGCAAGCAGCCGGGATGTTTTGGGCTGGCTGTGGCAGCGGGGCTTTGTGGCGGTGGCAGTGGCGCTGATTCTAAGCACTGGGTTTGCCAGCGATCGCCTGGAAGCCCTACTACAGCTCGCCAATTTCCTGCCCTATTTTCTGCTGCTGGGCGCTCTGGTCACCTGGCTGCCCACCCTGCCTCGGCCCTGGGCGCAGCTAGAGGAGTGGGCGAGCTGGCTGACGCTGACGACTATCCCGATCAACCTGCTGGCGATCGCGGAATACTGGCTGATGGCTCCCACAGTCATGGCTCAATATTCGCAGCAGCCTGCTTTCGCCTGGCTCTACCGCCTCAGCCTAGATGAAAATTTCGGCCACCGGGCCAACGTTATTTTTGATCACCCCAACGCGCTGGCCTGCTATCTCACTCTGGTTCTGGGCCTGAATTTGGGGCTGATTTTGAGTCAGTCAGCCCCCTGCCACCGAGGGGGAGTCTGGCCCTATTTGGGGCTGCGCTTGCGCACTCAGCCTGCCTGGCTGTACCTGACAGCAGGGCTGATGCTGGCGGGCATTTTCTGCTCTGGCTCGCGCAATGGCCTCCTGGTGGCGATCGCGGCGGTGATGATGGTCACTTTTTGCGGTCAGCGCCGCCGCCTGGTGAGGCTGGCCGGGCTGGGAGGCATTTTGGCGATCGCTGGGGCAGCGCTGCTGGGGGGCATTGGCGGGCGGCAGCTTTCGGCCGGGCTGTTCACCAATGACCCCCGGATTGGGGTGTGGCGGCTGGCGCTGGCCCATATTCAAGCTAATCCGCTGTGGGGGGTTGGCCTGGGTAACTACAAGCTTTTGTACGTGCCCGGCAGCATTCCTGGCTATGACATGATCTATCACGCCCACAATTTTTGGCTGCATCTGGCGGCAGAAGCGGGCCTGCCGATTGCGATCGCCTTTAGCGGCCTTGTGGGCTGGGGCTGCTATCGCGGCGTCAGCGCTTTGATAAACGCCAAAAATTCCCCGGCTCAGCGCTGGCTGATCGGGGGATATGGCCTGGCCTTTCTGAGCTGCCTGCTGTTTTCTCTGTTTGATGTCACCCTCTACGAAGTGCGCATCAACCTACTGGCCTGGCTCAGTCTAGCGGTTATCTACAGCGCGCCGGAGCTATTAGATCAGCTTCGCCGCCCGCAGACCAAAAAATAGGCCCATTGCAGTGCCAAAGGCCACACCGAGTAAAAGCAGGTAAGTAATTGCGCCGCCCATTGCTATTTTTCCTCATAACTTGCTAAGAATTATTGAACCACGTTCGCTTCCCCTCGCGCATTCGACCTATGAAATCCATCATTTCGGTAGCCCTGCCGCAGCAGGCGTATAACGTTGTCATTACCCCCCAGGGCACCGAGCAGATAGGAGCTTGGCTGACCGAGCGGCAGCGGCCTCTGCTGAAGGCGGGGCAAAAGGTGCTGCTGGTGTCGAATCCGGTGATTTTTAAGCATTACGGCCAGCGGGCGATCGCTTCTCTTACCCAGGCTGGATTTCAGGTGAGTCACTGCATTTTGCCTGCCGGGGAGCGCTACAAGACCCTCAAGTCGATCCAAAAGCTCTATGACGCGGCCTTGGAAAATCGCTTAGAGCGGGGGTCAGCGCTGGTGGCGCTGGGGGGCGGCGTGATTGGCGATATGACCGGATTTGCGGCGGCCACCTGGCTGCGGGGCATTGCGGTGGTGCAGATGCCGACTTCGCTGCTGGCGATGGTGGATGCCTCGATTGGCGGTAAGACCGGGGTGAACCATCCCCAGGGCAAGAACCTGATTGGCGCTTTTCACCAGCCGCGCCTGGTGATGATTGACCCGCAGGTGCTCGCAACCCTGCCGGCCCGTGAGTTTCGCGCCGGGATGGCGGAGGTGATTAAGTACGGCGTGATTTGGGATGCTGAGCTGTTTGAGCAGCTAGAGGCGGCTCAGCGGCTCGACCAGCTTCGCTATGTGCCAGATGAGCTGTTGCAGTCTATTCTGACCCGCTCCTGTCAGGCTAAGGCGGAGGTGGTGGCCCAGGATGAAAAGGAGGGGGGGCTGCGGGCGATTCTTAACTATGGTCACACCCTGGGCCACGCGGTAGAGAGCCTGACGGGCTATCGCAGGGTTAATCACGGTGAGGCGGTGGCGATTGGCATGGTGGCGGCGGGGCAAATTGCGGTGGCGCTGGGCTGGTGGACGCAGGCTGAGAGCGATCGCCAGTTGGCTTTAGTTGAAAAGGCGGGCTTGCCGACTCAAATTCCGGCTGACCTTTCGATTGACGAGATGCTGGAAACGCTGAAGACGGATAAGAAGGTGAAGGACGGTCAGGTGCGGTTTGTGCTGCCGACGCGCCTAGGTGAGGCGAAGGTGACAGATCAGGTGGAGGCCAGCGTGATTCGGCAGGTGGTGGCGCGTTTGCAAGCTTCGTAGGCTGAGCGAGGGATTTCAATATATAGCGGGAGAGCAGCCCGGTAGGGTGGGCAATTGCCCACCTGGCTAAAACTGACAAACTGACCGAGAGCAGACAATTTGGGGCTGAAATCTACGAGATTGAATAGCCCAACGTAAACAGCAAGGTTGTTTCTAGCGCTGCTAGTGTTGACGACTCTAACTGTCCTAGCTTTTTGATCAGCCGAGTTTTGTCTAAAACGCGAAGTTGGTGACAGAGAGCAACAGATTCTTTACTCAATCCTCCCTCACCGCTGGCAATTTGGATACACGTAGGCAGCGCGGCACGACGCAGGTTGCTTGTTACAGGAATTGTGATGATGGTTGTGGTGAATTTAGATAATGTGTTTTCCTGAAAGATAATTACCGGGCGTGTGCCTGCTTGCTCAGATCCTCGCGTTGGATTCAGATTGGCTAGCCAAACCTGACCACGATTGATGGCAGTCATGCCTTGTCCTCTTGGTGTAGCTGGTTGGCATAATCGGCCATACCCGCTTCGGCAAGTTCACGATCTTCTTGGGCAAATTCTCGATAAAGACTGGCAAACTGATTTAGATCAGGTGGCTTTTGCTGAAATCTGCTGCGGAATTTTAGAAATTCAATGAATTCCGCGATTTGTTGTAGTTGAGAATTGTTGAGCTGATCAATTTCTTGTTTAATGGCTTCTTTAGCAACTTGCATATGGCTCTTGTGTAGAAAATGAGTTGTGTTGCGCTCTTACATTCTCTACTTTAGTGAGTCTAGGCTTAGAGTTGTGTGTAGTCCGATAGAGGATGGAGCAAAGCGCAGTCTAACAGGAGACGGCGAGACTTGTACTGAGTGGAACAACCCCGTAGGGTGGGCAATTGCCCACCCTACCAAAACTGAGATGGCAAGTGCTTAGTTTTACCCGCACAATGGAAAGGAGTCATTGCAAGAACTGTTATGTCTAAGACTGTTTGGCTGACGATTGACTGGCGCGAGGCGGATGATGCAATGCCAGAAGCGCAGCAGGAAGCCTTTACTGAAATGCTGTTTCGGGAGCTAAACAAGTTTGATGAAGTGGAGCGGGTGGAGCGGGTAGCCGATTCGGAAGTGCCAACAGGTGGCATGGGTGCTCAGTGGCTGTGGAATGTTTTGACCGCTGAGGTGACGGTTGAGAATATTGGCAAGCTAGCCAAAGAGGTGCAGGAGCGACTGCCGGGTAAGCCGATTGAGTTTTCGATTGAAGCAAATGCAGACGGCAAGAAAGTTTTTGCTAAGAATGTGCGCCCGGATGACCTAGATGCCACACTGGATAAATTAGTGGCGGCGGCGAAAGAGTTAGGTCAATAGCGGCGATTGGATAGATGACGAAAAAGGTTGCACTGCTGGTCGGAGTCGGAAACTATGGCGCGGGACTCAAACCTCTGCAATGCCCTGCCAATGGCGTTCAAGAATTAGAAGCAGTTTTAACTAAGTCAGAGATTGGCGGCTTTGATCACGTGATTCCGCTGATCGATCCCGATGTAGGCACAATGCGATCGCAACTAGGCGAAGTCTTTGCTTCTCTAAAAAAATCAGACCTGATACTGTTTTACTTCACCGGACACGGCATCAAAGACATGTCCGGCGACTTTTACCTAACCACAACGCAGACACAGCTTTTTGAAAACCAGCGGCTGAATCCGGGCACGGCGATCGAGGCGGATTTTATCAAACGAGTGATTCGTAACTGTTATGCCCAGCGCAAGGTGGTCATTTTAGACTGCTGCTTTGGGGCGGCGTTTGCTGATGGTTTTTCGACTATGGATGACGGCGGCATGGACATTGAAGCGCAGCTTGGCGGTGAGGGCTGGGCAGTGCTGACGGCGGCAAACTCGCGCAACTATGCGCTGGAGCAGGAGGGGGAACCGCTGTCTGTCTATACGCGCTATTTGGTGGAGGGGCTGAAGACGGGGGCAGCAGCGGCAGCGGGAAAAGACCAGATTTCGGTGGGGCATTTGCATGACTATGTGCGGGCCAAGGTGAAAATTGCTGCTCCCACAATGGAGCCAACGATTTTTAATGCGCAGCAGGGCTATGAGATTTTGATTGCCAAGGCAATTGTGGGCGATCCGGAGCTGAAATATCGTCAAGAATTGCAGAAGAAGATTCGGCAAGGCGTAATTCGACCTGCGGCAAGAGCCTATCTGAAGCAGCGACATCTGCGACTAGGTATTGTACCGGAGCGGGCTAAAGAGCTAGAAGAAGAGGTGCTTAAACCATACCGGGAAAAGCAAAAGCATTTAGAAACTTATACCGAAACGCTAGAGGCGGAGCTTGAGTATGAATTCCCTTTAAGCGAGGAAGCGATTCAAGACCTGAAGGACTTGCAGCGTATTTTGAGCCTACGGGATGAAGATGTGAAGATAACCTTGAGTAATGCTTTGTCTCTAAAGAGAAAAGAACAAAATAATCCTGGGCACGGAAACAAATCGAACGAGTTTACTAAGCCTGTTTCGACTATAGCTTTCTCCTCAAAATACATGGAAGCCGAAAAAGCCTACATGCAAAATAACTATGAGAAGGCAGCCACAGCTATCAATCAGCTAGCACAGGAGTACCCTACTGATCCCAACGTGCTTCTCTTAAGAGGACATATCTATTGCTATGGTTTACAACAATATAAAATAGCCTGTGAACAGTATAAAGCTGTCTTACAACTTACATCTGATCCAGAGTTTACAGACTACGCCAATAGTGGGCTGACATATGCTAACCAGTTTGAAGATCTTTCCGGTAAATCGACTGATAAACCTTTGACAGAAATTGAAATCTCTCTGGAGTCTGAGAAAGGGATTGACTATGGCCACTTGGAAGAATTGCTGGAACAGCAGCAGTGGAAAGAAGCAGATCAAGAAACAGCTAAGGTGATGCTGCAAGCGGCAGGTAGAACTAAAGAAGGCTGGCTAGATGCAGAAAGTATTGAGCAGTTTCCTTGCGCAGATCTGCGGACAATCGATCAGCTTTGGGGCAAGTACAGCAAGGGTCACTTTGGCTTCAGCGTGCAAAAGGAAATCTGGCTAGAAGTGGGTGGTAAGGTAGATTATGAAACGGAGAAAAAGTTGGGCGATCGCGTAGGCTGGAGAGTGAAGGGACAGTGGATAAGCTATGATAATGTAACATTTAGCACGTCTGCCCAAGAGGGACACCTCCCTTGGGGGGTAGGGGTAGGCATAGAGAGCTTTGTTTGGGTTGAGCTTTTGTTCGGTGTTTCTCTTCTCGCGTCAAGACTTGTAGACTGTAGCAGATAAAGACTTCAGCCGTACATAAAGTTTTATTTTGGGCCTTTGAGCAACGGTCGGATAGGCATTTCACAAGAGATCCGTTACCTGGCACCGGAAGTCGCCTCCAGGGACCGTTTTTTCCGGTACTAACGAAAGGGTTTCGCTCTTATTGCAAAAAACGGTCCCTTCTTTGATCGCTTTAGCGCAAAAAACGGTCCTTAGATGTCCTTGCCTACTGCCGCGATCGATAGCGGATCAGGTAGCTAAACACCTCCCCCTGCTCCGGCGTCAGCAACACCCCGGACGGGGGAATCGTCACCAGCTCGCTCCACAAGCCCTGATCAGCGTAGTTCAGCACCTGCAGAGTCTTGATCGTCGATCGCACACCCTCCGGCGACCCCATCACCAGATGGCGCAGGCGCTCCCGCTGCGGCTGAGCGCGGGGAATCGTCAGGCATAGCGGACGGGTCGCCTCCCCTGGCAGGGCAGACGAGATATAGGGGATATAAAGCATTTAAGGGATTCCTCCAATAGAAACGGGTTAGGAATCCCAAAAATTCAGCCGCCCCAAACGTATACAGCACGGGGCGGCCACGAGTACCATAGTACTCAGCCTCCGAGACTGGCTACAACAGACTTGGGGGTTAGGTGTCGGGTGTTGTTGGCGCAACTTCCGGCACCGCACGACTAAATTTTTGGGAACAGAACAAGCTGCACGCACACAGCTATAAGTCAAGAATTTACCCTATTTAGCGCCCGCAGGCAAGTAGCAAAATCAGACAGATTTCTACTTCAGCGGCTCCACCGCCTCGGCTGGCCCCAAAATAGAGACATAGGGAGCCGCGAAAAACTCCGCCGCCACCGCCTGCGCCTGCTCTGCCGTCACCGCCGCGATCGCCTCGCAGAACTGCTGGTCAAACTCCATCCCCAAGCCAATCGTCTCATACCAGCCCAAGAGCTGAGCCACTTGGGCATTGGTCTGCTTGCCCAGAGCATACTGGCCCAGCAGCTTATTTTTAGCAGTCTGCAGCTCCTCTGGAATCAGCGACACCGTCCGCAGCCGCTCCAGCTCAAACTGCAGTCCTTCCAGAGCGATCGCCGTATTGGCCGGAGCCGTGCCGATATAGGCAACAAACTGAGAATCACTGATCCGCGTCGGATAAAAAGCCGAGACATCATAGGCCAGCCCCCGCTTCTCTCGCAGCTCCACAAACAGGCGGCTAGAGAGACCATTGCCCAAATAGGTGTTGAGCAGTTTCAGAGCGCTGTAGGCCGGATGCTTCACAGATGCCGTCTGATAGCCCAGCATCACGATTGACTGGTGAGTTTCCTGCACCAAAATAGAGCGGACGGGAAAGTCAGGCAGCGCCGGAAACTGAAGCGGCGGCAGCGGCGTTGGCGGCGCGGGCCAGTCGCCCAAAACGGTGTTGACTAAATCTACCGCCTGCTCCAAACCAATCCGTCCGGCAATGCTGACCACCATGTTGTCAGGGCGGAAATAAGTCTGGTGAGCCTGCAGCAGCGCCGCGCGATCGAGATTGGCTAAGCTCTCCTGGGTGCCGATGGCAGGCAGGGCGTAGGGATGGTCGCCATAGAGAATGCTGCGAAGCTGATTGTAGGCGACGGTGAACGGCTGCTCCTGCATAGACTGGATGCCCTGCAGCGCCAGCCGCCGCTCTAGGTCAAACTCAGCCTGAGACAGGGTAGGAAAGCGCAGAATTTTACCGGCCAGCGCCAGCATCTCGGCAAAGTCGTCTGAAACCGTCTTGAGGCTGAGCAGGCTGTAGTCGGCAGAAGCATCGGTGCCCAAACTGGCGCCTACCGATTCCACCTGCTCGGCAATGTCCATCGAGCTAAGGTCAGCCGCCCCCTTCGTCAGCAAAGCCGCCAGCAGGTTAAACAGTCCGGCCTGCGATCGCAGTTCTCGCCCGGTGCCCGCCCGCACAAAGATACGAGCGGCCACAATATCTGCAACTGGATTCTCAGCAACTAAGACAGTGAGGCCATTGGCAAGAACGGTGCGGTGCGTGAGCGGTTGGCTGACGGAGGTTGATACAGTCACTCGGAGAAGCAGGGGGTAAATTTAGCACATACAGGAAGCATCATAGCTAACTTAGTAGCCCCATCCTCAGGCTGGCTGCAGAATCGTAGCCACGTAGTTTTCCGGGGAGAGGTACTGCTGAGCTAGCTGCTGCAGGTCAGCAGCGGCGTAGGCTTGAATAGTTTGCGGGTAGGTCACGCAGACTTCCGGCTGGGCAATGGTGCCGTAGTAGCCGTAGAGTCCGGCGAGCTGACCGGGGGTTTCCGTGGAAAAGGCGTAGTCATTACACAGCAGTCGCTGGCAGCGGCTCAGCTCGCTCGGCGGAATTGGGTCGGTGGCTAAGGCGGCAAGGCGATCGCAGATAATAGCCTCCACCATCGAGACATGTTCTGGCAGCAGCCAGGCATTGAGCGTAAACAAGCTGCCCTCGCGCTGCAGCGAGAAACTGCTGCTGATGTCCTGCACCAGTTGTCGCTCCTCCCGCAGCTCCCGCACCAGCCGCGACGAGCGCCCTTCTGCCAGCAGCACCGAAAGCAGATCGAGGCCATAGCCTTGGCGTAGCTGTTTCACCCCCGGCCCCGTCCAGGCCATCGTCAGTCGGGCCTGTCCTAGACGGGGTAGCTGCAAGACCTGCCGCTGCACGCCCTTAATTTTGGGCAGCGCTTCCCTAGCTTCCACGGGCTTATCCACCTGACTGGCAAAGGGCCGAAAAGCGTGCAGAACCATCTCTAGCGCTTTTTCTAGGGCAATGCCGCCCACCATCACCACCGTCATGTTCTCCGGCTGGTAGTAGGCTTGGTGAAAATGGCGCATCTCTTCTGGCGATCGCTGATTCAGTAGCGCCTCTGTGCCCAAAACCGGACGCCCATAGGGATGCTTTTGATAGAGCAGTTCCGACATGGCCTGAAAGCCGAGCCAGTCTGGATCATCCAGGGACTGGCGAATTTCCTCCAGCACCACATGGCGCTCTCGCACAAACTCGTCGGCGGGAATGGCGGCGTGCAGCAGCAGGTCAGCCAGATAGGGCAGGGTTTCGGCTAAAGCATCGGCGGCGATCGCCAAAAAGAAATGGGCATAGTCATGACTAGTGGCCGCATTGGTCATGCCGCCGCGACTCTCGATCGCCGCATCAAACATACCGGGGGGCAGCCGATCGGTGCCCTTAAAGATCATGTGCTCTAAAAAATGGGCCATACCCGCCCAGTCTGTCGGCTCTGCGATCGCCCCGGCTCTCACCCAGACATCAGTGACGACGACAGGCGTAGCTGTGATCTGCTGATGAATCACCGTCAAGCCGTTTTCGAGGCGAACAACAGTTGCCGGAAAGTCTGAGCTATTCAAGGGCTTTGATCCAATTTTGTTGCGTCAAGCCGGGCCAGTAGAAGATAGATTGACGGCGGCCCAGCGAATGGATGAAATTAAAATAAATGAGATTAATGGGAGGTTAAATTATATACAATTTTCCGGCCAACCGTAAGCCTGTTTGCCTAAACAAAAAGCCCTCCACAAAGCCAGTAGAGGACTTCTTAAAGCTAGAAGTTCACCGCAGCGCCGTCTTACCTCAGTCTTCGACCTGGTGAAACCAGGTGGGTACCGTAGCATCGATTTTAAGTTTCCGGGTACAATGCCCGGTCTACTGCCATCGACACAGTTTAGTTCCCTTGTACAAAAGACATAGATCGTAAAACATTGTTGGCAGTCACCAACGCCGCAGTAGAACTGGTGACTATCATAACCAAACCGCCTTGGTAGAGTGCAAGAGGGAAAACCGAAATTTTTACTGGCTATGTCAGGGAACAATTGATAAAAAGCTTGCTATGCCTGCGTTGATCACTTTACTTACGGATTTTGGCAGTCAGGATATTTATGTCGGCGTCCTGAAAGGCACGATCGCCCGGATTTTCCCTAACGCCACCGTGATCGATCTGACCCACGACATTGCGCCCCAGGCCGTTGCAGCCGCCAGCTTCAACCTCAGAAGCGCCTATCGCTACTTTCCCGATGGCACAGTGCATGTCGCCGTTGTCGATCCGGGCGTGGGCACCCAGCGGCGGGCGATCGCGCTGCAGACGCCCCAGGGCTATTTTGTCGGGCCGGATAATGGCTTATTTAGCGGCATTTTTGCCGACACCACAGTGCTAGCCGCCGTTGAGCTAGACAACCCCATCTATTGGCGATCGCCCCAGCCCAGCCAGACGTTTCATGGCCGGGATATCTTTGCGCCTGTGGGGGCTTATTTAGCCAAGGGCACCACGTTTACTCTGCTGGGAACGGCGATCGCCCCGTCTAGCCTTAAACGCCTCCCCGCCGTCAACTACCAGCGACAGGGGGCCGGCTTCCAGGGGGCGGTGCAGTATATCGATCGCTTCGGCAATCTCGTCACCTCCATTCCGGGCAAAGTTTTGCAGCAGCGGCAGTGGGTGGCTAGCCTTGATATTTTAGAAATTCAGGCGGTGACAGCCTACGGAGAACAGCCAGCGGGCAAGCTGGTGGCGCTAATTGGCAGTCACGGCTGGGTAGAGATTGCCGTTAGCAACGGCAGCGCGGCGGCTGAGCTGAAGGTGACAGCGGGTGATCCGGTAGAGGTGCGCTTTATTGACTAAGCTGCCTCAAGATTAAATCGCTGATCGTGGCTGACAATTTTTAGAATAGAAACAATTCTGCCAATAGCCGCGCCGGAAAATTTAGCCCCATGACTCCCCTCAAATTTACGATTCCAACAATGGCCTGTGCGGCTTGCGCCGAAACGATTACGCAGGCCGTCCATCAGGTAGATCCCAATGCCCAAGTTGAGGCTGACCCCACGACCAAACTGGTCAAAATTAACACGGTTGCCTCCAACGCGGCGATCACAGAAGCGATCGCTATGGCTGGCTATCCCATTGCGTAATCAATTGTAATAACTGCGGTGTGAGAGGCTACGAAACCTAGCTATCTCAGGGCTTCAAGCAATAAGTTCATAGCTATAATTTCTGGCAAAAAACGAAAAACTATCAGAATGTCACCTAATTTACAGTCATTTCAAGAGAGAAAAACTATCTTACTCAGTAATCTCCTACGACATATCATTTAACTGGGCTTCCTGCAAGAAGCAACAGTTAAGTGATATAATTAGGAAACTTTAATCCAATCTTAAATAGCCCGATAAATCACAAACTTAAATCAAACCGTTAAAAGCATATTTAGGGAGTCCAGCCGTTGGTTGGGCTTTTTTCTTAGTCTTCAGCCGGGGCTAAAACAAAGAATAAATCGGCTTGGGCATAGTCAGCCGCTTGCGAAGTCGTGAGGCTGATGCTGTGCAAAGTGCCTAAGAAACGCTGGGCTTCCGGCACAAAAGGAGTCTCTAGGCTAAGGCCCAGCGCCCGGTATAAAAAGGACAGCGTAGACCCCATATTGATGTAGGAATAACCCTGATTTTCTGCCGGAAAAGGGGCGATCGCATTTTGAAAAGTGGTGTGTTCTGCCAGCGGCTCATAGGGCCGGGGATTGAGCAAGCGCCGCAGAGAGCCGGAGCCTGCCGCCAGGGTCAGCACATCCTCGCTAGGCCAGCCATAGCCGACGATATCGGTTGGGCTCGCTCCCTCTGTCAGGGCAATTTCCCAGCGGGTTGCCGCTACGTCATTGATGGTCTGGGACTCGACGGTGACGCCGTTGCTCAGCAGAAACTGATCGAGGGCCTGCAGGGCCTGTTCAGCCGCCGGGCGATCGCTGGTTTGCAGCATCAGGCCCAGACCCAACTCAATTTGCGGCTCAAATTCACTCACCAGACCTTCGCGGCTGGGAAACAGAAAGAAGCCATAAGCCCCGTCCATCCAGGCCAAAATATCAGCTTCTAAGTCCAGCCCGGTCGCCGCCGTCACCGCGATGTTCAAAAAGGCCAGCCCGGTGTCAATCTGCTCAATATTGAAGCTCTCTAGAAGACGGAGCAGCCGCAGACCCAGACCGCCCAAATCGTAGCCGCTGCTGAAGAGGTAGGTGGGGGCTGGCAGTAGCTGGGGCAGCGGGTTCGTTGCGGCAGGCGCTTGCCCTAGCTCTAGCGGCTGGGCCGGATCAATATAGGCGCGGCCCTGGGCCAAAATGCCGCCGTCTGTGACTTTGACAAAGCTTTCTAGCACCGCATCTGTTTCGGTCAGAGCGCGAATATCTTCGGAGGAGAAATCGGGGCGGGGAAACGGCAGCGGTATGGGCAGGGGAGGGGGGAAGGGCAAATCAAAAATAGTCGGATCGGCGACGGCGTAGCGATTAATCTGGCCGACATTGCCATAGATAGTGACGAGAGCCTGCTCAAAATCGGGATTGGTCAGTGTGGGCTGAAACTGGGATGCGTCCAGCAGCGTTGGGGCTTGGGAGCGCTGACCGGCAATTAGCTGCCGCACCGGAGCCGCCTGGGCCGACATCACCAGGTATCCCGGCAGCACGGCAACAGCTAGGGAGGGCAGCATAGGCGGCTGCGGCGCTTCTGGCTCAATTTCAATTTCAAAGTCGGGCGCAGTATCCGGCAGGGCGGCGATCGCCCGGATTAAGCGATCGCGGCTCCAGCTTAAGGGGGCTAGCTCTGGTGGCTCATCGGCGGGAGCGGGCAGCGCCTCTGGCGGCCA
>NZ_JASATW010000060.1:0-8007 GCF_030405905.1 Sphaerothrix gracilis Ecp01
GAGTATCTGGCGGCCCAACTTGCTACTGGCACCTTGACCTTAGTGGCTTTACAGAAACACTTCCAGCTTCTGAAGGAAACGACGTTGCCTGCCGTGCAGGTGCAACAACATGACTTGAAAGACTATGACCAACTCCTCCAGCCAGACGCCAGCAGTGAGTCCCTACCAAAGTCTCAGCCTCCACCTCAAACGCCTGCGCCTCTCCCACATGCTCCAGCATTGGGAAACCCTCGAACATCAGGCCATGCAAGAACAGTGGTCTTACGCTCAATTCTTGCTAGCACTTTGCGAATTGGAGGTGGACCGACGCTGGAGTATGCGCCTCAAACGCGCCCTGCAAGAGGCCCAACTGCCCGCCGCAAAAACGGTTTCCAACTTTGACTGGGACCATGTCCCTAAGCTCAATCCCGCTCCTTTGATGCAACTGGCCACGGATACCGGTTGGTTAGAGCGCGCCGAAAACTGTTTAATCTTCGGGCCTTCCGGTGTTGGGAAGACCCATTTGGCGGCAGCCCTGGCACGGTCTATCGTCGAACTCGGCAAACGGGCTAAGTTCTTCACCGCCACCGCTCTGGTGCAGCAGTTGCAGCAGGCGAAGTTGCAGTTGGAATTGCCCACTTTGCTCCACAAGCTCGACCGCTTTGACTTACTCGTCATTGATGACCTCGGCTACGTCAAAAAGTCAGAGGCCGAAACCTCAGTCCTATTTGAGCTGATTGCCCATCGCTACGAACGGCGTAGTGTTCTCATCACGGCCAATCAGCCCTTCAGTCAATGGGACACCATCTTTGCCGATGACATGATGACCGTCGCGGCAGTAGATCGCCTGGTGCATCATGCCTTGATTATCGAAATCCACACTGAGAGCTATCGCAAACGCGCTGCGGCGACTCGCTCGGCTCACTCAACTGAGCCAAATACCGCAAATCGAGATTAACCGCATTAGCGATCATAGTTGTCATTTTGATCATAGTTGTCGCGACAAGGGAGTCTTGCAATTGCCGATCGCGCTCGCAGATTTGCAAACTCGCCTATCTAGCTGTCGCGTCACGCTAAACCCTTGACATTTGATAGAAGGTACTCGAAGGTATCCGAAGTTATTCAAAGGCTAGCAGCGGCAGAGCAATCTGACCTACTTCATTCGCCAGTTCTGTTTCCTCTGGCGAGGAAAAGCTGATATATCCGGCATCCCAAAGCACCACAGCAACCCGGTCGCGGGGCGGATTGCGGCAGCAGCGGAAGTCTACCACCACACCGAAGCGCTGACTCGGCCAGCCCTTCAAAAACACGACGCGATCGCCTACCTCCATCTATATTTCAGCTTCTGGCTCAGCGGATGAATCTGGAATCTCGCTAAAGGAATCAGCCGCTTGCGTACTGAAGGCTTGTACTTTTGCGACCAGTGCCCATAGCTCACTATTCTTCTGCTGCTGAAGCAGATTAAGCAGGTCGGTTTCTATCCGATAGCGCTGATGCGTTCGCTCTAACTCTTCAAGCTGACTCTTTAGACCCGCAACAGCCTGGGCCAACTCGCTATTGGACTGAATTCTCGCTTGTAGCTCTTGTTCAATCGCTTGCTGCGCCTGCTGGAATAGATGCATTGCTTGCTGAGTCAGAGCGGGCCAATTTACAGGATTGGAAATAGAGCAGGGTTTAAGCGTAAACCTTTCACTTGAGCAGCTTTCAGCAATACCCATAATAAGCTGCATATAATCATTACCTGACTCGATTTCGCCATCGAGCTGCCTCAATAATGGCGCAATCCTTGAGTCGCTAAAAACATGGCCTTCAGCCTTGCACACCTCTGGCAAAGGCAATAGGGCAGTCCCGTTAAGATTAGCTGACAGGCTTTTAGCAATTGCAGCAATAATAGCTACCCGATCCTTCAAAGCCATCGCTCGCCATCTAGAACCGAATAAAGTTTCTAGCTGCTGTACCGCTGGTGTCGGCAGAAAATCAGAGATAGGATCCATAAGTCGTTCCTGAAGAATTTTCTAGGGAATGAAGTGAGAGGTTTAGAAAGAAGTAGCTTCAAGCAAGGCATCGTCGGCGAGATCGCTCTCTAGCGGGCTAGCGCTTTCCAGGCGCGAGCGATGAAGGGCAACCTCAAACATCTCAGCCTTCATCTCGGCGGCGGTGGCACGCTCTAGATATTCAGGGCAAAGCTGTTCGTACTGCGCGACAAACTCCTGGCTTTTGGTGAGAGCCGCCAGCAACTCGCTGCTGTGCTCTTGGAGCTGCTGGCTGTGCCCCTGCTGTTCAACCAATCGAGTTTGAAGCTCTATCAGCTCCTGTTCTAGCTGATAGAGCTGTCCCCGCAGATTTTCCTTTCCCTTTTCAGCTAGGACAGTTTGCTTAGCGGCTTCATCACGGTCTCTTTCAGCACTAGCCACTCTTTCATTCGCTGTAGTGCTTAGCTGCTCTTGCTCAGCAGACAGCTTCCTCAGCCGTCCTCGAACACTGAGCGATAGGGTAACGGTGCCAGCGGTGTAGCTACCTGTTACCAGCGTTGCTAAAGCTCCTAGCTTTTTACTGACAGGAATGAGGCATAAGCTTAGTGATAGGGCTAAAACTGAGCTGCCCGTGACGATGGTAGCGGCGGTTAGTTGACGTTGACGTTGCATAATTGGATTACTCCTTTGATTTTGGGGTAACCCCGGACTGCTTTGGTCGGTTAGGCCGGGGTTTTTGACTTTTGTGCTTGGCAAATTGGGCAGAGCCTCGGACTATTTTTGCGATTCTTGAGCCTTCGCTCCAGGGAGCGATCGCCTGCCCAGGTGCGCGCCAGGGTGAAACCAATCCCTCTGGCTTTCGCCACCTGGCAGAGCTTAGAACCTTCTCCAGCCTGGTGATGAGCTATGCGAGATTCGATATCACTAGACCATCCCAGGTAGTGCCGGGTGGTATGGAGAGAGCTAATGGGCTGCTCAAAGTGCAGTAGATAGCAGCCTGTCATAGAAGCTCTCTCACCTTTTGCGAGAGAGCTGGCAGCGTTCTGATTTCTTTGGCAATCGCTCTAGCGCCATGAGTTGAACAAAGCGCCTCAAGCACATCTCGCAGATCGTACTCTTTCAGCGTTTGCAGAGCATCGCGGTGAAGTTTTGCTGGAGCATTAGCAGTAGGCATCATGACCTCTCAATACTGGGGTGGACACAGGAGACGGATTGACCTGGACGCCTAGACTTTTTGAGTGATTTACCTCGACATCCGAGACATCTGCCTCATTTTGCGAGACGATTTTCAAGTAAAACTGAGTGAAAACGGCTGTTTTTGTTTAGCCACGGCGAGCCGGGGCGTCTAGCTGCACAGGGACACGTCCGCAGCTTGAGCAGACATAACGCAGCCGACCATCGGCATACTCCCCCTTGCGGCGAAACCTGTCGTGGCCGCAGTGGACGCATTGAGTTTCAGGCGGAGTCCCCCCGTCTAGCAGGCCCAAAGACATCTGGTTCGCTTTAGGCGCTGTCACCTCAGCCCCCTCTGGGAACTCGACTCCCTCTAGCTGGCCGACATAGCTGCTGTAGGCCGGAAGCTGGATGAAGAACGGTTCGGCTTCTCTGGGGCTGACTACCAGCGCTATCCGGTAGGCATCGGGAGAAACGACTTTGCTGGTGGGGTCAGTCGGGTACGCTGACTTGCCCTCTGCCTCGTTCAGCTCCACGCAGAGCTGATTGAGCGCGTCTAAGCGCTCCTCAAAAGCTTTCATCTGATTGCCCTTGAGATGCTTATTGATCCACACCTTCGCCGCTGTCGCCGTAAAGACCTGAGTGGCGTTCTCAAAGTCTTCTGCCATCAGTTTGGTAGCGTTGCCGGTCTTGCGGTTGGACTGAGAACCACCGCTGACACCAGAGACATTCGCCCCTTGCCCCGCCGTCAAAAAGCCCATGCGCGTGTGGTCTGAGAGCTGGTAGAAGTCTTTCATCACTAGGCCCAGATCTGGGTAGTCGCGGGCGATCGCGTTGATTTCATCGACCATCACCGTGATGAACGGCTTGTTGGCGGTTCCGGGCAGGTCGTTGCGGCGGCGCTGGAACTCGGCGTGCGCTTCCCCTAGCCATGAGATTGCGGCCTCGATGCCGTCGCTCCCCGGCGGCACTACCCCTGGCACATGGAACCAGTCTTTGGGACTGCCGGGTATTGGGTTGATTAGCCAGAGCTGACCTTTCTGGAGCTGGGCGATCGCGCAGGCGATCAGCTCTAGCAGTGGCGACTTGCCGCCAGTCGAGCCTGCTACTACCCGGACGCGCGGGACGAACTTACGTGCCACAACCTCCTCAAACTCTGCCGCACTGTAGCAGTCCAGCTCCGTGAAGCGCCCGGCTACCAGTTCAGCGCCCACGGCTTCTGCTTTGGCCGCTGCTGAATTTGACGCGGAGCGCTTTTTACTCTTAGCTGAGCGGGACTGGCTCTCGCCAGGGGTAGAAAGCGTCACCTCTAGCAGGAAGTTGCGAGGGTCTAGCTCAAAGTCCTCGGAGCTGAGCCGATGCTGAGAGACACCCCAGGCTCCCACTTCATCACAGATTTTGTCTATCTCTGAATCAGTCAGCTTGGTGGTGCCGGCATTGCGATCTACTTTGAAGCGCAGCCGGAAGCCACCAGGAATCTTGATGCTCTCGACGGCATCTAGAATCACGCTATGGGCAGCAAAGTGCTCAATTAGACGGTTGCCTGCCTTGTCGATGGACGTTTCACCAGGAAACTGACGCGGGGCTTGCAGCACTTCAATCAAAGCTTCAGCGTCCACAATGCGCTGCTGCAAACTGGCTAGTTCCTGCTTGAAGCTGTCCTCAATCACGTTGAAGCCGACTTCAACCTGAGAAGACCGCTCGACCCACTGGGACGCTTCCGAGACGTAATCATCGCGTAGTTGCTCAAACTCAGCATAGATAGATTGCTTCTCGCCTTCGTGAGTAGTGCCGAGTTCTAAGTCTCGGATGCCCGACCAGAGCTTGCAGTAGCTCAGCGTCATCTCCTCTAGCAGGGTCAGGAAAAAGCTATAGGCATCGTCATGGCAATCGCACTCTTCACTCATAGCGTTGACGCGATCTCTAAGGCCCGCGTCATAGGCCACCAGAGACTCCCGGTAGTGCGTCCACCGCTTTTTCTCTGTCTCGTCCAGCTCGACTGGCTTGCCCGCATACTCTAAATCTGATACTGGACGATTCGGGTCGAAGCGATCGCAGATGGCAATGAGTCCCTGAAATAAAGGGTTCCAAACGTCGAGGATCTGAACCTCAATCGCGTCCAGATGGACGACTAAATCATGCCGCTTTTCGGTTAAGGCCAACTGAGCCTGCTCTAAAGCTTCCTGGGTCTGAGCTAGACGCTGCGAGAGCGTCTTGACCTGCTCTCGTCGCTGCCCTAGCTCTGTCTGGTTAGCGCTGTCTCTAGCAGCGAGATCAGCCACTTGCACTTGCAAACGGCTCAGTTGTCCTGTCAGCTGGCTAGCTTCGGTCTGTAGAACCTTCATCCGCTCTTGGCGATCGCCTGCTTGGCTTTGAGTCTCTGTTAGCGTTTGCATCAGCTCTCTCTGTGATGCCTGCAAAGCATCACGGTCACGGCTCAGCCTGTCGATTTGGCTCTGGCTTTCCTGAGCTGTAGTTGCCAGCCGATGCTCCCAATCATTGTTGCTCTGCACCAACAGCGTTATCGCGGTCTGAGTGGCGCGTTCGCGGCTAGACTTCAGAGCGGCAAAGGACAGTCCCGTCGTTCCAAAGCCCGCGATCGCCATGCCCGGATTCTGAAACAGAATGCCGCTAAGCAATGAAATCGATAGGGACGTGCCACTGGTCAGCCATACCAGCGTAGACAGGTAGCCAAACCTAGAATGCACCTTCTGGTGGCGCTGTTTCTCTTCTTTACTGCGTTCCCGTTGCGTTTTCATGAGGATGCTCCCTCGAAATGAAGTAGTGAGGGACGCCAGCTGGCGTCCCGTCTCGTTCTAGGCCGATAGCTCTAAGGACTGAGCCTTCATCAAGGCTTGCTGGGCTTGAGCCTTGAGTCCCTGGATTTCGTTGCGCACTTTGACAAGCTCGATGTCCGTCCGCTCTTGCAGCAGTCCTGTCTTAACCTGCTCACCAGACAACTTGATGTTGGCTTGCTCATTGCGCTGAACGGCAGTCGCAAACTTAAGCCGCTCGGTGCTCAGGTCTACAACGGCAGTGGCAGCACTCACCTGTTTGCGCTGCGTTGTCAGCGTCTCTTTCAACGCCGTAAAGCCATCTCCCAAAGCTTTCTGGTAGCTCGTGTGCGTCTTCATCACCGCTGAGATGAAGTTGTAGCCTGTCTCAGCGACCTGCTGCGCCGCTATCATCTGGTGATAGTCTTCAATCCGCCGATCCGCTTCTGAGCGCTCCATCCGAGGTGCAGAAGAAGTCCCTGGATCGTAGATATCAGACGGAATCAGGCTATTGGGCTCATGGGCCGGAATGTTGTAAGGCAATTCAATCGAATCACTAAAATTACCTATTTGGGACGGTGTACTAGGAGTCAAACCACCTCCGGAGACATGGGGAGTCTTAGCAGTAGAGCGACGAGTACGTTTCTTAGTCAAAGGATTCTTTTCGGCCATTAATTTTTCTCCTGATGATATGCAGGGCTAATTCGACTTTTGCTCGCTGAACACGGATGACCGCTAGACGGGTTTGCTGGACGGCGATCTGGACGGCGATCTCTTCGATGCCGCTATCGATAGCGGCCTGCTCAGTCCGCTCAACAGCTTCCTTGAACGCTAGATGGCGGTAGATCAAAGCTTCGACAAGGTGGCTCATGGCGTGGCTCTTGTAAAGAATGTGCTGAGGTAAACAGCCACAAAACAAACGCTGAGGCGATCGCTAAAACAGCTACGCTGACTGCGCCTGTGGGTTTTCTTCGCCTTGAGGCTTTCCCGGCACCTGCCCTGTCTGAATTCTGTATTGAGTTTCCCGACGAGTGTTCTCGAACTCTTCTTCCAGTTCGATTGCTAAGGTTGCAGCCTCAAGACGGGCCTGTCGGAGTAGGCGTTGTCGTCTCAGGTCGTTAGCACGACTCCATTGGTCTTGGCCTTGATTCAGACGATGCAAGCCACTTTGCATCCGTTGCAGCAACGCCAGTTCTTGAGCCTCTATAGCTTCCAGTTCAGATTTTTGCTCACTAAGAGCCTCTAGATAACTCTCTCCGCTTGGAACCAGCGAACTTGCAGCAGTGCGATCTACCGGGTAAAGCTCCTTACCAGAGCCAGCTTCTAAGGGAACGACTTCTGTAACACTGAGTGGAACCTTTTCCTGAGCATGAAACAAATCAGAATTTTGAGCATGAACTGAGGCGACCCAATCCTCGGCAGACATACTCTCAGCAGCTTGGCGAAACTCAGCTATGAGTTGCTGGCAATAGGGGGTGTAGCGAGTCTTGGCAGAGCTGCCAGTTTTCAGATCTGCCTCATTAATCCACGGATAAGCCTGGCGGATGATTTTGAACCACCCTTGGATGGTCCGAGAAGACACGCCAAACTCATCAGCCAGATCACTTGCTGATGTTGACTTCGCTCGAACTTCGCTCGCAGCTTCGAGGGCAACTTCGGGGACTTGCGCAGGCTCCTGCGCCAGAGACTCAAATCCAGTATTTTGAGTAGTTTCAATCATTTTCGATTTCCTTTCGTGGCGTTTCGCTCGAAGGTCGCTTGACCTCCTTGCGAATTAGAATAGCGCATTTATCACCATTTATCACCATAATGCGCAAAAAATGTTTTTATCGCCTTTTTGAGTTATGTAGGTACAGGTGGCGGATAAAGTGGAATATGGCTCTAAGCGAGTAAACTTGGAGCATGGCTAAACAAGACAGAATCAATGTTGATCTTCGAGAGTTACGAACTCCGATCAACTCTCATAGAGACGATCCAGCATGGCAAGCATTATCCATGTCAAAAAAAATTCGTCTGTTGATTGAAATGGGCCTCGAGAAACCTGGCTGTTTGCCAGGGGAATCTGACTCCTCGAAATCAGAAATATCGGATTCAGAGATGTCTGAGCT